>DAISHS010000204.1:0-7678 GCA_036822415.1 Chloroflexota bacterium
GGGCAATTCGTTCAACATCCCGGCCGTCAAAGTCTTGCAGCACATCGGCGTGCCTGCGCTGATGGACGAGGCGCAGCGCCTGGGCATTTCGTCGTTCGTGCAGGCCGGCGATTTTGGCCTGGCCCTGACCCTGGGCGGCGGCGAGGTGCGCCTTTTGGAATTGACCGCCGCCTATGGCGCCTTTGCCAACAGCGGCCGCCGTGTGGCGCCGGTTGCCATTCTGAAGATCGAGGACAGCGCCGGCCAGGCGTTGCCAGGAACAGGCCAGGTCCGGCCTGGGCCGCAGGTGCTCAGCCCGCAGGTGGCCTATCTGATCACCGACATCTTGAGCGACAACGAGGCGCGGGTGCGCACCTTTGGCCGCAACAGCCTGCTGCGTCTATCGGGCGACCGCCCGGCCGCGGTCAAAACCGGCACCACCACCGATTGGAAGGACAACTGGACCGTGGGCTATACGCCTGACCTGGTGGTTGGCGTTTGGGTGGGCAACGCGGACAATACCTCGATGATTGGGGTCAGCGGCGTCACCGGCGCGGCTCCCATCTGGCACGATTTCATGGAGACGGTGCTGCACAACACCCCGCCTCAGCCCTTTGTTCGCCCTCCGGGCCTGGTGGAGATGGAAATTTGTGCTGATTCAGGCATGCTGCCGACCGCTGCCTGTCCGTACCGCCGTCGCGAGATTTTCATCGCCTGCCCGGGCCAGGCCTGCGCGCCCACGCAAGCCGATACCATGCATCAACGCATCAGCCTGGATGGCCGCACCATGCAGCGGGCCACGCCAGACACGCCCCCCGCCTATCGCGTGGACAAGGTCTTTTGGGTGCTGCCGCCGGAGCTGCAGGATTGGGCGCGCGCTCACGGCATCGCGCAACCGCCCGCCCAAACCGCCAGTGTGACCTCCGATAGCCAGCTGGCCCCTGCCACCCTGACGACGGGCGTCCGCGCGCCGCTGGCGCTGAGCAGCCCAGACCCCGCACGCGTCTACCGTTTGAGCCAGACGGCCCCTGCGGCGACGCAGCAGATCGAGATTGCGGCGCAGAGCACGCTGCCGCTGCGTGAGCTGACGCTGACCGTCAATGGCCGCCTCCTGATGCGTCAGCAAGCCGCGCAGATCAGCGCCTGGTGGCAGCTGCAGGCCGGAGAGTATACGTTTCAGGCTGTTGGGATTACTGCCCAGGGGGAGACGATTCAGAGCCTCCCGGTCACGATTACCGTGGTCGGCTGACTCAGGGCAGAGATACAAGGCAAGATAGAAGATAGATGAAGGTAGGAGAAAAAGCAATGCGAATCATGCAAACGCCAAAGTCACGAATTATTAACATTATTTTCCTGGTCTTGTTGATCGTGGGGCCTCTGCTCAGCGCGTGCGCGCAACCGACGCCCACGCCTGGGCCTGCGCCGCGAGACACAACGCCGCAGCCGATCAGCAGCCCCTTTCCGCTGAAACTCACGCCGCCGGCAGCCACTCCCGAAGCAACGCCGCTGCCTTTGCCGCCCACGGTCGTCGCCGTACAGCCCGAGCGCGGCGAGGAGCAGGCGCTCGACGCGCCGGTGCGCGTCGTCTTCGACCAGGCCATGGATCCGGACACCACGAAGGCCGCGTTCCAGATCGAGCCAGAGGTTGCGGGCAGCGCCGATGTCACCGGCAACACCCTGGTCTGGAAGCCAGGCAAACCGCTGGCGCGCGCCACGCGTTATGACATCACCCTGACCGGCGCCAAAAGCAGCGCTGGCCTGTCCATGAACGAGCCGCTGCAGTTTCGCTTTGTCACGGTCGGTTATTTGGAAGTGACCAGCACCAACCCGGCCAACGGCGCGCAGGACATTGGGACCGATAGCGGCATCACGCTGGTCTTCAATCGGCCGGTCGTGCCGTTGACCAGCATAGATCAACAGAAAGATTTGCCCCAGCCGCTGACCTTCACACCGGCGGTCGAGGGCAGCGGGCGCTGGATCAACACCAGCGTTTACAGTTTCAAGCCGAACCTGCCTCTGCTGGCCGCGACGACCTACACGGTTAGCGTGACCAGCACGTTGACCGACACCACGGGCGGCGTCCTGGCCGAGCCGTTTGCCTGGAGCTTCACCACCACCAACCCGATCGTGCAGGGGGTGACGCCGGAGCCGAACGTCAGTGTGATTCTGCCCTCGCAGACCTACTCGGTCACGTTCAGCCAGCCGATGGACCGGCCCAGCACAGAGGCGGCCTTTAGCCTGGTAGGCGCCACGGGCGCGGCGACCGGCACGTTTACCTGGACGCAGGACAGCCGGGAGCTGAACTTCAAGCCCGACGCCCCGCTGACCTTTGGCGCAGTCTACACCTTGACCGTGACCACGGACGCGCGGGCATTTGGCGGCGTTGGCGCTCTGCGCGAGACCCAGGTCAGAAATTACAAGGTTGTCGCCCTGCCGTCGGTGCTCAAGACTGACCCGCCAAATGGCGCGACCAACCTGAACCCGGTGGGCGCGGTGCAGATCTACTTCACCGGCGCGATCAGTGAGGCCACCGTGGCAAACGCCCTGACGATCACGCCGGTTTTGACAACGACCCAGGTCGTGACCTATTTCAATTCCTATGACAATCGCTTGTTTGCCACCTGGCCGCAGGACGCGCGCACCACCTATACCGTGACTCTCAAGGGCACGGTGGGCGACGATTACGGCCATACGTTGGGCAGCAATCTGGTGTTGACCTTTACCACGGGCGATTTCAAACCCTTCGTGCAGCTGAATGTCGCCGGCCCGGTCGGCACCTACAATGCCTACACCACCACCGTGGCCAGTATTTTGCACCGCAACATCAAGAACGTGGACCTGGCCCTGTACAAGCTGAGCGAAGCGCAGTTCTTGAATCTGACCGGCGAGAACAGCTGGACGACGCAGCGTTATGCGCGCATGGACAAGAAAGACCTGCTGCGCGAGTGGCGCGTAAGCCCACCGGGGGAACGCAATCGCTCGCAAGTCTGGTTCGAACCGCTGCGGTTGGCGGACAACAAACCCCTGGCGCCCGGCCTCTACTACCTGGTGGTGACCTCGCCCGAGGCGCCGGCGCCGGCGCCGCAAGAGGGGCAATCGCCTGAGCCGCCCGGCCAGATCATCGCCATCTCGCGCTACAACGCCTTCATCAAGACCTCGCCGCGCGACAGCCTGGTATGGGTGACCGATCTCAAGACCGGGCAGCCCATCGGGCAGGCGCCGGTGCGCTTGCTGGATGAGAAGGGCCTGCGCCAAGCGGGCGTCACCGACGCCGAAGGCGTGTTTACGACCACGTTCGAGCCTCGCGACGTCTATCGTCCGCTGCTGGCAATCGTGGGCACGCCGGGCCAGGACAACTTCGGCATCGTCAATTCGCGCTGGACCGACGGCGTGGACCTGTGGAACTTCAACCTGGATGGCCTGTACGGCGAGACCTACGTCGCGCCTTATACCGCGTATCTCTACACCGATCGCCCGCTTTACCGGCCAGGACAAACCGTCTACTTCAAGGGCATTGTCCGCCTGGACAACGACGCCCGTTACCGCCTGCCCGATCTGAAGCAGGTGCCGATTGTCATCAGCGACATGACTGGCAGGGAGATCTACCGCGACACCCTACCCCTCAATCCGCTGGGCACCTTCAACGGCCAGCTGAAGCTGGCCGACGAAGCCGCGCTGGGTTATTACTCGATCAACGTGCAGCTGCAGCCCGATTTCAGCAGCAGCACCTCTTTTCAGGTGGCGGAGTATCGCAAGCCAGAGTTCGAGATGAGCATCAGCGCGGCGCAGCCGGAGTACCGTGAGGGCGACACGATCACCGTCACCGTCCAGGCCAACTACTACTTTGGCGGCGCAGTCAAGGATGGCGCCGTCAGCTGGACGCTCTTCAGCGCCGATGCCTCCTTCAACTACAAGGGCGAAGGCAACTACAGCTTCAGCGATATTACCAGCTGGGAGCGCCTGCAAGCCGGCGGCCGCTATGGCGAGCGCATCGCCCAAGGCGTCGGTAAGACCGACGCGCAGGGCCGCCTGGTCATCAGTGTGCCTGCCCAGAACCCCAAGGCGAAGCAGAGCCAGCAGTTCACCTTCGAGGCGAACCTGGTGGACCTGAACAATCAGCAGGTTTCCGGCTCGACCAGCGTCGTCGTGCACATGGCCGATTTCTACGTCGGCGTCATGCCCGCGGACTATGTCGGCCTGGCCGGTAAGTCCATGGATGTCAACCTGATCACGGTGAACCCCGACAGCCAGCCGACGCCCAGCGTGCCCTTGACCGTCACCGTGGCCCAGGCGGAGTGGTTCAACGTGCAGGAGCGCGATGACAGCGGCCGCTTCTTCTGGACCAGCAAGGTCAAAGAGACGCCGGTGTTTACGACAACCGCGACGACCGGCCCCGATGGCAAATCGGTCGTCTCCTGGAAGCCGAGCAAGGGTGGGCAATACCTGGTGCGCGCCGCGGCCGTGGACAGCCAGGGCCGCGCGATTCGCAGCGCCGCCTTCCTGTGGGTCAGCGGCAGTCCTAACGAGTACGTCAGCTGGCGACGTGACAACAACGACCGCCTGGAGCTGATTCCAGACAAGAAGAGCTACCAGCCTGGCGAGGTAGCGCGTCTGCTGTTACCTTCACCCTTCCAGGGCGAAGTGTCGGCCCTGCTCACAGTAGAGCGCGGCCGCACCTACACGCACCGGCTGATCAAACTCACCTCGAACAGCACCACGATCGAGGCGCCCATTGAACCGATCTATGCCCCCAACGTGTTCATGTCGGTCATGCTGGTGCAGGGGCAAGATGCGTCTGGCGAGCTGGCGCAGTTCCGCCTCGGCTACACGCCGCTGATCCCGGTTTCGACGCAGCAGCAGCAGATCCAGCTGAGCATCGCGCCCAGCGCAACTAACCTCGGCCCGCGTGACACGGTCAGTTTCACGATCCAGACGATGGATTACCTGAGCAAGCCGGTGCAGGCGGAAGTGTCGCTGGCCCTGGTTGACAAGGCCGTGCTGGCCCTGGCCGATCCGTTGGCGCCGCCCATGCTGGATGCGTTCTATCGTCAGCGTGGGTTGGGCGTGCAGACCGCGGCCACCCTGGTGCTGAACATTGACCGCATGAACCTGCAGCAGGCGCGCGGCGCCAAGGGCGGCGGCGGCGGCGGCGGCGACGCCGGGCTGATGCTGGTCCGCTCCGAGTTCCCGGATGTCGCGCTCTGGCGCGCGGACGTGATGACCGGCGCCGATGGCAAGGCCACGGTCAGCGTGCGCTTGCCCGACAACCTGACGACCTGGCGCATGGTGGCGAAGGCTGTGACAGCCGACACGGCCGTGGGCGAGGGCCTGGCCGATGTGCAGGTCTCACGCCCGCTGCTGGTGCGGCCGGTGCTGCCGCGCTTCTTCGTGGCCGGCGACCAGGCCGAAATCGCCGCCATTGTCAGCAACAACACCGACGCCGTGCAGAAGACCGCTGTCAGCCTGTCGGCCGTGGGGCTTGACCTGGGCGCCGCGCCGCAGCAGACGGTGGATGTGCCCGCGCAGGGGGTGTTCAAGCTGCGCTGGCCGGTCACGGTGCAGCCAGGCGACGAGGTGACGGTCAAGTTCACCGCCATTGCCGCCAGCCTCAACGACGCCGTGCAGCTCAAGCTGCCGGTCTATCGCTACACCACGCCGGAGGTGGTCGGCACATCGGGACAGGTGGACCAGGGCGTGGGGCGCCTAGAGTCGGTCATGCTGCCGCCCAATGCCATCAAGGATCAGGGCGAGCTGCTGTTGACGCTAGAGCCGTCCCTGGCCGCCGGTATGCAGAGCGGCCTGGGCTTCCTGGAGCATTACCAGTACGAATGTACCGAGCAGACCTTGAGCCGTTTCCTGCCCAATGTCGTGACCTACCGGGCGCTCAAGCAGCTCGGCATTGATCGCCCCGATCTGACGAACACGCTGCCGTCGCAGGTGGCGGTGGGCTTGCAGCGCCTGTACAACCGCCAGAACATTGACGGCGGTTGGGGCTGGTGGGCGGCCGAGGAGAGCAACCCGTTCGTCAGCGGCTATGTGATCTTTGGCCTGGTGCAGGCGCGGCAGGCCGGCATCGCGGTGGACAGCACCGTGCTGGATCGTGGCCTGCGCTACATCGAGCGTCAGCTCAAGGCGGCCAAGGACCTGACGGGCTATCAGACCAACCAGCAGGCCTTCCTGCTCTATGTCCTGGCCGAAGCCGGTCGCGGTTCGGTCGGGCGCAGCGTGGCCCTGTTCGATGTGCGCGAGCGGCTGGCCAACTACGGCAAGGCCTACCTGGCCCTGGCCCTGAGCACGCTGG
This sequence comes from Chloroflexota bacterium, assembly GCA_036822415.1. Lineage (GTDB taxonomy): Bacteria > Chloroflexota > Anaerolineae > SSC4 > Amarolineaceae > Amarolinea. The sequence goes on from DAISHS010000204.1 coordinate 6,281, forward strand.
ACGCGGCGCAAGGGGCAAGCACTCCGCCCACGCCGGCGCCGCTCTTCACCAGCACCATCACCGTCACCGTCCCGACGCTGCAGCCAACCCCGACGGCTCAACCCGATGCGCCGACCGCTACGCCTGCGCCCAGCACCCCGGCGCTGCCGGAGCCAACGGCGGCAGTGACAGACAGCCTGCGCGCGCTGGCGGCCACGCTGCTCGACGACCTGCGCGGCGCTGCCATCGAAAGCGCGACCGGCGCCCACTGGCAGGAGAAGGACGTTGATTACTGGACGATGAACACCGACATCCGCAGCACGGCGATCATCCTCTCCACGTTTGCGCGGCTGCGCCCCGAAGATGCGATTGGCCCCAACGTGGTGCGCTGGCTGATGACGGTGCGCAAGGCCGGCGCCTGGGAAACGACCCAGGAAACGGTGTGGTCCATCCTGGCCCTCACCGACTGGATGGTGGCGAGCGGTGAGCTGAAGGGCAACTACTCGTACCGGGTGACCTTGAATGGTCAGTCATGGGCGGAGGGCGCGGTCAGCCCGCAGACCGTGGATCAAACAGTGACGCTGCGCAAGCAGGTGAGCGAGATGTTCAACGACCGGGCCAATGCGCTGGCCTTCGAGCGTTACACCAGCGGCGAGCAGACGGGCGAAGGGCGTCTCTACTATTCGGCGCAGCTGCGCTACTTCCTGCCGGTGGAGCAGGTTCAGGCGCGCGACCGCGGCCTTTCCATCCAGCGCGAGTACCGCCTGGCGAACTGCGGGCAGAAGACCGGCGAAGTTTGCCCGGTCATCTCCGCCGCCGCCGTGGGCGATGTGATCAATGTGAAGCTGACGTTGGTCGTGCCGAGCGATTTGCACTACGCCGTGATCGAGGATCCGCTGCCGGCCGGGGCCGAGGCGGTGGACACCAGCCTGAAGACGACGCAGTCAACCGCGCAGGAGCCAGAGCTGCAGCCAGAGGAGAGCAGCGATGGCTGGTTCTTCTGGCTGCCGAGCCACAGCGAGCTGCGCGACGAAAAGGTAGCGTTGTTCGCCACCTACCTGCCGCGCGGCGCCTACACCTACTCCTACCAGATGCGCGCCAGCCTGCCGGGCCGTTTCCTGACGCTGCCGGCCACCGGTTACGAGATGTACTTCCCTGACGTGTGGGGACGCAGCGCCGGCGGCGTGTTCGAGATCACCCAACGCGACTGAGCGCCCCCAGGCCAGCCAATGCGTCAGGCGCTGAAGCCATGCGTGCGGCGAGCGGTCCTACAGTTTCTGTAGGGCCGCTCGTGCGCGTGCGGCGAGAGCTTCTAATCAGAAGACAAGGATCCCATGTCCGGGCGCTGTAGAAGCCTGATGCCGGCCTCCTCGCGTTGACCCGGTGAAGCGTCGCGCCGTCGGCGTGACGCCGAACGCC
>DAISHS010000205.1:0-7650 GCA_036822415.1 Chloroflexota bacterium
GGAAAATACTCATCCCGGTCGCCATGAATGATGCGCACCGGTTGGGTGATGTGCGCCAGACGGGCGGGCGCTGGGAAATTGACCTCGCCCCATTCCTGGTTGAGCGCGACAAAGGCGGCAAGCAATTCCTGCCAATAGTCTGGGCCATAGATCGGCGCGTGGATTTCCTGCCAATGCGCAGCCCAGGCCGGCGGCAAGCGCTCCGGCAAGAACTGCGCGGAGCGCTCACGGTTGATCGGTGTAAAGCGGTAGGTGGCAGCCGTCAAAAGCAGGGAGCGCGCCAGCGTCGGCGCGGTCAAGGCCAGGGTCAAGAGGAGCATAGCGCCCGAGCTGACGCCGGCAAAATGAGCGTTTGTGATCCCCAGCGCCTGCAGCAGGGCAATCACATCGTGCGCCAACAGGGTGTGGGTCAAACGCTGAGCGCCCGGATTGTCGCTGCGCCCATGTCCGCGTAAATCGGGGACGATCAAGCGAAATGAGGCGGCCAGCGCTGGAATCTGCTTGCGCCAGGAAGTTTCGCCGGTTGCCAGGAAATGGTGCAGGAGCACGAGCGGCTCACCTGCGCCATAGTCGCTGTAATAGAGATGGGCATCGTTCGCAGTAATGAACGGCATTGGAAAAAGATCCTGGCGTAAATAAGTAAAGCGTGCCGGGTTTGCGGCACGCTTTACAACAAAAGTCAGGGGCGGTGTGAACGCCGATTGCGATTTCAATGAGTCACGCTGTCGGCGACCATGCGCCGCTAACAGACGACTCCGTGCCAAACAGCCAACTAGCGCTTGGTGTACTGCTTTGCGCGGCGGGCCTTGGTCAAACCAGGCTTCTTGCGCTCGACCGCGCGTGCATCGCGGGTCAGGAAACCGTTCTTGCGCAGGGTGGTCTTGAACGTCTCATCCGCTTCCACGAGGGCGCGGGAAACCCCCATGATGACGGCGTCAGTCTGCCCGGAGGTGCCGCCGCCAGTCACGTGCACTGACACATTGTACTGAGACTGCGCCTCGGTCACGCTCAGCGGTCGCAACAGCTTGATGCGATCGGTTTCGCGCGGGAAATACTCTTCCAGCGCGCGCTCGTTGACAACGATGCTGCCGGTGCCCGGATAGAGACGCACCCGTGCGGTGGAAGTCTTGCGGCGCCCAACGCCTTCGTAATAGCGAACTGTGGTCATTCGTTCTTCTCCTCGACTATACGGTGCCTTTACACTTCCAACACCTTGGGCTGTTGGGCCTGGTGCGGGTGTTCGCTGCCAGCGTAAACCTTCATCTTCTTGATCATCTGCCGTCCCAGCTTGGTGCTGGGCAACATCCCCCGTACCGCCGCCTGAATCACACGATCCGGGTGATCCGACATCTGGTCACGCAGGGAAACCTTCTTGAAACCGCCATGGTACATGGAATGGCGATAGTAAAATTTCTGGTCAAGCTTGCGGCCTGTAACCTGAATTTTGTCCGCGTTGAGGACAATGACGTAATCGCCCATGTCCATGTGGGGCGTATACGTGGCCTTGTGTTTGCCATGCAGAACGATGGCGATCTGAGTTGCCAGCCGCCCCAGGTTCTTCCCAGCAGCGTCTACCACGTACCAATCTCGTTGAACTTCCGATGCTTTTGGCGAATAAGTTTTCACTTCCACGTCTCCTCGAGTCCATCCAGCCACTTGCCCGGCCTCATGGGCCGTTGCAACCACGGTCAGCGCCGTGCGATCGCCAGACACGCTCTGATCTTTCAATAACGTACATGCACCAGGCACAAGCCACAAGCCGGAGCCGGCGCCGCCGCCAGGCGACGGTCAGCCGCCAACAACAGCCCTAACACGTCGGCAGGGGCGCGCTCGCCACGCCCCACCATCAACAAGGTCGCCACGAGGGTGCGCACCATGCTGCGCAGAAAGGCATTCGCTTCGATGTCGAAGCGGTAGCAGGCGCCGTCCTCTTCCGCTGTCAGGCTCCACTGAGCCTGCAGCACCGTGCGTTGCGTGTTGCCGCGCCCCGCTTTTTCCTCCGGATCCGCGCCAAAGGTGGCGAAATCATGCCTGCCGATCAAGCAGGCCGATGCCTCGTTCAGCGCGGCCAGGTCCAGCGGCTGCCTGACGTAGTGCGCAAAGCGGCTGCGCAGCGGCGAGCGCACAGGCCCGGTCCAAACGGTGTAGCAGTAGTGACGGCTACGCGCACTGAACCGCGGGTGAAAAGCGGGCGCTGCCAGCGCCAGCTCACGCACGGCCACTGAAGCCGGCAAAACCGCGTTACAGGCTCGCTCCAGGTCAGCCAGCGAATGGCGCCAGGCAGACTGAAAGCGTATCACCTGACCGCTGGCATGAACGCCGGCGTCTGTGCGGCCGGCGCCAATCACCCTGACCGTCTCACGGCAAACTTGCGCCAGTGCAATTTCTAAGGTGCCTTGCACGGTTGGCTGATTCGTCTGAATTTGCCAACCAGCATAGTCAGTTCCGTCGTACTCCACCGTCGCCCGGAAAGCGGGCCGCTGGTCGTCAGACGGTTGCATCATAGTCGGTGCAGACTATTCCTGCACCAGCTCGATGATCGCCATCTCGGCGCCATCGCCCTGCCGCATGCCCAGCTTGTACATTCGTGTATAGCCGCCGGGGCGTGCTTCGTAGCGCGGGGCAATTTCGTCAAACAGCTTCTTCGCCGCGTCAACGCCGTTGATCCGCGCGGCCACTAAACGGCGCGCATGAACCTTGTTGCCATCCGCGCGCAGGCCGTTCTTGGCAATCGTGATCAGCTTTTCCGCGTCTGAACGAATCGCCCGCGCCTTGGCCTCGGTGGTCTGAATACGGCCATGCAGAAAGAGCTGGCTGATCAGGTTGCGCAGAAGCGCACGGCGTTGGGCATCATTTCTTCCCAGTTTATAACCGCTAACTTGGTGTCGCATTTCATCCTCACTCGTGTCGTTGCCGGTGGGCCAGGATCGCCGCGCAAAGGTTGGCTATCCTGGCCCCCTCATCCCTTACTCGGTTGCGAGCGCCGTTTCATCAAGATTGGCATCATCATCGGCTTCGGTGACGTCGCCTTCGGGTACACGTCGCTCAAAGCGAATGGCGGACAGGAAGCCTTTGTGATCCAGGCGATCCAGCAGCTCATCGAGCGATTTGCGGCCAAAGTTGCGAATGGCTAGAATTTCCTCTTCGCCCTGCTGCAGCCGCTCCAGCACCTCGCCGACCTTGGTAATGCCCGCGCGCTTCAAGCAGTTGTAGGCGCGCACGGTCAATTCCAGATCTTCGATGGCGGTATCGTAGATACGATCAGGAATGCTGTCGTCATCCTTCTTGGGAAGGTCAACGATGCTGGCATCCACGCTGACAATCAACGAAAAATGCTGCGCCAGGATGCGCGCGCTTTCGCTCAGCGCGGCCTTTGGCGTGATGGTGCCATCTGTCCAAATTTCAATCGTCAATTTATCATAATCGGTTTGCTGGCCCACACGAGTGCGCTCGACTGTGTAATTCGACTTGCGCACAGGGCTGAAGATAGCATCCACCGGGATCTCACCGAGCGGCAGCTTGGTGCGTTCCTCAGACGGTGAATAGCCCTTGCCCCGCTGGACTACCATCTCGATATCCAATTCCGCTTGTTCGGAGTCAGCCGTCAGCAGGTATAACTCCGGATTGATAATTTCAACACCGACCGGCGAGATTAAGTCGCCTGCGGTGATAATCCCTTCGCCAGTAACTTCCACGTGCAGCCGTTGTGGCTCGTCCGAGTCGGATTTGAGGCGAATTTGCTTCACATTCAGAAGCAACGCCGTCATGTCCTCACGCACGTAGGGAATGTCCTGAAACTCATGATGCACGCCCGTGATGCGAATCGAAGTGACAGCGGCGCCAGTCAATGAAGAAAGCAGCACGCGGCGCAGCGCATTACCCAGGGTCGTGCCATGCCCACTTTCGAGCGGGCTGATGACAAAACGACCATAGTTTTGTGCACTGGCTTCACATTCGATTTTTGGCAGCATTACGCTTGACAAGTTACTACCTCCTTGCGTCGTGCGATTGACGTGAAACGCAAATTAAGCCGGGGTCGTTGCGCACTGAACGATGCGCAAGCGCGCCGATTCACATTCACGATGCAATCGTCTACCGGCTGTAGAACTCAACGATCAACTGTTCGTTCAGTTGTACATCAATGTCCAGACGGCCAGGCAGCTCCACCACACGGCCAGACATGCCAGCGGTGTCGCGGCTCAGCCAGGCCGGGGCGGTACGATCATGCAAGTAGTCGCCAAGACCCTTGAAATAGACATTGCTGCGGCTGCTGTCGCGTACGGCGACCACATCGCCCGGCTTCACCAGGAAGGAGGGGATGTCGGTCTTTTGGTTATTGACAGCAAAGTGACCATGACGCACCAACTGGCGGGCTTGGGCGCGCGAATCAGCAAATCCCAGGCGATAAACCACATTATCGAGACGTGATTCCAGGATGGTCAACAGAGTCGCGCCGGTCAAACCTTTGGCCCGGCTGGCGGTTGAGAAATAGCGGCGGAACTGCCGCTCCATCACGCCGTAAATTCGGCGCGCCTTTTGTTTTTCACGCAATTGGCGGTTGTAGTCGGACACCTTGCGCTTGAAACCACCCTTAGGCCCGTGCATACCGGGCACAAAGGGACGACGTTCCACGGCGCATTTGGGCGTCAGACAACGTTCGCCCTTTAGAAACAACTTTTGACCTTCAGCTCGACACAATTTACAAACTGCGTCCGTATATCTTGCCATCGTTTCTCCTCCAAAATCAATCACGCGCGCCTGGCTGAGGCCAGGGCGTTGCGTGGGCCCGGGACAAGTTTACAGGCATACGGTAGCCGGTCCTCCTTGTCAACCGAACACGAATCGTTCGCTATACTCGGCGCTTCTTAGGCGGTCGGCACCCATTGTGCGGCAGGGGCGTCACATCGGTGATCGTGCGCACCCGCAGCCCGGCAACCTGAAGCGAGCGGATTGCCGACTCGCGACCAGGGCCGGGGCCTTTGACGAACACATCTACCTCGCGCATCCCCATATCCATCGCGCTCTTACCGGCCTGCGTAGCCGCCAGGCCAGCGGCAAAAGGGGTGCTCTTGCGCGAGCCTTTGAAGCCCGCCAAACCAGCGCTGCTCCATGTCACGGTATTACCCTGGGTATCAGTAATCGTGATGATGGTATTATTGAATGTAGACTGAATGTGCACGGCGCCCACTGGCACCATCTTCTTTTCACGTCGAGCAGCGCCGCGGCGCGGTTCACGTCGTGCAACTCGTGGTGGCATAATAACTCCTTTTTAGGACTTTGGCGCCGGCCCCAAAGCCGGCCCCCAACACCGTTGAAACCCCATCCCGCCGCTCCACGCGTGCAGCCAGGCCGCCGTGTAGAGCGCTTGTCATTTACTTCTTGGCCTTGGAACGGCGCTTGCCGGCCACGGTCTTGCGTGCGCCACGCTTGGTGCGGGCATTGGTCCGTGTACGCTGACCGCGCACCGGCAGACTTCGGCGATGGCGCAGGCCCCGGTAAGAGCCGATCTCTTGCAATCGCTTGATGTTCAGGCTGATTTCACGCCGCAAGTCGCCTTCCACGCGGTAATTGCGGTCAATGACCTCGCGCAGACGGGATACCTCAGCTTCCGATAAATCCTTGACCCGCGTGTCCGGGCTTACGCTAGTGACGCCCAGGATTTCTTTACTTATTGAAGGGCCAATGCCAAAAATGTAGGTCAATGCCACTTCAACCCGCTTATCGCGCGGCAGGTCAACGCCAGCAATACGAGCCATGCTTGCCTCCTAAACTCTTAACCCTGTCGCTGCTTATGCTTAGGGTCCTGGCAAATCACACGCACCACGCCGTGGCGCTTGATGATCTTGCACTTTGCACAAATGCGCTTCACAGAGGGTCGAACTTTCATGAGAACATTTCTCCCTTACCCTACCTACTTTTCCTACCCTCGACTTCTAAAATTCTACAAACTTGAGAAGTCTAAAATCCCTTACCGTTTCGTGGTCAGGATTTCCACACCGTTCTCGGTTACAGCCAACGTGTGTTCAAAGTGAGCCGATAGGCGATGATCTTCAGGCACCACCGTCCACCCGTCCTCCAGAACCTGCGTCTTCCACGTGCCAACATTGACCATCGGCTCGATGGCGAAGGTCATACCGGGCCGCAGAATCCAATACCGCACCTTGTCATCGGGGTGCAGGTAATGCAAGATCTGCGGTTCTTCGTGCATTTGCCGCCCAATACCATGGCCGGTGTACTCACGCACGACGCTGAAGCCGTTTTCCTCGACATAGCGCTGAATAGCGGCCGAGACATCCCCAAACGTCTTGCCGGGGGCCACCTGTTCGATGCCCAGGTAGAGCGATTGTTCGGTCACGGCCAGCAAGCGCTTTGCCTCATCACTGATTTCAGCGACTGGATAAGTCCAGGCCGAATCGCCGTGGAAGCCTTTGTAAATAACACCGACATCCACGCTGATGATGTCGCCAGCCTTGAGCACGCGCCTGGCGCTGGGAATACCATGCACCAACTCGTCATTGATCGAGGCGCAAATGGATGCGGGAAATCCATGGTACCCCAGAAAAGAGGGTATCCCATTGCGCTTGCGAATCAACGCATCGGCCAGGCGATTCAGCTCACCGGTGGTTATGCCTGGCTTGATCGCCTGCTTCATGACCTCATGAACCTCAGCCACGATCTCGCCGGCCGTGCGCATCAGGCTAAGCTCATATGCGCCTTTCAGCGTCATGCGCACTGGCGATGCTTTTTCTGGTTGCTGCTCCCTGCGGCCCTGCAACCATTGCCTTACTCCGTGGCTTTGCCCAACACGTCCCACAGGTCACTCGTTACCTTATCAATCTCTTGCGCGCCGTTGATTTCCGCCAACAAGCCGTGGGCGAAGTAGTAGCCGATCAAGGGCGCAGTCTGCTTGTAATAGACAAACAGGCGATTGCGCACTGTCTCTGGCTTATCATCGTCCCGCTGGTAGATGTCACACAAGGTCTTATCGCCCTGCAGACATTCTCCAGCCGGCGGCGGCGGGTTGAACATGAGATGAAACACCCCCTGGCAGCGCCGACAAATCCGGCGGCCGGTCAAGCGATCCATCACCTCGTCATCCGTCACGCTGATCAGCGGGACCACGGCCACTTTTTGGCCTTTCCCGTGCAGCATGTCATCGAATGCGGCAGCTTGCGCCAGGGTGCGAGGGAAGCCATCCATGATGGCGCCTTTGGCGCAATCTGGCCGACTCAGACGATCTTCCACCATGCGAATGGTTACGTCGTCTGGCACCAGTTCGCCCTTGTCCATGTAGCTCTTGGCTAACTGGCCCAGAGGCGTCTGGTTGCGCAGATTTTCGCGAAAGATATCGCCGGTCGAAACCTGCTTCAGCCCCAATTTTTCTTCAAGCCGCTGCGCCTGAGTGCCTTTGCCGGCGCCCGGCACGCCCAACATCACGATAAAGATCGGATTCGTTGACTCCATCGTCATCCAACTCCTTGCGCTGTGTTATCGGATCTTGGCACAGTTTTTAGACAACGATACGTAGGGACCTGGTCCTGCATGCAGGGCTGCGCGGCCCCTACGATGATGTCTCGAAGCTTTGTCAAGCCGACGCCTGACACGTCACAATTGGGACACTTTTCTCACAGCCAGCCATCTTGCAGGCGG
>DAISHS010000206.1:0-7628 GCA_036822415.1 Chloroflexota bacterium
TGATGTGCGTCAAGCAGGTATTCGGGTCGGCGACATATAATTTTCCGCTAATGCTTTGACGCCTCCGATGTTCCTTGGACAATTCCATTGAGTTTTCACACTTCCGTTCGCAGCAAGACACAAACCCTGTTCCAGCGGATCGAAGAGGCATTCGATGTGCCATTCGGCGGCGCCCACAACCCGTTGCGCCATCTCGGCGCGATGGGGCTGTACCTGCTGTGGATTGTCGTGGGCACCGGGCTCTACCTGTACACCGTGCTCGATATCAGCATCACTGGTGTCTACGAATCGATCGCCTACCAGACGCGGGAACTGTGGTATTTCGGCGGCATCATGCGCAGCCTGCATCGCTATGCTTCCGACGCCTTCGTTCTGGTCATGGTGCTGCACCTGATACGCGAATGGGCCTACGGCCGTTACTATGGATTCCGCTTCTACTCCTGGATCACCGGCGTTCCGCTGATCTGGCTGGTCTACGCATCCGGCATCGGCGGCTACTGGATCGTCTGGGACCAGGTGGCACAGTTCTCGGCCACCGCGACAACCGAACTCCTCGACTGGCTGCCCATATTCAGCGAGCCGGCGGCGCGCAATTTTCTCGCGCCGGACTCGATCAACGACCGCTTCTTCACCGTGCTCGTCTTCATCCACATCGGCATACCGCTGCTGCTGATTCTCGGCCTCTGGGCGCACGTTCACCGCATCAGCCTCGTCGATTACCTGCCCTCGCGGCAGTCGATGCTGGGAACCATGGGCGTTCTGCTTGTGCTCGCCCTGGTCAAGCCGGCGCTCAGCGATGCTCCGGCCAATCTCGCGCTGGCCCCCGCCGAACTTCGCCTTGACTGGTTCATGTTGTTCATCCATCCGCTGACCGACGTCAGCTCACCCGCCATCGTGTGGACGCTGCTGTTTGCCGTCACCGTCCTGCTCGCCGTCCTACCGTTCCTGCCGCATCCGGAGGCCGCGCCAGTCGCACTGGTCGACCCCGCCAACTGCAGCGGCTGCAGTCGCTGCCACGTCGACTGCCCGTATGCGGCGATAACGATGGAACCGCATCCGCAGCGCCAGGGCTTCAGGATCGCCGTCGTCGATCCCGATCTCTGCGCGAGTTGCGGCATCTGTGCCGGTGCATGCCCCTCGTCGACCCCTTTCCGCCGCCAGGAACGCCTGTTGACCGGCATCGACATGCCGCAGCAAACGGTGAACGGCCTCCGCCAGCAGCTCGAGGAGGCGCTTGCCAGACTCGAAGGGCGCTGCCGGATAGTCGTTTTCGGCTGCGACCGCGGCGCCGACGCCAGAGCGCTCGCAGCCCCCGACACCGCCGTCATCAGTCTGCTGTGCGCGGGCATCCTCCCGCCGTCGTTCGTCGAATATGCGCTGCGCGGCGGCGCCGACGGAGTCATGCTGACCGGTTGCCGCAGCGGCGGATGCGATTTTCGCCTCGGTGACCGGTGGACCGCGGAGCGCATGACCGGTCAGCGCGAACCGCGCCTGCGCAGCAAAGTTCCTCTCGCCCGACTGCAACTGGTTTCCGCCTCCTCCAACGACGGCAAGGTGCTGGCCGCTGCCTTGCGGGAATTCCGGACGCGAATCCAGACCCAGGCAGTTTCCGACGACCCGTTGCCACCCTACTTCCGGAGAACCTCCCATCATGCTTAAACCCGCCGCCATTGTCGGTCAGGTGATCCTTTACGGCGCATTTGCGGCCTTCATCGGATATTTCGCAACCTCCCCAAGATACCGGCAGATTCCCGATGACGTCGCCCTGATCAAGCTGTCGATCAGCCACCTCGGCGATCGCGAATGTCGCAAGCGGACTCCGGAAGAACTGCAGAAGTTGCCCCCCAACATGCGCGCCCCGATGGACTGCCCGCGCGAACGCTCCGACGTCAATCTCGAAGTCGATATCGACGGGCAACCGGCCTTCCGGACCGTGATGCATCCGACCGGCGTCTACAAGGATGGCGTGTCCACGGTATACAAGCGCTTCGAGGTGAAGGCCGGCACGCATCAGGTGGCGGTCAGAATGAACGACAACCTGGTCAAGCCAGGCTTCAATTTCGTCAAGGAAGACCAAGTCACGCTCAAGCCCGGGCAGGTCATGGTGATCGACTTCAACCCGGACAAGGGCGGCCTCTTCTTCAAGTAGAGCGCCGTTCGGACAGCATTCACACGATTCGTCTCTCCCTACTCTCCTGAGCGGACACAAACCATGGTCAAACTTCTCCAACAGATCCTGCGCTGGTTCTTCATGCGCATCGAGAACATTTTCAATGTCGCCTTCGGCGACAAACTGAACCCCTTTTATCACCTCGGCACCATCAGTTTCTGGCAGTTCTGGCTGCTGGTGGGGACCGGCCTCTATCTCTACATTTTCGCCGAGACGGGAATCCACGACGCGTACCACTCGGTCGAACGCATCACCCACAATCAGTGGTGGGCCGGCGGCATCATGCGCAGCATCCACCGCTACGCCACCGACGGCATGATCCTGACGATGATCCTGCACCTGCTGCGGCACTTCGCCTACGATCGCTATCGCGGCTTCCGCTCCTTCTCGTGGCTCACCGGTGTCGCCCTGATCTGGCTGGTCTACATCGCCGGCGTCAACGGCTTCATGCTGGTGTGGGACAAACTGGCGCAATTCGTCGTCATCGCCACGGCCGAGTGGTTCGACATACTGCCGATGTTCAATGGCACGCTGATCCGCAACTTCCTCTACCTGGAGAGCGTCAACAGCCGACTGTTCACCCTGCTCGCCTTCGTGCACATCGGCGCGCCGCTGATCGTCGTCTTCATCATGTGGATTCACGTCCAGCGCGTGCCGCGCGCCCACATCAATCCGCCACGCCCGATCTCCATCGCCGTAACGCTGATGTTCGTCGTTCTTGCCCTGGTCAAGCCCATCCTCAGCCAGGGCGGCGAGGCGGACATGTCGGTCGTGCCCACCAACATCGACTTCGACTGGTTCGAACTGCCAGTCCTGGCGCTCGTCTACGTCACCAACCCGCTGCACCTTTGGTTCTGGGTACTCGGGCTGACCGCGTTGCTGTTCCTGATCCCGTGGCTTCCGCCCAAACGGCGCGGAGCCGCCAAGGAGCAGACCAGCATCACCTTCCATCCCGACCACAGGGCGGTCACCGCCCGCTTCGGCGAAACCTTGCTCGACGCGGGACTGCGCCAGGACATCAACCTGCCGTACGAGTGCCGCAACGGCGGCTGCGGCGCCTGCAAGTGCACGGTTCTGGCCGGCAAGGTCGATCCCGGTCTCTACCAGCCCAGCGCGCTGTCAGCGGAGGAACTGGCGCAGGGCAAGGTGCTGTTATGTTGCGCCACCGCCATCGATGACGCGGAAATCGAATACGACGCCAGTACGGCAGTGAAGGCATTCAAGGAATACCGCGCCAGGGTCGTCAAAATGGAGAAGCTCACTTACGACGTCATGCGCGTTCTCCTCAAACTGCCCGAAGGACAGCAGATCCCGTTCAAGGCCGGCCAGTACATCAATGTCATCCTCGACGACGGCCAGCGGCGCGCCTTCTCGTTTGCCAACCCGCCGCACGAGGCGGAATTTGTCGAACTCCAGATCCGTCTGATGAAGGGCGGACTGTTCACCACCCACGTCTTCGAGAAAATGAAGGAAGGCGACGAAGTCCGCTTCGAAGGCCCGATCGGCGACTTTTCATTGCGCGAATCGCAGCGGCCGATCGTCTTCGTCGCTGGCGCCACAGGCTTCGCCCCGGTCAAGAGCATGGTCGAGGATGCGTTCAAGCGCGGCCTGAAGCGCGAAATCCATCTCTACTGGGGCGTCAGGCAGCTACGCGACCTCTACCTGCCCGAATTGCCGCAGCAATGGGCGCGCGACCACGCCAACTTCCACTTCATCCCCGTGCTCTCCGAACCGGCCCCGGACGACGCCTGGAGCGGTCGCACCGGCCTGGTGCACGAAGCCATCCTCGAAGACTTCCCCGAACTCAAGGGGCACGAGATCTATGCCTGCGGTTCGGTGCGTATGGTCGAGGCGATCTTCCCCTTTCTCAAGAACCATGGTGCGGAAGATGGCGCCTGCTTCTCCGATGCATTCACGGTGTCGGCGCGTTCGATGGCATTCCAGCCGCGCGGCAATTGATCCCGGAGCCCCTACTGCCCGATCAGGCGGCGCAGGACGGGCTCGAGCGACCCTTCATCGATGCGCCCGAGGCGGGTCATTGCGATACCTCCATCACGACCGATGACCACCGTGTACGGCAAGCCCTTCACCTGCAGGCCCGGCGCGGTGTCAGCAGGACTTGCCACCAGCACGGGATAGGACACCGGCGTGGTCCTGATGAAGGCCGCCAACTTCTCGGCATCGTCAACGCCGATCCCGACGAACTGCACGCCCCCGGCAGCGTAGTGGCTGTTCATGCGCGAAAGGGCCGGCATTTCGTCAACGCAGGGCTTGCACCAGCTGGCCCAGAAATTGACCACGAGTACCTTGCCCCGCCACTGGGAAACGGGCTGCGGACGACCATCGAGATCGGGCAAATTCAGGGCAAAAATGGCGTCGACCGCAACCACGGCCTCCTCCGGCGTCAACGTTTGCGAGGAGACCAGCCCGGGCGGACGACCCACGGACTCCGGGCTGGCGTGGTGGAGCAGCCGATATCCGAGCAGACCGACGGTCAGCAGTGACGCCGCTCCGGCCGCGACCGCAACCCGCAACGCGCTCCGTTGGTTCATCGCTCCTTCCTGGCCAACATGGCTCGCAGGCAAATCACGACAAACATCAGGCCGCCGATCACGGCGATCAATCCGCCCAGTCCCATCATGCCCATGCCCAGTTTCTGCGGCAGCGTGACCAGCGCCTGCTCGGCGCCGGCGACCTTGCGCTGCACGCTGTAGCCGCCCGACCAGGCGAGACCGAGGACGTGGATCAACTGGCCCACGCCATAGACATAGGGCTGCCAGACCGCCATACGACCTTCCGCCTTGGCGAACCCGAGGAGCGGCAACAGCACGAAGGTCAGCCCCATGAACGCCAGCGTGACGCCGACCTGCGAACCGTGGTAGTGGGCGGGAATGACGACGTTGGCGCCCTGGATCATGTAGCCGAGAACGCCGCCCAGCGCGAACAGGACGAAGGAGGCGACAAACGCGGATTTTGCCGGATCGACGGAAACTCCGCGCACCGTCCACAGCGACACGGCGCCGGCAAGGATGAGCGGCCCCATGTAGGGGTGTCCCCACTTCATCAACAGGGCGAAGAGCTCCATGTGGGGAAGAGAACCCGGAGCCACCATCAGATACATCAGCGGCACCGCGAGCAGCGGCAGGGAGGCGACGAAAAACAGCGCGGCCAGCGCGCGCGGCGAGGCCACCAGGGGCTTGCCGAGATGCATGGCGATCCACAGCCAAGCCACCACCATCAGAATGGAATACTGGAACTGCAGGACGTGGCCGCCACCCCAGAAGACGACCTCGTAATAGATCTCATCCTCGATGCGCGGAACCATCCACCAGGACCAGAAGAAGGCGGCCAGCGCAAGAAAGGCGGCAACCGCACTGAAGAATGCGCCAAGCTGCAATGGCTCGGCAAACACGCGCCGCGGCCAGGTCGTGAGCAGCGCCCGCAACACCGCGAGGCTGAAACCTGCGCCACAAATCCACAACGAAGCAAAGAACTCGGGTTGCTCGAGGACCGGGATGTAGTTGTTGAGGATCGGGCGCGCGCCGGGGAAAAACGGGGAAACGGTCATCAGCAGCGTACCCAGCACCGCCAGCCCGAAACCGCTCCAGCCCAGCCACGCCAGCCCGGCCCGGCCCACGGCGCTCCAGATCACCGCGGCGAAGGCCATGAACCAGACCGCCACCGAGAGATCGACATGGACCACCAGCGCCGCGCGAAAGAGTCCTTTGAGCGGAAAAATGTCCTGGATTCCCGGCGTGCGCGAGAGAACCAGCAACATGGCCAGCAAGCCCGAGCCGATCAGGGCAAGCACACCCAGCCACAACCAGGCGCGAGCCAGCGCCGCAGGCGTTCCTGAAGAAACCGCAACGACGGGGGACTCTGAACCAGCCACGCTTACCTCACGCAAAATTTTGCAATTATAGGGCCGGGACAAGTGACGCGCCGCCGGCCGATGCCGTACGGCCAATTGACTATGGTCTAGTTCTAAGGAATTATTGCCCGGTGAATGGCCGGATGACACCATCCGGCAACAGGTTTTTTAGCAAATATCAAATATGAATGCCACCCACCCGATCAACATCGAGGCGCTTCTGACCCACATTCCGCTTTTCAACGGACTGGCCTCCGAGGAAATTTCGCGCATCGCCCGCTCCACCCGCGAAATCCACGCCAGCAAGGGTGACATCCTGTTCCACAAGGGCGACCCCTGCACCGGTTTTCACCTGCTGGTCTATGGCCAGGTCAAGCTCGCCTTCACCTCGCAGCAGGGCGGCGAGAAGGTCGTCGAAATCCTGCAGCAGGGACAGAGCTTCGGCGAAGCGATCATGTTCATGGAAAAGCCCTATATCGTCTTCGCCCAGGCTCTTGCCGACTCGCTGCTGCTGCACGTCTCCAAACAGGCCGTCTTCGACGAACTGTCGCGCGACCATAACCTGTGCCGCAAGATGCTGGCGGGCATGGCCCTGCGCCTGCACCAGTTGATGAACGACGTCGAATCGTACTCGCTGCATTCCGGCAAGGAGCGCATCATCGGCTACCTGCTGCGCGAACTCGCCGAAGCGGACCAGAACGGCCTCAACGTCGCCGTCACCCTGCCGGCCAACAAGGGCGTCATCGCCTCCCGCCTCAACCTGACCCAGGAGCACTTCTCGCGCATCCTGCACGAACTCTCGGAGCTCGGGCTGATCGTCGTCGAAGGGCGAACGATCCGCATCCCGAGCGTGGCGAATTTGAGAAAGCACGGGGGCTGATACCACTCTCACAGCGTGCACAGGCAAGGAAAAGGGGCGATGAAAATCGCCCCTTTTTAGTGTTCGACCGCAACAGGTGTCAGTCGACCTTCAGCTTGCCGTCGGTCAGCAACTTCTGGATCAACGCTGCGTCATTCCCGGCGGTTATGCCGTACGAAGAATAAAGGTCGGCACCACTGAGCGTGATACGCTGATCCTCCGCACCTGCCGCATAAGTTCCGCCCGTGAACCCACCCGTGGTACTGACCCGGATCAACGTATTGCCGCCGCTGGTAGTGATATCGATGTAGTTGGCAAGGTTGCCGATCCCTGACGCATGGTTCTCCCCGACCAGCAGGTCGCGCAGGTCGAGCCGATCGCTGTTCGCGACGGTATCGAAACCATAGATCGTATCCGAAGCCGTGGTTGCCGCGCTTCCGGCAGTTCCCTTGTCGGCAAGTCTCCAGGCGAACGTATCGGCACCCAGCCCGCCCGTGAGGTTATCGCTGCCGGCGCCGCCGATCAGCAGGTCGTTTCCATCGCCGCCGTCGAGCGTATCGCTCCCGCTGGTAGCATTGCTTACAAGCACGTCGTCACCGGCATCACCGTTCATGGTTGTATTGCTTGTTAATGTGTCAACGAGGATGTTATCTGCCGTCGTGCCATCCATAGCACCAGAAGCATCTCGGCTGACAGTGACCGTACTCGTTGATGTTTTAACTATCGTC
>DAISHS010000207.1:0-7622 GCA_036822415.1 Chloroflexota bacterium
GCGCAACCGCTCGCCATACCCTGCGCGCATGAACTTGTTGCTGCTGATGTAGACCAGCACACCGTTAGGGCGCAGCAGGCGCAAGCCCTTGGCGTAGAAGTAGACGTACAGGTCGGCCGTGCCCTGGTAGACCTCGGGGAAGTGCGCCTTCAAAGCCGGCTTGTACGCGCTGATCAGCTCCTGGCGCACGTAGGGCGGGTTGCCGATCACCACGTCGAAGCCGTCCTGGGCGCGGAACACCTCGCTGAAATAGACCTCGTAGTCGAACTGTCCCTGCGCATGGGTGAGCTGGCCGATCAGGCGATCAATCTCGCAGCTTTGCGCCTGCTTGGCCGGTCGGCTGGTCTCCGCGAAGTACTGCTCCTTCAGCTCCTCGATGCGCGCGAACAGGTGCAGATTGAACAGGTCCCTGGGCACGCTGAGCAGCGAGTTGCCGCAGACGATCTTGTAGCCCAGGTTGGGCAGCGGCTTGATGCTCTGGTAATCCTCCTCATCCACCACCAGCGACAGCCACAGGCGCAGCTTGGCGATGTCCACCGCGCTGGGGTCAATGTCCACGCCGTAGATCGCCTCCTGGATGGCATGGCGCTTGAAGGCGTAGGCTGTGCGGCCGGCGTCCTCGCCCAGGTAGGCGTTCAGCACCAGCCGGCCGCGCACGATCTCCTGCATTACCCCCACCGGGAACGCGCCCGATCCAATCGCCGGATCGCACACCTTGACGCCGGCCAGCGCGTCGTCCAGCGCCTGCGCATGCTCGGCGATGGACCGGGGCAGGCGGCGGCTATAGCTGGCCGCGCCGGCCTCGCGCGCGGTCTCGTGCTCCACGGCCAGCTCGCCGTGGCGGATGAAGCGCTCGATGTCCGCGCGCGGCACGCGCGGGGTGTAGACCGTTTCGGCCGAGGGCAGGCTGGCCTGACGGGGCGGCGGCGCGCCGAACAGCAGGCCCTGCTCCGGCGCGTCCTCGATCAGCGGCGCGGCGCGCAGGTTCAACGCCGCGTCCAGGTAATGGATCAACGCCTCCTGGCACATATAGTGGACGATCTCGCGCGGAGTGTAGAAGGCGCCCTTGGACTTGCGGTCGCGCACCTCCAGCAGGTTCTCGAAGACCTTGCCCAGCATCTCCGGGTCGACGGCCACTTCCTTCTCCAGCGGCTCGTCCTCGCGCACGGTGAAGTTGTACAGGTCGAACGCGTCGAAGATGGCCTGCACCGTGGCGTTGCTCAGCGGGAGGGGGCAGCCCTCCCAGTCGTAGCCGCCCACCGGCTCGAACAGGCCGCCGTTGAGGAAGGGGATGCGGCAGCCCAGCCGCCCGTAGAGGTTGTCGGGCCGCTCCACCGCCAGCGCCTCGTAGAACAGCGGCTCGAGCACGTCGTCGAAGAAGTTGTCGTAGCGGCCCCAGCGCCCCTCGAACAACTGGCGCAGGAAGCTGCGCGGCCCGCTGCCCCATGGTTGACCCGGCGCCACCCCCAGCCAGCCCTTCTTCTGCAAGAAGTAGAGGAAGACGATCTGCCCCAGCAGTTTCTTGGCGAAGGTCTCGTTGTCGATCCCTTTCCGCTGGAACTCGGCACGCGCGGCTGGCTGGCGGGCCAGAATCCCCCCTACCTCCTCCCGCACCTGCAAGAACAGCTCTTTGTAGCGGCCGAAGAACTCCCGCGTGACGCTCTCGATGTTGAAGGCGCCCTCCAGGTCGGCCAGCGTCGGGTTGCGACGGTCGTCGGCCAGGATGGAGAAGAGCTGCTGCTGAGCGGTGTGGTTAGGCTCGTGTTGGCCCACCAGGAAGGAATAACGCCGCGCCGGGGTCAGGTCCTCTTCCACCCTGACCTTGCCGGTGTCGCCGTCCACCCGCAGCCGGTAGTCCATGCGTACCAGGGAGAAGCGCCAGTCGGCCCGGTCCTCGCCGTAGTAGTAGGCCACCAGCGCGGCGTCCTTATCGTCGCGGCTTTTGAGGTGGTGAGCCACGAAGTTGCGCTGCACCGTGCGCGCCCGCTCCAGCCCGCTGGCCTTTTTGAGCTGCACCAGGAGGATGTCCAGCGCCTGGCCATCGGGGTCGGTGTAGGTGGCCAGGCGGCGGTATTGTTGCACGTGCTCGCGGAAGCTGAGGGAGATGTATTGGCCGGCGATGGGCCGAGTGGCCTTGCTCTCGTCAACCTCGTTCAGCAGCTCGCGCACGAAGCGCGTAAAGCGCGCCTCGTCGAAGGGCTGCTCGAAGACCTCGCGGATCAGGTAGGTAGCTTCAGTTTGGTTCATGACGTGAGATACTCCGACAAAATCACCTCCACTGACGGCGCGTCGCTCGATAGAGCGGTTTGCGGCCCATCCACCAGGCTGGCTGGCAGGGTGCTGCGCAGGATGCCCACGCCGCGCAAGGGGTTGGGCTCGCGCTCTAGATCGCGCTTGAGACGCTGGCTGAGCGGACTGGGCACGATGCCAGCCTCGAACGCGTCCAGCACGGCCTGGACAAAGCGCTCATCGTCGTCGGTCAGCGCCGACGCGCGACGGATGGCCTTGAGATAGTTGACGACGAAGCGCACGTTGGACTGCCCGCCGCGCGGGGCCTGCTCCACTTCCGGCGCCGTGGCCTGGGCAAAGGCCGCCTTGTTGCGCGCCAGCAGGTCAAAATAGCTGGCCGGGATACGCAGCCGCGGTGTGTCCGGCGCACAGCGCAGCAGGTCAACCGCGTCCAGGAAGGTCAATTCGACCGGCGTGTCGCCGGCGCAGGTGTAGAACTTCTTCAGCCGGCCGCGGCGGAAGAAGCTGACCAGGCGATCGCTGTCCGGCGCTGGGGCCATGGCCCGCCCGGAGCGCGCCTTCTTGGGCAGCCGCTTGATGCGCTCGAAGGTCTGCGGCGACTGGTCGCGCACCTGGCGAATGGCCTGCAAGTACTCCAGCTCCGAGCGCGCCTCCTCCTCGCCCAGGTAGCTCTCCTTACGGTTCAACGCGTTGTACAGGCGGTCGCCAAATAGCTCATGCTGGCTGACCACCTCTTCCTCGGTCAGGTAGCGGGCATCCTCGCCCAGGATGTCGTGGAAGGCCTGGATCTTAGCCTTGATGTTGCCCTCCAGGCCCAGTTGCTCGTCTGACTGCGCTGTGGGAAAAAAGTTGTAAATAAATACTTGATCGAAAGTCGTGCCCACCCGGTTGACGCGGCCCACGCGCTGCAGGACGCGCGTCGGATTCCAGGGCAGGTCGTAGTTGACCACCACGTTCGACCGGTGCAGGTTGACCCCTTCGGCCAGGGTGTCGGTGGTAACCAGGATGCGCAGGTCATTGCGCGGCGGCGCCGCCTGCGGGTCGTAATTCTGCCGGATCAAATCGCGTGCAGCCGGCCCGCTCATGCCTGCGCCGTTGAAGGTTGCCCCCTGGCTCCAGTAGAACAGCACCTTGCCGGCAAAGACTGCGTCCAGCCGTTCGTAAAGATAGCTGCCCGTCTCGCTCGACTCGGTGAAGACGATGATGCGCTGGCCCTGGAGCGCCGGGTCGCTGCGCAGCTCGCGGATGAACTGCGCCAGCTTGGGGTCGTTCCGCACGCCTCGCCACAGTCCCTCGATCTCTTGCAGCAAGTTCAGATCGCGGCTCAGGTTATCAAGAAACTCCGGTCGAAAGGCTGAGACCGGATACTGGCGGACATCGCCCGCCTCCACCCGGCGCAGCAGCTCTGCTTCGTCGTCCCGCTCCAACAACTCATAGATATCCACCGCCTTGCTGATATAAATCACGCCGCCCTCGACCATGGCGATGAAGCGTTGGTAGGATTGGATAAAGCGGGCCAGTGTGCGCTGGAAGGCGAAGAAGCTGCTCTCCAGCCGCTTGACCAGCAGCCCCTTCATGAACGCGCCCACATTGCGCTGCGACTGCTCCTCCAACTGCGAGACGCCGGTCTGCAGGTAGAGTAGGGGCGTGTAGCGGGCATACGCAAAGCCGCGCAGCCGCTCGATGGTCGCATCAAAGGCCGCGTTGGTGGCGTCGTCGAAGCGGTAGACGATGCGCCGCGGGTCGGCCAGCTCTGGGAAGGTCAGGCCCTGCCGGCTCAGATCCTCTTGAAAGAAGCGCACGATCTCGCGGCGCGTGCGCCGCACCATGACGTGCTTCAGCACTTTCTGGCGCACTTCGCCAGCCACCTGCTTGACCGCCGCCAGATGCTCCGGTGAGCCTTTATCGAAGCTCTCCAGCCAGCGCATACGGCTGCCGAAAAAACCTTCCAGATCGCCCACACCGGGAATCGTGCTGCGTCGCGGGGCCTGGAACAACTTCAACTGCGTAAAGACGTCGCCGATGGTGTTGTTCAGCGGCGTGGCCGACACCAACACCACCTTGCGCCCCCAGCAGATACGGTGCAGCTTCTCGTAGCCCTGGGTGCCCTCGTTACGAAAGCGGTGCGCCTCATCCACGAAGATAATATCGTAGCGCTCATAGTCCGAGGCCAGGATGCGGTCGAGCTGGCCCATGGACTCGACGCGCGCAATCACGCCGAACTCGCGCAGCGTCTCCTGCCAGTAGTCCTTCAGCACCGGCGGGCAGATCACCAGTTTGCGACCGGGCAGTTGCTGGGCTAACAGCGCGGAGATGAAGGTCTTGCCCAGACCCACTACGTCGGCCAGAAAGACGCCGTTGTAGGCTTCCAGGATTTTGCGCGCCGCGGTCACGGCTTGCTTTTGGTAGGCCAGCTCCAGAAACCCCTCGGGCAGATAGACATCTATCTCCTGGTCAGCGTTGATGTCTTCCTTGAAGTATTCGTAGAGGAACTTGAGGTAGAGATCGTAGGGCGGAATTTGGTCATTGAGCCAGGTGCGCCGCTGGATGGTGTCAAGATAGGCGTCGGAAATATCTATGGCCTCGGCCCATAAATCCTCGAACTTGGCCAGGGCAAAGCGCACATCGGGCGCGTCCTTAAGCTCGACATTGAACTCGTAATTGCCCACCAACCCGGAATAGCTGAAGTTGCTGGAACCGGTGATCACTCGCCCAAAATCACGGTCTCCCTGGCGAAAGCGGCTGATGTAAACCTTGGCGTGGATCTGGTGGCTGGGGTGGGCTTTCAGCTTGAGCCTGCCGCTGCGCAGAAACTCCATGAACTTCTGAACGCCGCGTTCGGTGTCATAAGTATCGGCCGAACGCTCCATCTCGTCGGCGACTTCATCGGCGAACAGGTCCTTGGTCCGCCGCGAGGACTGAAATGCCAGCTCAAGCTGCTGCCCGCTGGACTCGACGATCTCCAACGCCTGCCGATCCACACCCAGGCCGACCAGAATACGGATTTCTTCGATTCCTTCTAGCGTGTCAGTGAGCAGATAGAACCCGCTCGTGCGGAAATAACCCACAAGGACATCGAAGAACTGCACATTTGCCAGGGCCGCCCTGAAGCGGTCGAGCAGCGTTGCGTCCAGCTCATTGGTGAAGAAGGTCAAGTCGGTGGTCACTGAGCCTTTACCTCGACAGATTATTGCACCTAGTTTAGCACAAGGCTTTTTGGTTGGGAAATGTGTGCGGTGTGGCGAGGTGCGCGGCGTAGTCTGCGCGCGACCAGTCCCTGCACGATGTCTGGCTGCGGCAGCTTGTTCTGGCGCACGCCGACGTAGTCTCGGTAGCAAGAGAAAACCCAATCGGCCGGCCGGGCTATCAGGCCGGTATCCATCGGGCGGCGATGGATGTAGCGGCTTAAATGCGCCCACATTCATCACAAAAGCCAACACTTTCTTCACTATAAGCTAACACCTCTGTGCTATACTGATTGCGCTGCCGGACCACGGCGTCGTGATACCGCGTGCGGTGGGCAGCAGACAACAATTGGAGGTAAGCCATGATCGGTCCGTGGGGATGGCATGGGATGATGCGAGGGCCAGGGCTGCTGGGCGGCTTCCTGATGCTCTTCTTGATGATCGCCGTGATCGCGCTGGTGGTTTGGCTCGTCGTGAGGCTTCTGCGCTCGACATCGAGTCGGCCGGCGCAGAGCGCGCCGCCGCTGCCGGGCCAGCAGACGGATCCCGTTTTGGAGACGCTGCGCCGACGCCTGGCCGAAGGGGCCATCACGGCGCAGGAGTTCGATGAGCTGAGGCAAAAGCTCGGCGTCTAGCGGCCGCAGGAGGTCAACGAGGTGAGATAAAGAAACTCCCGCGACGCGCGCGTCGCGGGAGTTTGGTTTATCTAAAAATCAGCATCAAAGCCTCGAAACGAGCGCTTGTTTCGGGCTAACAATCATTATCAGCGTATAGCGGCTATCGTAAAGTACGTAGTCTCAGCCTGCCACTTTGAAATCAACTTGCCAATGGTCTACGGTTGATTGTTGAGAAGTGCGGCTAAACAGGCGAGACATGTGCATCCTAGCGCCAGATCAACTTCATTGTTCATACAGAACCAGCCCTTCGTTCAGAGCCGTGGTAATAAACGCATTAGGCACTTCGCGCCACTCGGCGACTTCTTCCGGCGTCCACACGAGGATATCTTTGGCGGGCGCCAGGCCAACCAGTGCACGGCGGTAGCGCGCCGCTCGCCGGTAGCGCGGCTGGCCTGATGGCTCGATCAATAGCAGATCATAGGTGTGCATCTTTCGCAGTTTTGCTGTATAATGCGGCTGTCTTGCGCCGTCATCCTATTCAAGACGGCCATTTCCTCGGCTGTCCCTCTGACGGCGATAACCCGGCAGAAGCCTGACCAGCTCACCGAGGCAACGTCAAGACAAAATTCCCCTGCCCTGGAGAAAGAACATGCCTCTAAATGCTGGATCCATTCTCGAAAATCGCTATCGCCTGGACCGTTTATTGGGTCAGGGAGGAATGGGCGCGGTCTACAAGGCTTGGGACATGCGCCTGGAGCAATGGGTGGCGCTGAAAGAGAACACGCTGGCAACGGTTGATGCGCAAACCCAGTTCGAGCAGGAGGCCAGAGTGCTGGCCCGCCTGCGCCAGCCCAATCTACCGCGCGTCATTGACCATTTCATTACGGCGCAGGGCATCCAATACCTGGTGATGGACTTTGTCGAAGGCATGAACCTGTCCGAGCTTTTGCAAAGCCGTGGACGCCTGATGCCCGATGAGGTCATGCAATGGCTGGGTCAGATCTGTGACGCGCTCAACTATCTGCACAGCCAAAACCCACCCATCATTCATCGCGACATCAAGCCGCAGAACATCCGCATGACGCCGGACGGCCGCGCGGTGTTGGTGGACTTTGGCCTGAGCAAAGTGGGTTCCCAGCAGCAGCGCACGGCCACCGGCGCGCTGGGCGTCACGCCGGGCTTCTCACCGCCCGAGCAGTATGGCGCCGCGCACACCGATCACCGCTCCGACATCTACGCGCTGGCCGCCACCCTCTACGCGCTGTTCACCGGCGAAACCCCGCCCGACAGCATTCAGCGCGCGATTGCCAATGTCATGCTCAAACCGCCGCGGCAGATGAACGCCGCCATCACGCCCGCGCTGGAAACTGCGCTGCTCCACGGGCTGGAGACGCAGCCCAATCGCCGCCCAACCAGCATCGTTGCGTTTCAGCAGGAAATCGAAAATGCGCTGCGCACCGCCAATACGAACCTGGCGCCGCCAACGATGATCGTGGGGCGGCGCCCTGACAGCGCGCCGCGCACCGCCGCGCCCCCGGCCGGCGGCCGCGTATCCACCCCGCGGCCGCAA
>DAISHS010000208.1:0-7612 GCA_036822415.1 Chloroflexota bacterium
GCCATCCACCATGGTGACATCGCTGCCGGCGCCCTGAATGGAAACGCCGGCGCGTAAAATCAAGTTTTCCTGAAAAACGCCCGGGCATACGGCGATCACATCGCCGGCGCTGGCATGGTTAACGGCGTCCTGAATCAGTTGGTAATCGCCGCCCGTCGTACAGACCGTAATCTGACTTTGCGGGCGCAGGGTCGAAGGAGCTACCGCGAGGAGCAAAAGCATGACGCCCAGGGCTATCTGCGTAAGCCGGGGACGCTGTTTTTCTGATGCGGCGCGCTTGAGCAGAAACAGGTTTGTCAGTTTCATGGGTTTGCCTCCTATGATTGAACACCGAGCGTCAAAATAACGTTCGGGTGTCAACGGGCGCGCAGCAAAGCCCGGTGTTTGGGACCTCATTGTATAACACCTGGCGACTCAAGTCAATTCTTTTTTTTCAGCGCCATTTACCGGAAGCGGTCTCGGCGCCACGACCGGCTCGAATTCTACGCAACCAGAGGGCAAACTTCAGCAGAAGGGATCAACCCAACAAGGATTGACAATCCAGGTCAGGCGGGGGGGCCACCGCAAGCAGGTGCAGGATGGTGGGCATCACGGCGCGGATATCAATCTCCTGCTCCGGCAGGCTCTGCCCACCCATGTAAAGCATCGCATCATCATACGTGTGCATCCCAACCATCATGCGATCCTTGTAGGTCAAGGTCTCTTTGGCTAACGCGCCTTTGGGGTCGTAGCCGTTCGCGGGCGCCAGGATGATGTCGGCCGCGCGGTCGAGATACGGCCCGCGGTAGATTTCCTCACGCCGGTACGCCTTGAGCACCAGGCGTTCACCGCTGGCCGGATCGGTCAGCGCCTCTATACCGGCAATCAGCTCGTCACGCAGACGCTCGTACTCAGCGCCTGGCGCAACGCAGCCATCCTTTTCACGCCCCCGCAGGTTGATGAAGATGCGGCCTGGGTCCAGGCTGTAAGCTAAAGACCCTGGGGCCAGGGCCGTCAGGTCAGGGCCTTTGATCTGTTCTGGCGGCTTGCTCAACTTGAGATAGCCGGCCTGCGCCAGCCAATGGTTGTAGAACACCTCCTGCTTGATCGAGCAAAAGCCATGATCCGACATCAGCATCAGCGTGGTGTGCTCGTCCAGCTTGGCGCGCAGCTGGCCGATGGCGGCGTCGATGCGGCGGTAGACATCGAAAAAGGCTGGCGCCCACACCGGGTCGTTCTGCTCCATCGGCTCGAAGTAGAAGTGGTGCAGGCGGTCGGTCTCCATGATGACCATCATGAAGTAGTCCCACTCTTCGTTCTCGAGCAGATAGAACATGGTGCGCACGCGCTTTTCCAACGCGTCGAGGATGTCAGCCATGCCATCCTCGCGACTGGCCCGCGCCTTCCAGGGATCGGTGTCTATACGGTATTCAAGCCGCTTCAGCGTGGGCAGCAGCGATTCAGGGTAAACGGTCTTGTCCAGGCTGGGGCTGAGGAAACAGCCGATCAACACGCCGTTGACCGGCTTGGGCGGAAACGTAACCGGCACATTGACCACGACCACGCGCTTGCCCGCCTGGCTGAGATAGTCCCATAGGGTCGGCGAAAGCATATGGCGCGCGGTCGGGATGTAAGTCTTCAGCGTGGCCGGATCACGATCCACAAAGCCAAAAATGCCATGCTTGGCCGGGTTCTGCCCGGTCATGAAGCTCGACCAGGCAACCGAACTGACCCAGGGATAGATCGAGTGCATGCGGCGCAATGAGCCGACGCGGGTCAGCGCGCCGATGTTGGGGGTGATCCCTTCGCGAATCATGCGCTGTAATAACGAATAGGGGGCGCCATCCAGTCCAATGAAACAGACGCGCTGACGCGCCGGTTTGGCCGGCGCCTGGCTCTCTTTGCCTCGCAGGCGATTGAAAAAACTCATAACACCCCCCCTGCCTACCAATACGCCCCGACGCCCCGGACACCCGCCTGGGCGCTGGCGTCCGGGCGTCGCGGTTTTAGAGGTATCCCAGCGCTTCGAGATGCGCGGAGATGACCTTTTCCTCATCTTCTGAATAACCGACCGGCTCCGGCCCTGCTTCGATCAGGCCGCTCGTTTCCAGGTAGGTCATGATCGCGCCAAAACTTTCGGTCACCGTTTGCGTGCTGCTGTTGACATGCACCTCCGGGCGCACAGGCGCTTCATAGGGATCAGAGACGCCGGTGAACTCCTTGATCTCGCCTGCCAGCGCCTTTTTGTACAGCCCTTTGACATCACGCTGCACCAGGGTATCGAGCGTTGCCTCGACATAGACTTCGACAAACTTGTCTGCGCCGATGAGCGCCCGATTTTCATCGCGAATCGCGCGGTAAGGGCTGATCGCCGAGGCGATGGCGATCACGTCATTGCGCGTGAGCAGGTTGCACACAAAACCGATGCGCCGAATGTTGGTGTCCCGGTCTTCCTTGCTGAAGCCCAAACCCTTGCTCAGATTCGTGCGCACCACGTCGCCGTCTAGCTTTTCCACCTTGAGGCTGCGGCGATCCTTGAGTTCATCATAAACCAGGTCGGCCAGGGTGGTCTTCCCTGCGCCCGATAGGCCAGTGAACCACAATGTGAATCCTTTTTGAGACATTGCTTCTTCCTAAATAGAGTTTTTAGCGTGAGAGCCGCCCGCTTTTCAGGTCGTTGGCGGCTCTAAGTCACAGTTTACGCTAGGGTTGCCAACTTTTCAGAAAGTTGGCAACCCTACATCCCAGGCAATCGCCGGCGCGGCCATGGTCGCTGGCGCAGGGATACCGAGCGCCTGTACAATGGTCGGCGCCACCTGCTGCAGCTGAAGCGTTTTCAGCTCCCGCCCCCCCAGGTCTTGCCGCGGATCATAAACAATGAAAATACCGTGCCAGTCATGATTGGCGTCGTCGGGGCCGGTATCATTTTCAAAGGTATGCACCTTGCCTCCGCCGACTGAACCGAGCGCGCGCCAGGCAAGATCGCCGAAGTAGACCATGAGGTCAGGCGCGATGTTATTGACCTGGCGATAGATGCGCGCCGGCGCCACCGCTTTGGTGCCCAAGGGGCGGCCGGTGTGATCGGTTGTCGCTTCCAGGCGCTGGATCATCTCGTCCACAAACGCGTGGTACTGCGCTTTGGGGATGACGCCTTGCGGCTCACGGCCTTCGACATTGAAATGAACGCGCGCATAGTAACCGCCGCTGCCCCACACCTTCGTGCGGCTCCAATCCACTTCGCACTTTTCCAGCGGAATCTGCGCCGCGGGGTATTCCTTCAGCGCCAACAAGCCCTGCTCGATGAGCCATTCATTGATGCAAAAAGCGCCCATCATTGGTTTGGCGCCATGATCGGAAACGACCATCACCAGCGTGTCATCATCCACCTGCGCCAGGACTTCGCCGATGCGGCGGTCCACATGGCGGTAGTAATCCTTGATCGCCCCCTCGAACGGGTTGCCCGGCGTATAATGACGGTGGCGAGGATCCATGAAAGCCCAAAAGCCGTGATGGATGCGGTCGGTGCCCATCTCTACCATCATGCAGAAGTCCCAGGGCTTTTGCATGAGGTGGCTCAGCAGCTTGAAGCGCTTGTCCGTCATGCGATACAGGTCGGTCAGCAGCTGCGCTTTGTTGTCAGTGCGAAAGTTGCGAACGTCCACTTCGTACGCCGCGCCATCAAGCACTTGACTGATCTCATCCTTCAGCTCCGGCGGCCAGGTGAACTTATCCGCGCCGGGCGGGGTCAAAAAGCAGCTGACCAGCCAGCCAGCCAACGGTTTGACCGGGTAAGTTTGCGGCACGCCAATCACCACGGAGCGCTTGCCGTGCCGGCCGGCCACGTCCCACACCCGCTCGGCCTTGACCGACGCGCTGCTGGCAATCGTCATGCCTTCGTAGGAGTAGTCACGACGATTGCGAAAGCCATAGAAGCCGAGCTGACCCGGATCCTGACCGGAGAGCATCGAGGCCCAGGCCGGCACGGTGATGGGCGGGTCCGACGAGCGCAGGCGGCCAAAAGCGCCGCGAGTCAGCAAGCGATCGAGGGTCGGCAGGTCGGCGCGCCACTGCTCGAAGATCAGCGTTGGTTCCGCGCAATCCAGGCCGATGACCAATACCCGGCGCCCAGGCCCAACCGCGGTCAGGCCGGCGCCGCGCTCGCTTTTTTTGCTTCTTCCTTGCGGATTTCCTCTTCACGCTTGCGCGCCATGCCTTCGACGAGCACTTTGCTTACTTCGGGCCGCGTGAACTCTGGCGGCAGTTGTTGACCGGCTTCGAGCATCTGACGCACCTGCGAACCGCTCAGGACGATGTGGTACTTCTTGTCGTGCGGGCAGATCTTGGGCGACACGATCGTGCCGCACTGCGTGCAGAAGAAGGCATGTTCGAAGAAGAGCGGTGTAATCGCCAGTTCGTGGGGCAGGAACTCGTCGAAGATGTAGTGCGCGTCATAGGTGCCGTAGTAACGCCCCACGCCAGCATGGTCACGACCAACGATGAAATGCGTGCAGCCATAGTTCTGGCGCGCGATGGCATGGAAAATGGCTTCGCGCGGACCAGCGTAACGCATGGCCGCCGGGTAAACGCCTAACAAGACGCGTTCTGGCGGGTAGTAATCGCGCAGGATGGCCTGATAGCTTTCGATGCGCACATCGGCCGGAATGTCATCGCTCTTGGTTTCGCCCACCAGCGGATGCAGAAACAGGCCATCCACGATCTCCAGCGCGACTTTTTGGATATACTCATGCGCGCGGTGAATGGGGTTGCGCGTCTGGAAAGCGACAATGCGCCGCCAGCCGTTGGCGGCAAACAAACGCCGCGCCTGCGCCGGGTCATGACGCAGCTCCGGGAACTCAAGCACGCTGGGGCGATTGAGCAGGAAAATGCTGCCGGCCAGCAAGACATCACCCTGGGCGAAAAGGCGCGCCACGCCGGGGTGGGCGGTCTCGGTCGTGCGGTAAACCGCGGCCGCTTCTTCTTCTTTAGCATAGCTAAACTTTTCGGCCAGTTCCAGAATGCCCATGATGTGATCGGCGCCCTCGGCGGTGCGCTCGATCAAGGCAATTTCCTGACCTTCCTTGAGGGCGGCGGCCTGCTCGCTGGTCACCGCCAGCGTCACCGGCACCGTCCAGGCCAGGCCGTTGGGCAGGCGCATATCATCCAACACCGTTTGGTAAGTCAGCTTATCCATAAACCCGGTCAGCGGGCTAAAAGCGCCAACGGCAATCATTTCCAGGTCAGAAACGGCCATGGGTGAGAGGTACACTTTGGGGAGGGATTGGGCGCGTTCGAGCGCAGCTTCGCGTACAACGCCGCGCAGCACCCGATCCACCAAAACACCCCCGTGGGGCGTCATCTGGCGAATCGCAGCAGGCATCATGATCGAACTCCTTGAAGCAAAAGCCGTCAGCGCGCGGCAAGGAGCCAACGACCAGCGGCCAAAATAATACGCCAGGCAACCTGGCGCATGTGCCAGCAGTATAGCAAAGGGGATAGGGGCTGTCAAATCAATCGGACAGGTTAGGCAAAGGGTTTTGGCTTTTCACTTACAGGGTGTTATAATTTAGCCCAGATTTTGGATGAGGCTTAGCAGTGAATTCCGAGAACATGCCTGAACAGACCGAAAACCAACCAGCGGCGGCCGCAGCAACAGACCCATTGGGTCAGGGGTCTCCGCACGGGCAGTTTGCATATGCAGTGAGTCAACCGGCGTCAACCGGCGCCGCCGATCAGCCCCCCCTTCCCACAACCTCTTTTGCAGTGAACGAGGGCGGCCGCAGCGCAAACCTGGGCGGCATCTTACGCGAAATCATCGAAACGATCGTTCTGACCTTCGTGATCTTCTTTCTGGTGCGCACCGTCGGGCAGAATTACCGCATCGAAGGCATCAGTATGGAGCCGAATTTTCAGAATGGTCAGTTCCTCATTATCAACAAACTGGCCTACAAACTGGGAGAGCCGCGCCGGGGCGATGTCATTGTTTTTCATTATCCGCGAGATCCCTCGCGTGATTTTATCAAGCGCGTGATCGGGCTTCCCGGTCAAACCGTCGAGGTGCGCAGCGGCCAGGTCATCATAGATGGCAAGCCCATTGACGAGCCTTACGGCCCGGCTCCTGGCTCCTACGATGCGCCGCCCACCCTGGTGCCGCCCAACCAGCTCTTTGTCCTGGGAGACAATCGTAATAATTCCAGCGACTCGCACAGTTGGGGCCTGCTGCCGATGGACAAGGTCATTGGCCGCGCCGTCATCTCCTACTGGCCGCCCAGCGAGTGGCGCATTATCAGCAACCCGGTTGCGGCCAGCCCGTAAGGCGACGCCGCCAGCTGCGGGAACGCCGCGCAGGCACGTCCTGAACCCGGTCGCGCCTGCTTGGTCAACGTCTACTATTTTTGATGTCGAGGTGTCATGGCTGCCACGGAGACAAATCGCCAAACAGATCGGCCAGATGGCCGCACCATGCCGACAGGCAACGTCAGCGGCCACGCCGTGCTCTCGGCAGCGGCAGTCCAAAGTACGGCCATCGGCGCCGAGCTTTGGGTCGCCCCTGGCGCCCTGATTACGCCCCTGGCGCGTGAAGAGGCCGAACGCCGGCGCATCACCCTGCGCGAAGGGATCGCGCCCACCGCCGCGGCCGCGCCGGCGGTTATTGCCACACCCTCTGTGACTGATCCGGCCCGCAGCGTGGGCCTGGGCGCGGATCACGGCGGTTTTGAACTCAAGAACCTCCTCAAAGCCTACCTGGGTGAACTGGGCTACACCGTGACCGACGTCGGTTGTTTTTCCCCAGAAGCCGTTGATTATCCTGACCTGGCCTATGCCGTGGCCCGGCTGGTGGCCGATGGCCGCGTGGCGGCCGGGATCATCATTGATGGCGCGGGCATCGGCTCAGCCATGGTGGCGAACAAAGTCCCTGGCGTGCGCGCCGCGCTTTGTTATGATCTCTCCAGCGCGTTCAACAGCCGCGAACACAACCATGCCAACGTGCTGACCCTGGGCGCCGGCTTGATCGGCCCAAGCCTGGCGCGCCAGATCGTCAAAACCTGGCTGGAAACGCCGTGGGGCGCCGGGCGTCACGCGCAACGCGTGGCCAAGATCATGCAGGTGGAGCAACGTTTTCTAAAATCGTAAGGGCGCGACAGCCGGCCAGAAACCAAGTGGGGTTTTAGCGTGAATACCGAAGAACTGGTACGATTGATTACGCAGCAGGTATTACAAAATTTATCGAGCAGCACGGGCGCGGCCTTCTGCGCTGGCTGCGGTGAGGGCTGCGCCGGCATGTGCGTGCAGCAGTGCCCGGACGATTGCCGCGCGGTGGTCAGCGCGGGCGCCGAGCGCTTGAGCGCCCCGCTGGGGATTCGTCAGGTGTCGGCGGACTTAGGCGCGCTGATTGATCACACCCTGCTCAAACCAGATGCCACCGCCGAGCAGGTGGTTCAGCTCTGTTTGGAGGCGCGCCAGTATCAGTTTGCCTCCGTCTGTTTGAATCCGAGCTGGGTGGCGCTGGCGGCGCGTGAACTGCGCGGCAGCAAGGTCCCCGTCTGCACCGTGGTAGGATTTCCACTCGGCGCCACGCTCCCCGAAGTGAAAGCCTTCGAGACGCAGCGCTGCATTGCCGATGGCGCGCGCGAGA
>DAISHS010000209.1:0-7542 GCA_036822415.1 Chloroflexota bacterium
CAAGGGCTACGCAATGTCGGCGCGCGTCTATCGTTCGCCGGATGACGCCCCGCCGCATGGCGCCAACGAGCCGCCAGCCGTCAACTGGACCGCCATGCCCTACGAACCAGCGGCTGGCGAGCTGGACTATTGGATCAATGAACTGCAGGCTATGCACATCAAATGGGTCAAGTTGATGGATGATGGCGGCGGCTCTTCCCTGTTGATCTGTCAGCGCCTGCTGCAGGCCGGCATCATGCCGATTGTGCGTTTGTTCAAAGAACACCCCAACCCACGCGGCGTTGGCGGTCGCGAGTTCGATACCGTTAGCCGTCTGGTGGCAGTGGGCGTGCGCTATTTCGAGACGAACAATGAACCGGACTTGCCGGCGGAATGGGAAAACAACACCATGCCGCCCAACTGGCTTGACATTGTGGTGGACAACTTCATCCGCGAAGCCGATGAGATTCTGGGACGCGGCGGCCTGCCCGCCGTGCCCGCGATGGGGCCAGGGAGCCAGGACAATCCCATCGCCAGGATTGTGGCCCGCGGACGCCGTGATCTGTTCGAGCGCGGCGCGTGGGTCGCCATTCACAACTACACCCTCAACCATCCGCTTGACTACCCGGATGACGCCGTCAGCCAGCTGGGCGCGCCGCTCAGCCAGGCTGACTACGATTACTATGGCGCCTGGTCATGGGACAATCGCGTGCGTGAATCGCCCAACCCCGAAGATGAGACGATCAACCGCTTGCGCCGCGAGCGCAAGCACCCCGGCATCACCATCTTCGACGACCCCAACTGCTTCCGCGGCTACGAAGCGGCCGGCAAGATGATCTTCGACGCGCTGGGCTTCTACGTGCCGGTTATCAGCACCGAGGGCGGCCCGGTCGTGGGCTGGGGCGATGACAAACGCTACAATAAGATCATCCCCAGCCAGCAGATGGAAATGCAGCAGGAAATTGTACGCCAGATGCAGAACAACGAGGTCCCTGACTGGTACTTTGCTCTCTGCACCTGGTTGATTGCCTCACGCCCGCTGGGCGATTTCACACCGGCCTGGGAAACCATGAGTTGGTACACCAACTGGTGGGATCAGCAGTTTGGCCTCAACGGCCATCTCCCCATCGTGGATGCGCTCAAGGCGCTGCCGGCGGTTGCACGCATCTGGCCGGCCAACACGCCGCAGACCGCCCGCCTGCAGGGCCGCCTCCTGCTGAGCAATGGTCAGACGCCTGGCCCGGTGCGCCTGCGCATCCAGGCCGCCGGCCATGCCCCCCGCCTGCTGACCTCAGCGCCCGGCGGCTCTTTTCACGCGGATGCCCTGGCCGCCGCCGCCTACACGATCAGCGTGGTGGGTGGGCCTGACGTGGCGGTCGCTGTTCCCCTGGCTGCGGGCGAGCAGAAGGCGTTGGATCTGACGTTGCCCGCGGGCGGCGCCGTTTCAACCATCCTCGGCCAGGTGCTGCGCAACGACCGGCCGCAGGTCGGGGAAGAGGTCAAGCTGTTGGCGCTGAGCGGCGGCGCGGCGCACGTCATCGCCAGCCAGACGGTGCTGGGCCAGGCGCGCTTCAGCTTCGGTCAGCTTGCCGCCGGCTCGTACCAGGTCCAGGCTGGCGCGACCACCTCCGCAACGGTGACGCTCGATGGCTGGAGCAGCGCCGCCGTCAACCTGGCGCTGCCGGCGCCGCCCGAATTTCGCTATCGGGTGACGAGCGCTCAGGCTACGGCTGGCAGCCCGCGTCGCATCATCGGCCGCGTCCTCGATCCCCAGGGCAATGGACTCACCGGGATCAAGGTGCAGATGTCCTGGCCCAATCCTGACCCCGATACGCAATTTCCCGAAACGCTGACCGGCCGCGATCCGTTCAAGCCGGCCGGCTTTTACGAATTCCTGGCATCGGCCGGCCAATTCCAGGTCAAGGTGATCCAGCCTGACTGGCCCAGCGACTTGAGCGCGCCTCTTTCGACGACGGCGCTGCCTGGCCGGCCTGAAGATTCGTTCTTCTGGGAGGTGACGTTCCAGCTGCAGCAAATTGTGCGCAGCCAGAGCATCGCGCGCGGGCGCATCAGCAACCCGCCGTCCAATGGGGTTGTGGTGCTCAGCGGCAGCGCCTTGCCCGGCGGGCCTCAACGTCAAACCCTGCCGGCTGCTGGCGACTTCGAGTTCCGAGATTTGCCGGCCGGAAGCGATTATGAGCTGATGGTCGAACATGTGGCGCGCTTGGGCGCTCCCTTTAGCCTCGACGGCTCGAACACCGTCGAGCGCAACCTGTCATTGACCGGCGTGCTCAGCGGCCAGGTGCTTGGCCTGGCCCCTGGCGCGCTGGTGGGCTTAGCGCGCGTCAGCCCGCTTTCCTGGCGGCGTGCGGTGGCCGCGGACGCCGACGGCCGTTTTCGCTTCGATGGCTTGCCCCCTGGACGTTACCAGCTCAGCGCGGGCGATAAACAGAGCGCGGACATCATTACCCTGGCCGAAGGTCAGACCGCGGTAGCGCCTCCGCTGGATATACGACCGCCCGCGCCGCCCGCGCAAAGCGTTATCCACGGCGCCGTTCAACGCGCCAGCGGCGATGCGCTGGCGGCCGCCCATGTCGAGCTGCACCATGAGGGGCAGACAGAGGCGCGCACAACCAGCGACGCGGCCGGCGCCTTTGAGTTTCGAGACCTCAAGGCCGGCATTTACAGCCTGCACTTGCCCGACTTCGACGTGTCGTCCACCGTGACGCTGGATGGACTCGGCGCGGCCAGCCTGGCGCTGACGGTTCCTGATCCAGAGCCGGACCCAGAGCCGCTCGTTCTACGCCTGTTCTTTCTTTTGGGCCGGGGCAGCGCGGCGCAGACTGTGCTTGTGCAGAATCAACTGCGCTTGCTGACGCCTTTCCTGGCCGCGCATCCCGATGTCATCGTCGGATTTGATCCCGCGCTGGCTGCCAGGGCCGAGGAAGTTGTCATTGTGGGCGACACGACGCTGGTTAGTCAGAGCAGCGAACAAGACTTGCGCGCGGCCGGCTGCCATGTGCAGCGCGTGGAAGGCGATCTGTACGCCCTGGCCGATTGGCTGCAGGCCAATCTATAGCACGAGAGGTGGAACATGGGCAAGCTCTTTTCCTGGATTTCACAGTTCCTGGCCAGCCTATTTGGGCGCGCCGAGTCGCCCTACCCCGGCATCATGTCGCTCCGCGGCCTGAGCGAGCAGGTCAACGATGCTACCTCCTATGGGGTGAGCATCGCGGAAGCCAAACCAGAGAGCGGTAAACTCTACTGGAAAGTGGTGCGTGTTCATCACCTGACCTCGGACGAAAACAATTTTCGCCAGCACATTTTTCTCGACATGTTGGATGAAGCCGGCAATCGCCTGCAGGGCGGCAAGGTGCGTGTTAGCTGGCCGGGCGGCCAGCAGGACGTGATTCTGGACAAGCCGCCGGGTGAGCCGGCCGGCAACTTCCCCATGTGGAAGTATCAGGTCTGCGACGTCGTCGTCCTGGGAATGTCTGACGAAACCCTGGTCAGCGACACGGTCACGGGCTTGCACACAGGGCATAAGGATGAGGGGCAGGGCAATCGCCTGTTTCACCATAGCTTTGCCCTGGTTTTTCAACGCACATTGGCCGGCGCCGCGGCCAACGTGCGCGAGAGCGCCATCAGCGGTCGGGTGACCAACGGCGCCGGACGCACGCTGCTTTTGCTGCAAGAAGGCGCGACCGTGGCCCAAACCGTCGTTGGGGCCGATGAGGGCTACCGCCTGACCGGGCTGGCGGCCGGCGCCTACCAGGTGGCCGTGCAAGGCGCGGACGTGCGCTCCAATCCGGTGACGGTGGATGGCCGCAGCGCGGCAACGGTCAACCTGACGCTGCCCGCGCCGCCGCAGGAACAAAGCTCGGTCAGCGGCCGCGTGCTGCGCGGCGCGGGGATGACGATCGAGCTGTACGCCAGCGGTGCGCTTGTCAGTTGGGCTTTGGTGGGCAACGACGAGCGCTACCAGTTCACCGCCCTGCCTGCTGGCCTCTACCGGGTCGGTATTGCAGGCAAGCCAGTCGTTTCGGAAGATTTTCAGCTCGACGGCGTCGGCGCTTACCAAAAAGACCTTGAAATTCCTGCGGCGCCGATTGCGCCGACGAACAAGCCGCTGGCGCACTATGTATTCTTTGCGCCGTTGAACACCGTTCAGGGGCAGGTGGACTGGCTGCTGGCCGCGCCCTACCTGCAAACTTTTGGCCTGACTGCGGGAGGAAGCCTGGAGCACGCTAAATCCGCGACGCGCGTCATCATCATCGGTGGGGGCGCGGATGCGCCTGACGCGGCCGCAGAGCAGGCGCTGGTCGCGGCCGGCTGTCAGACGGAGCGCATCGAAGGTACGGCTGACGACATTGCCGCCGAATTGGCGCGGCGCATCCAGGCTGGACAGCCGTAGCGGAAGGGCGCGGCTTTCGGCCGCTTCTCTCTTGCGCCGCGCGGACGCCCGCGCCATTCTGAGCCTAAGCCACGCACGGTGGATGATGCACCGTGCGTGGCTTATTTCCAGCGCAGTGAAACTTCAAGCCCTACTTGGGATTGCAGGCAGGTTGTGGTAAAATCCCCTGGCTATGCGACAGTGGACGTTTCAACGTAAGGAACTATTTCTCCTGGCCGGCATCATGACGATGGCGGTCTTTTTTCGTTTTTGGCAGCTGACCAGCACGCCGCCCGGTTATCACTACGACGAAGCCTTCGAGGGCCTGGAAGCCTGGCATCTGCTGCAAGACCCCAACTATCGCCCGCTTTTTTTCACCGGTAACTTCGGCGTCGAGCCGCTTTTCATCTACCTGACGGCCGTCGCCTTCAAGCTCTTTGGCGCCGAGCCTGTTGTGCAGCGCGGGGTGGCGGCCCTGATCGGCGCGTTGACGGCGCCGGCGGTTTGGCTGCTGGCGCATGAGCTGCGCCGCTGGCAACCCCGCCTGCCGCGCAGTCTGCCCCTCTGGAGCGCGGCCGTGCAGGCCGGGCTTTTCTGGGCGATTAGCGCCAGCCGCATCGGCTACGAACCGGGGCTGGTGCCGCTCCTGCTCTGTCCGCTGCTGTGGGCTTTGCTGCGCGCGCTGCGCCGCGGGCAAACGGTCGCCTGGCTCCTGGCCGGCGCGCTGACCGGCCTCGGCTTCTATACCTACCCGGCCGGGCGTCTTTACCCCGTCGTCACCGCGGCTGTTTTGCTGATCGCCTGGCTGTGGCCGCGCCTGTTCTCGCGCGCCGCTGCGCCTGACCCCCTGGCGGTCGCGCCGCTGCGCGGGCGCCATCTTCTCCTGCTGACGCTGACCGCGCTCCTGGTGCTTGCGCCCCTGGCCTGGCAGTGGGTTAGCAACCCAGCCCTGCTTCTGCTGCGCTCGCGCCAGATTGCCGTGGTAGCCGAGGGCGCGGGGAGCGCCTCGCCGCTGCAAACGATCGTGCAGCACACCCTGGCCACGGCCGGCATGTTCAGCCTGGCCGGCGACGTTGATCCCCGCAACAACCTGCCAGGCCGTCCGGTTTTCGATTGGTTTCTGGCGCCCTTCTTCTACCTGGGCCTGGCGCTGGCGCTGTGGCGCTGGCGGCAGCTCTCCGCGGCCTGGCTGCTGGCCGTCCTGCTCATCATGCTGGCGCCCACCATTCTGAGTGAGTACGCGCCCCATTTTCGCCGCGCCCTGGGCGCTTTACCGATCGTGGCGCTCCTCACCGGCCTGGGACTTGGCGCGGCCGCGGACTGGGGCGCGGCGCGTTGGGCCGCTTCTGCGCGCAAGCCGCCCTGGCAGAGCGCCTGGTGGCCGCGGCTGTTGGTCGGCGCCTGTCTGCTTGCTTCGATCGGATTGACCGCGCGCGACTATTTTGGCCGCTGGGCTAACTCGCCCGATCTGTTCTTTGCTTTCGACCAGGGCCTCTGGCAGCTGGCGCAGACGGTGACCACCCTGCCGGCCGACAGCCAGGTTTATCTCACCCCGCGGCCGGCTACGCACACCACCCTGGCCTTCGCCTGGCGCAACGGTCATGCCCCGGCCACGTTCGATGGCCGTCACATCGTGGTCATCCCGCCCGACTCCCAGCGCCCGCGTTTTTACGCTGTCATCGAGACGGAGGATTTTCGCAGTCGCCTGCTCTTGCCGGAGCTTTTCCCTAACCTTGCAACGGCTGCGGTAATCAACGATCGCAGCGGTCAGCGTTACGCCACGCTCTACCAGGTGCCGCCAGGGACCGCTCCCCTCATCCGGCCGCAGACGCCTGCCGACGCCGTGTGGAATCAGCAGGCGCGCTTGCTTGGCTTCAACCTCAACCCGACCTATCGCCCTGGAGACATCATCTATCTGCGCCTGTTTTGGCAGGCGTTGGCGCCTATCCCCGACGACTGGACCTTTTTCGTCCATCTGCTCGACGCCGGCGGCCAAAATCGCCTGGGCGCAGACGCCGCGCCCGGCGCGGGCAGCTATCCCACCACGCGCTGGCAGCCCGGCGAGTGGATCATAGATGAGATTCAGCTCAAAATCCCCGATGCGCTGGCCGCCGGCGATTACCAGCCAGAGATTGGCTTCTATCTCGCCACCGGCGCGCGCATCCCCGTGCGCCAGGATGATCGCCTCCTGCTGGCGCGGCTGCGCATCGAGGCCGCGCCATGATGGCATCATGGTCGCCCAGGCGGCCGGCCGCACGCCACAAAACGCAGGCTGCGCCCACACTGTGGGGCGCGGCCCTGCCGACCCTCTATGCCCATGAAGAAGCCCACTGGTGGACGCTCGGCATGCTGGCCTGCACGGTCGCGCTCCTCGCCGCCGATGGCTGGTCCGGCGCAGGCGCCGTGCTCGATGTCGGTTGCGGCAGCGGCGGCGCGCTGGCCCATCTCCCGGCCCGGTCGCGCGTGGGCGTGGACATTTCACCGCTGGCCTTGACGTATGCGCGACGACGCCACGACCTCACGCTCGTCTGCGCCTCGGCCATGTCCCTGCCGCTGGCGCCGGCCAGGTTCGATCTGGTGCTGGCGCTCGATTCGCTCGATCAACGGCAGGTGGACAGCCTGCAGGCCCTGAGCGCCTGCGTCAGCCAGCTGCGGCCCGGCGGTCGCCTGCTTGCGCGCGTCTCCGCGCATCCCTGGCTGCAGAGCGCGCACGATGATTTGACCGGCACCGGCGCGCGCATGAGCGCCAGGCAGCTGCAAGCCCTTTTGCAGGCCGCGGGTCTGACCCTGCGCCGCTTGACCTATGCCAATTCCACCCTTTTTCCGTTGGCCGTTAGCCGCCGCCTGCTGGCCGCTATGCTCGGGCAGCCGTTGGCCCAGGATTTACATCTCCCGCCCGCGCCGCTCAACCGCCTGCTGCAGCGCGTGCTGCAGGCCGAAGCCGCCTGGCTGCGCGGCGGGCGTAATCTGCCCTGGGGCCTTTCTTTGTACGCGCTGGCGGTCAAGGAACCGTCCGCCGCAAGCGAGGCGCCGCGATGACCCCATCCGTGCGCCTGGCGCGGCCGCGCCGCCTCGAACCGTGGCATGGGCTGGCGCTCCTCCTGCTCCTGGCGCTGGCCGTGCGCGCCTGGCAGTTGACCTTCCACAGCCTGTGGCTGGATGAAGCCTTC
>DAISHS010000210.1:0-7540 GCA_036822415.1 Chloroflexota bacterium
TATGGCATCGGCCTGGCCAGGCCCGCCTCCACGGCGCCTAATTGTTTCAACATCCTCACCTGGGCATTGGTCAGACCGGTGACACCGGTGATATTCAAGCCATCGTAGGGTCGCGGGCAGATCAGCTCCTGCACGACCGTTGCAGTCGCCCAATCCCAGATGCGCACGACCTCGTTGCGACCGCCAGCAGCCAGGCGGCGGCCATCAGGACTGAAGGCAATGCCAGACACCCGATCTTCGCTTTGCAACCTGCGCACCAGGGTTCCCGTGTCGGCATCCCACAAACGGACTGACCCATCATGGCTTGCGCTGGCCAGTAGTCCAGCGAGTGGGTGGTAAGCCAGGGCGTCAATCGCATCCTCATGCGCCTGCCAGGTCTGGACACAGGCGCCTGAGGTCATGTCCCACAAGCGCATGGTTCCATCGTGACTGCCACTGGCCAGTCGTTCGCCGCGCAGGTCGAAAGCCAATCCCCAAACGGCAGCGGCTGTTTGCCAATCAAACACGAGTTGCCACGAGTGCGCATCCCACACGCGAATGGTTCCCGCGTCATCGCTGCTGGCCAGCCAACGACCCTCTGCAGAAAATGCCAGTCCACGCACTGAATTGGGATGCTGCAAGCGCGTGAACGAATAACCGCCTTCGAGATTCCACAGGCAGATGCTGCTATCCTCGCCGCCGCTGGCAACCAGCCACCCGTGCGGGTGAAACGCCACGACACCCACCATCTGGCTATGTTGCCGGTGCGATTGCAACGGGCGGCCGTCTCGCGTATCCCACAGGCGCACCGTTTTGTCGGGGCTGCCGCTGACGAGCCGATCGCCGTTCGGGCTAAAGGCAATGTATTCGATCCAGGCCGTATGCCCGGTTAAGTCATGCACACACTGACGCCGGTCGAGGTCCCAGATCCGAATATGCCCATCGCTCGATCCACTCGCCACCCACGGACGCTGCGGATGCCAGGCAACGGTCCAGGCCCGATTCTGGTATCCCTGCACGGTGCGCACCCGCTGCGCCCCGTGTACATCCCAGACGTGGATGGACTGATCATGGCTGCCGACGTAGAGAAGCGGCGTATCTGCCCCAGGGGCAAAAGCGACAGCCTCGATCACGTCATGATGCCCCTCAAAAAGGCGAAAGGCCGCGTAGGTGTCCATGCGCCACACGCGCACGCAACGGTCGTGGCTGCCGCTCGCCAGCCACCTGCCGTCTGGGCTGAAGGCCACTCTCAACACCTCAGCTTGATGGCCTTCGCAGATGTGCAGACAGGCGCCAGCGCGTACGTCCCACAGGCGGACTGTCTTGTCATCGCTGCCGCTGGCCAGCAGGTACTCGTGTATTGGATGAAAGGCCAACGCCATAACCGGTCCCGTGTGCCCTGTCAGAATGCGTAGACATTCGCCAGTCTCCACCTCCCAGAGCCTGATGGACTCGCCATAGCCACTGCTGGCCAATAGCTGGCCCGTCGCGTCGAAACGAACGGCGTAGGCGCTCTCGGTGTGATCCAGCGTGCGCAGCAACCGGCCGTCGGCGACACGCCACAGGCGCACCGTTTTATCGCTGCTGGCGCTGGCCAGGAGCTGACCGTTGGGACTGAAATCAATCAAACGCACGCGGCCTGTGTGCCCGATCAACGTATGCAGGCAATCGCCGGTTTCGGCATCCCAGAGCAGAATTTTCTTATCGCTGCTGGCGCTGGCCAACAGTCGGCCATCAGGGCTGAAGGCGACCCCGCGCACCCAATCGTTGTGACCTTTGAGCGTCAGCAAGCGCTTGAAGTCCCGGCAGCGCCAGAGGAAGACATCACCATCTTCCACACCCACCGCCAGCCGGGCGCCATCCCGGCTCAACGCCAGCGCCGCGACGCTGGAAAATGGTTCGGCGAGCCAGGTCTCACGCAGGTCTGCGCCAGCCAGATTGACATCGTGCAGCGCCACATCCTGTAGACAGGCGCGCCAGATACTGACCTGGGAAAAGTCGGCGCCGGTGAGATCGGCCTGCGCCGCGCGCAGCAGGTTCAAGCAATTACCGGCCGTGTACCCGGGACGCCTGGCTGCGCGGTCGGCGACGACGAGCCGCAGGAGTTGCTCTACCAGCGTCTCACGGGGCCATGCCTGGCGCAGAGGCTCCAGCAGCGGCGCCACGAGAAAACGCTCTTGACTCAGCCGTTTGTGTTCGGCCGCGGCTGGATTGAGCAAGGGCACGCGCTGGAACAGGTCAGCCCGGCCCGTGGTCAGCTCGGCAGCCATACCCGTCACCAGGTGGTTGGTGACATACTCCAGGATGATGTCCTGCAGGAAGAAGCCGGCTGGGTCCCGATCAACCAGGTGCCGGCGCAGCAGGGAGCTGAGGATGGTGCGCACTTCACCGATAGGCTGGCGAGGTAGAAGGCGCTCCTCCAGGTAGTCTACGGATAGCGCCGTGCGCTCCACGGC
The DNA here is from genome assembly GCA_036822415.1 of Chloroflexota bacterium. GTDB lineage: Bacteria > Chloroflexota > Anaerolineae > SSC4 > Amarolineaceae > Amarolinea. The sequence continues at coordinate 2,436 of DAISHS010000210.1, forward strand.
CAGCCAGTGCATGACATCCTGTTCCGCGGCCGACAGGCGGACGAAGTGCTCGTCCAGCAGATCGTTGACATCGCCAAACGCGAAGCGCTCCTCAGCCAGGAAGTTGCCCAAGCGGCCCGCGTAAAGGTCGCGGATCGGCGCAGCGGTCAGCTGCAGCATCAAGGGATTACCCGCGTAATGAGCGACTAACGCATCCCAATCGGTCGCCGTGCCGGTGAAGCCAGCCTCCTGCAGAATATCCTGGGCTGCAAGCACACTGACCCCTTTTAGGGGCAGAGAAACGACGCGCCGCGGCTGCGTATCCCACCGCGCCATATCCCGCGGCTGCTCGCGGCTGACCACGACCAGACAGCTGCGATGCTCGGCCTCGGCCACGGCCTGAATGAAGTCGCCGTAAGGGGTGTAGCCCTCACGGAAGAGGCCCGCCGGCTGGCCGGGTCGCATGACGGCTTCGAGCTTGTCGAAGATGAGCAGGCAGCGTTGACGGCGAAAATAGTCCAAGAGGCGATTGATACGGCCGGCTATCGTGGTTGGCAAGCCCGTGTCCTGGAAGTGTGAAAAGAAATGAATACATTCAGCCAGGACATCATCCAGGGGTGGGCCATCTTGCAGAAGAACCCATTTCATTGCCACGAACGCGGGCGCCGCGACCTGCGCCGCTTTCTTGGACAGAAAGGTCTTGCCGATGCCGCCCAGGCCGAATACGCCCACCAGGCGGCAACGGTCGTGCGTTAGCCAGCGGTGCAGCTGCGCCAGCTCCTGCTCACGCCCGGCGAAAGACGCGACATCGGGTGAGCGCCCCCAATCTACACTGGGCTGGCTAACTCGAGATGATTGCAGGACCGACGTTGGTTGCGCGAGGCGCGCCAGGATTTCATCAGGGTACGGATGATCGGCCGCCATCAACAGGTCGAACAAATCACGATGGAATTGCTCAGGTGGCAGTCTAGCTGCCCGCTCACGCCTGATCAGCTCCAGCTCGCGGACGAGGCCCTCGACGTCCTGCTGACGAGCAACGGCTTTGCCTTGCCGCCATTTAGCAAGCGAGTCCCCGCCCCTTTTACCGATTCTCTGACCGATGGTATCTTGGAGGTGGCCAATGGTTCCGCCGCCGGCGTCTTTGATTTGCTGGAAGAGGTCGGTCAGAAGGTCGCCAAAGTGCTTCGAATCGGCGGGCATGGAACCCCCTTGCGGGCAGAAATCCCAGGAAAAAAATCCGAACTTTCTCGGGCGATAGGCGCGAGACTGTGGTTGCCGCAAGCTGAGTATATCTGAAGTGAGCAGGAGTGTCAAGCAATAGATTCGCTACAGATGGAGGTAACCATGAATATACACGCGCACTCATCAAAGGTCATTGTTGCTTGTGCATTTGGCCTGTTGATCGCCTTCTTTCTGCCGTGGTTCCAGATATTCGGCGTTGGGGTATCCGGTTACAATCTCGGTCAGCTCGGTTCTGAGGGCAACTATGCCTGGATCGTCCCCATTGCGGCTGCCGTGACTATCCTGCTCAGTTTGACGGGTGTCAATAATCGCATCGCAGGCGCCATCACCAGCCTCATTCCATTGGTAGCCATTCTCTATGTCCTGGTGCGGCTGGGAACAGGAGTGGGAGTGGAGGCTATCCAGGGATTTCTACAGGTAACTTGGCAAGTCCTTGCAATTGGTGGTTGGCTCACTATTTTGTTGAGTATCATCATGCTGTTCACAGCTTTTACCCCGGCAGTCGCCAACTAAACCAGGATCGAAGTGAAGTTGCTCGTCACGGCCTTCTGATTGGCTGATGTCATCTTGATTGGAGGAACAATGCCATGGGCTGGTTCGACATTCTGATCGGCGCCGCCAATACGGGCGCCAATCTCTACAATGCGTCGCAGGTGGAAGCGCTGCGCAGGCAGGGGGCGGAAGCGGCCCTGATTCACGCGATCACCATGTACCTGCGCGAACAGATTTTCACCGTCAAGCAAATGGCCGATTGGGGGCTGGCGCAAGAGGCCTACGCGCCGAAAATCGCCGCGGGCGCGCTCAGCATCGCCGCTCTGCGTTTGCAGAGTTCTGGCGTCACGCCCGACCTATTCCTGGAGCTCGGCGACAAAGAGTACGCGAGTCAAACCATCCGGTTAGTCACGGACAATAAGCGCCGCTTGCTCAGCAAGCTTTCCATCGAGGACCAGAACGAGGTGGCGCGCGTAGCTGAGGCTGGCGCCCGTCTGCCAGATTATAATTACTACGTGAGCAACTACAATAACGGACTGCGGCTGATGAAGGCCACGGCCGCGGTCGAGAAGTACCAGGGACGCAACGGTTGCGCCAGCACGGTCATGTCGCTAAGTTACGTTTTTATCGGCTTGCCGGCCATGGTGATACTCTTTGGCATGATGATTGGCTGGACTGCGGGCGCGGTCATCGGGTTTGGCGCCTGGCTCGCCGGTTTTGTTGCCATCGTTCTGTCGCTGCACACGGGCGAGTACAAGGCCGCGCAGAAGGTGGTGAAAGAGCTCGAGGGCAAGATCAATCTGCCGCGGTTCACGGCCCTGCATCAGGAGTTCACGGGTGGTGCTCGCGCCAGGCAGCTGCAGCAGCAGGCGCAGACCCTGGTCAGCTCGTTCTTTGGTGATGCGCGCTTGCTGGGCGCGTAGCATCGTGTGGGTTTTCTCATTTCAGAAAGGTGACGATGCGGAGAAAAACAATGATGAAAGAATTTCGGTTACCCCGGGTTAGCCGCCGGGTTGCACTGATGCTGCTTGTGCTTCTCTTAAACGCCTGCGCCAGCGCCACGGCCCATCCAGCCCAAGCCGTCGTCAAGCGCATGTACGACGCGCTGTCCGCCGGTAATAGTGACGCCTACATGGATACCATTTTGCCAGAGAACCGTCAACAAGGCAGCCTGGCGCCTGGTTTCTTGAGTGCATTTTCGTTTGGGCTCGGCCCCATCAACATCGCCCCCTCCAAGTTGACGAGCTTCAGCGTCAAGAACTTGAAGGTTGATCTGCTCAGCAGCACCAAAGACTATGCGCTGGTGCGTGCGCGGGGCAAAGTGCGTTACCCGATCATGGCGATGGAACTCAACTTCTGCGATGAACACGATGTGCGCCTGGCCGCCGATGGCAAGTGGTACGTGGATATCTACGCGCCCGAGCGGGCTGCACGTATGCAGCGTATCCAGGCGCGGCTTCTGCAGGAATTGGCGCAGACGCCCGGCGCTGGCGGAGAAGAGGATCTTTTGGGCATGCTGAAAGACATCGGCCCGACGATGGAGAAGGCGCTCAACCTGTGTGAGTGAATTGTGAGCGGTGGTATCCACGGACTGCGACGCCGTGCATCCTTGGACCTACCTTTCCAGCGCCGCCATTTCGGCGATCAGGAAAGGCAGATTCGGCTGCGCGAAGCTGAGTCCAGGCGCCGGCACGCGGTGGTGCTTGATGTCCGGCGGCAGATGTTTGTGGTGGGGATGCGTGCTGGCCAGGGTTGGGTCGTTGGGGTGAGGTTGAGAGTCGTACCAGAACAGCAGGTCGTGGCCGTGCCAGGCCTCGTAGCCATAACTCTTGATTGCACCTGCGGTGGCAAAAGACAGTTTCTCGCGTACAATCAGGCGTAGACCATTACTGAGTTCGATCTCGCCGCTGAGCGTCGCGGCGGTCGCTCCTCTGCGAGCCACGACTAACGTGCTGCGGGTCACACTAGGATAGTGTTGCGGCAGCGTATAGATGAACGTTTCATATTCAAGCAGAGACTGCAAGGGGTTCATGGCGAGCCGTTCGTTCCACAAGCTGTGAGAAGCTGGCTATTTTGGCTTCATGCAGGAGTTGTTCTACGCTGCGATGATACCAGGCCAGGCGATCTTGCAGTATCTCATAGGACCCGGCCCACTCGCTCCAATCCAATACCCAGGCTGAATCGGCCGGTTCTTCGCCGCTTTGATAGGCTGCGTAGAAGATTTCCGTGGGTATTCCGTATTTACGCTCGAAGACCAACAGATCTTCACGCATCGCATGAATGTCGCGCAAAACATCTTCCAGTGTCATGGCCTTTTCCCTGCGTCAAGAATGACGGTAGCATTATAACCGATGCGCACGCGGCCGCCAAAGTCGCAGCTTACTGATCGGCATCAAAGCGACGAGGGCGCAAAGAAAAAAGTATGCTATACTCATGCAGAAGCCATCCTTGTGCCCCGTGCCGCCCCACATCAATTCTGTCGGGAGGAAAAATCATGTCAGTCTCGCATTTCCGTCAAGTCGCCCTGATCGCCTGTTCCTTACTCCTGGCCCTCGTCGCGCTGGGCCTGAGAGCGCAACCCGCCGCGCCCGCGCCAGCAGACCACGCCATGGTCCTGCGCGCGCCCTCGTTTGTACCGATCGCCCAGGCGCAGGAGGAAGGCGTCACGCCCGCAGCCTTCCCCGTGGATGAAGCCGGCATCTCCGCCTATTTTCGCGCGAGTAACGCCATCAACCTGGGCGATGTGCGCAGCATCTACCGCGTGATCGAAGCCGAGACCTCCGACTACATCATCGGTGCGGTACCGCCGGCCAATTACCCGGAGCGCTTCGATGTGCACGTCTACATCCATCGCAGCGGCTGGTTCCTGGCCTACTACCTGGCCGCCGATCCGGCTGCAAAGATCTTCGACTGGCGTGCCTACAGCAACGGCTCGATTCCTACGCTGCTCGAAAACGTCCTGGCGGTGGCCGCCAACGCCGCGGGCGTCTCTTACCCCGGCGCAACGTACTACGATTTCCGCTACCCCAATGCCAACCGGCTCTTGCTGGCAGTCGAAGACAATCAAAATGGGAATCAGTTCCAGGTCAATCTGCCTGGAAGTTTCGGCTACTATGAGAGAAGCTGCTCGCTTCAATGCGCTCAGGGCTGTAATGCTTACTGGGCGCACCTGAAACTCGATGACGTTGAAATCGCAGTCACGGATGGCTACGCTGATCGTGCCTTGACGGCGTCGCAATTGCTGCCCGATCGGTATCATACATTCGAAGTATGGAATGACTATACAAGCTATTTGGCCCGCACCGGCCTTGCCCTCGTCTACCGGGTGCCGTGATGAACGCGCGTATGCTCTTGCTTTTGTTCCTGCTCGGCCTCGTTGCCTTGCCGTTGGC
>DAISHS010000211.1:0-7517 GCA_036822415.1 Chloroflexota bacterium
GGCAAGCCCTGGCCCTGTCGCTGCGCCTGGTTGACGAAGCCGGCGGCATCTGGGCGCAGGCCGACGAGCCGGTGGGAGGCAATCAACGTGATCTGCGCACCGTGGGCGCAGCCGAGGCGCTGCCGCAGCCGCTGCGCCTGGCCGTTCCGCTGGGGACGCCGCCAGGGCGCTATCGCCTGGTCGTGGTTTTCTACGATCCGGCCACGGGGCAGGCGCTGACGGTGACGGACGCAGCCGCCCCCACAGACAGCGGCAACCCGCTCTTGGGAGACGTCACGCTGGTCGCGCGCGCGCAGCCAGCCCAAAGGCCCGGCCTGGCCAATTTCGGCCCCCTCGCGCTACTGGCCGCCTCCACACCGGCCACCGTCATCAGCCCCGGCGACGCCATTCCGTTGACGCTTCTCTGGCAGGCGGACCAGTCTGCTGCGCGCCCGGCGCTGGTGGTGGTGTTGCAATTGCTTGATCGTGACGGCCAGGTGCGCGCCAGCCTGGAGGCGCAGCCTGCGTCTGGCCGCTATGCCACGTCGCAGTGGCTGCCCGGCGAAGTGCTGCTCGATCGGCAGACTCTCGGCGCGCCCGCTGCGCTGCCCAGCGGAGACTACCGTCTGATCGTCGGGCTTTATCGCGCGGCGGATGGGCAACGCCTGCGCAGCCGCTGCGGCCTGCTGCCCTGGATGACGTGTGACACGGTGATGATCAAAACGCTGCACGTGCAGGAGTGAGGGTGGTAATCAAAACGCTGCACGTGCAGGAGTGAGGGTGGTAATCAAAACGCTGCACGTGCAGGAGTGAGGGTGATGATCAAAACGCTGCACGTGCAGGAGTGAGGGTGATGATCAAAACGCTGCACGTGCAGGAGTGAGGTCGGAAGATCGAACGCAGAAAAAAGAGGCTGCGGGTGACTGACAATCACCCGCAGCCTCGATAAGTCCTGGTCGTGCACCCCTTCTCGAACGGCCGTCCGAGCTTACTGGTACTAGCTGGCTCAGGCCAGGCAACCCCGTGGCACCCAGGAGAAACCGCTTAGTGCTGCTACCTCTCGGTCCTGACACATTTCACAGGCTCCCGCCGCACAGGACCCAACCATCAACGCTGCTCGGCCCCGCAGTCCCCGGGCAGACGAAGGCCCTCAAAGGGGAATTCAACCCCGCCTATAGCGGATTTCGGGTACAAGGCACCGCTAGCGCCCCGTCTAGCACGACCGGGGTCATCTTACCTGATTCAGGGGGCTTTGTCAAAGAAAAGAACAGCCTTCACCGCGGTCTCACGGCAAAGGCTGTCTCTGGCGGAGAGGGAGGGATTTGAACCCTCGAGGGCCATTAAGACCCTACGCGCTCTCCAGGCGCGCGCACTAAACCAAGCTATGCGACCTCTCCGCGCTGCCGTGCAAATTATAGCAGGCGCGACAAGTTTGGCCAAATAGGAGAATGACTTGTCCTGCGCCACAGGCATGATAGCGGTCATGGTAGTTCGCAGCCTGGTCATGCACAATGGCGCTATCAAAAAATATAGCGCACGTTGGCAACGTGCGCTATGCAGGTGAATGGCGGAGAGGGAGGGATTTGAACCCTCGAGGGTATTAGCCCTACGCGTTTTCGAGACGCGCGCACTCAGCCGAACTATGCGACCTCTCCCCAAAGCGAGGCGATTATAACACAGCCGCGGGGTTGTCGCAAACGCGTTAGAGGCCAACGAAAACAGGTGGACGCACGCACAACGGTCAGGTCATTGGCCGCCGCCCGCATCGGTCAACCGGTGTACGCCGCGTTGGCTCAGCGGTCATTCAGCCGCGCCGCTGTCTTGAGCGTGCACCGCCAGGTCATCAACCTCATGACGCCTGACGGCGACCTGGCGGCCCTGGTGGCGCCGCCCGTGGGCGCGGGGCCATTCAACATTGTGCTTCACGGCTGGCCGTCCGCCTGGCTCGACCTGACGCCAGGCATGAGGGCTGACTGCACCCCTTCGACGCTGCAGATCGGAGCCTGGCGCATTGACCTGACCACAGCCAGCCGCTGGCAGCCGCAGCCAGACTGGGCTTTGCTGGCGCAGGCGCCGGGCCTGGCCGCAGGCATCGCTGCGCTGCAACGCTGGCTGCTCACTGAGCCAGCCTGGCTGCTCACTGAGCCAGCCTGGCCGCTGACTCGCCAGCTTGATCGCCTCAGCGCCCATGCGCTGCAGATGCGGGTCGAGGCGGTTTTGCAAGCGCCGGCAAACAGCGTCCTGGCTGACGCGCTGACCGCGTTGATTGGGCTTGGCCCCGGACTGACGCCGGCCGGGGATGATTGGCTGGCCGGCTGGCTGCTGCGCTGGCGCCTGGACGCCGCGGCCGCCGCGCCGCCCCTGCGCCTGGCTGATCTGACCAGGACGACGCGGCTTAGCCAGGCTTTCCTGCGCGCAGCCTGGGCCGGCTGGGTGGATGAACCGTGGCAAGGGCTGCTGACGGCGCTGGCGCGTCACGAGGTCAGCGGCATCCAACGTCAGGCTCAGCAGATCATGCAGCATGGCGCCACCTCCGGCTGCGCCATGCTGAGCGGGTTTTTGCGCAGCCTGTAGGGCGTTTAGGCTATCTGCCAGCACAGCCAGTGGGCAGAGCGTTTCTCAATAAAACGAGAGGAGAACCATCTTGACCAAAACACCACCCCCAGAACGGCTGTCGCTTGGGCGCCGTATTTACAGTTTTTTCTTTTGGATCGTTGTTTACCTGGTGGGTATGGCCATCGGCAGCAGCCTGGCCTGGTTTCTGGGAGCTGACCTTGATCGGCAAATCGTAGTCGGATTCTTGGGCGGTCTCATCCTGCTTTTCCTGACCAACCGCTGGGTTCGACGCGTCAAATTTCCAACGCAACGCTAAGCAATCTCGGACAGAAAAACCAAAGGAGGGTCAATGCCGACTCGAACACGTGTCAAACGCTCAGACTACTACGACTCCGTGACGTTGATGCTGGTAGCCAAGGCTCTATTGGAAATGCCCGGCGTGGAAGACGCGGCCGTGGTGATGGCAACGGCCGCCAACAAGGAAATTTTGGAGCAGGCCAACCTGCTCGTGGACGACGCGTTGATGGCCGGCGCGGATGATCTGGTAATGGCCGTGCGCGCCAGCACTGACGCCGTGGCGGAGCAGGCCTTCGCCAGCGCCAACGAGCTGCTGGTCGCCAGTCGTCAGCGGCGCACAGTCGCTGGCGCGGCGCGCCGTACGCGCAGCCTGGCCGCCGCGCTCAACGATCACCCGACCGCGAATGTCGTCGTGATTTCGGTGTCTGGGCAGTACGCTGCGCAGGAAGCGCGTACAGCCCTGACGCACGGGCGGCACGTGCTGCTCTTCAGCGACAACGTCCCTCTGGCCGAGGAAATTGCGCTCAAGCAGCTGGCTCAGCAGCGCGGGCTGATGATGATGGGCCCGGATGCCGGGACGGCCATCGTCAACGGGGTGGCGCTTGGGTTTGCCAACGCGGTACCGCGCGGCCCCGTGGGCATCGTCGGCGCGGCCGGCACCGGCATCCAGGGCGTCGCCAGCGCGCTGGCGCGGCGCGGGGTCGGAATTTCGCAGGCGCTGGGCGCCGGCGGCCGCGACCTCAAAGCGGAGGTGGGAGGCTTGATGATGCAGCAGGGGCTGCGCGCGCTGCTGGCCGACCCGGCCACCGAGGTGGTTGTGCTCATTTCCAAACCGCCGGCGCCTGAAGTCATGACCACCATCCTGCATCTGATCGGCGGCAGCGACAAGCCGGTGGTGGTCTGTTTCCTGGGCGGCGACGCCTCCTTGATCGAGACCGAGGGCGGCATCGCCGCCGCGTCATTGGAAGAGGCGGCGCGGCTGGCGGCGGCCCTGGTGCAACAGCAGAGCACGGCGGCCGCCAAAGGCAAATTCCATCGTGAGCTGCTGGCGCTGGCAGCCACAGCCGAAACAGCCCGCGCCACCTTGAAGCCAGACGCACGCTTCGTGCGCGGCTTATTCTGCGGCGGCACGTTCTGCTATGAAGCGCAGATGCTCTTGCTGCCGCAGGTATCAGAACTTTATTCCAACGCCCCTTTTCCCGGCGTCAAGCGCCTGCCCAGCGCGTTGGTCAGCAGCGGTCATAGTTGCATTGATTTGGGAGAGGATGAATTTACGCAAGGGCGCCTGCACCCGATGCTCGATCCGACCCTGCGCAATAAACGTCTGTTGCAAGAGGTCGCTGATCCAAGCGTGGGCGTGATCCTGCTCGATTTGGTGCTGGGCTATGGCGCGCATGACGACCCGGCCGGCGCGCTGGCCGCTGCGATTACCGAGGCGCGGCAGCGCCTGGCGGCCGCGCAACGGGACATCGCGTTCGTGGCATCTGTCTGCGGTACCGCCGGCGACCCGCAGAACCTGGCCGATCAGGAAGCCAGGCTGCGTGCGGTTGGCGTATGGGTGGTGGAAAGCAATGCGGCCGCCGCCGCCCTGGCCGGCATGATCGTGCGCTAACCGTTGCGCGCCAAAGGAGTCAACATGACGATGGACAAAATACTGGAACTCTTCACCCAGCCGCTCAAGCCGGTCAATGTGGGGTTGGAATCATTCCTGGACAGCATGACGAGCCAGGGCGCCGACGTTGTCGCCGTAGATTGGCGGCCACCGGCGCCAGGTTATGTCGAGCTAACGCACACGCGCAGCGGCGTCGAGATCGAAGCCGCCAACCGCGAGGCCCTGCGGCGCATCAATGCCGGGCGCCCTCAGTTGGTGGGCATGGGAATTGCGCGCGACGCCATCCCCGGTTACCATGCGCGGCTGCTCTGCCATGCCGGCCCGCCCATCACCTGGGAGCGCATGTGCGGCCCGCAGCGCGGCGCGGTGCTGGGCGCCATTCTTTACGAAGGTTGGGCAGAAACCCCTGAGGCCGCGGCCGTGCTGGCCGCCTCGGGCGAGATCGAGTTTGCGCCCTGCCATCACTACCAGGCCACCGGCCCCATGGCTGGCATCATCAGCCCATCCATGCCGGTGTTCGTGATGCGCAACGACGAATTTGGCCTCACGGCCTATGCCACCCAGAACGAGGGCCTGGGCAAAGTGCTGCGCTATGGCGCGTTCGGGCCAGAGGTCATCGCCCGCCTGAAGTGGATGGAACAGACTCTCTACCCGGCCCTGGCGCGTGCCCTGGAGCGCCGCGGCCCGGTTGATCTGCGCAGCATGATCGCGCAGGCGCTGCACATGGGCGACGAGTGCCACAATCGCAACAAGGCCGGCACCTCGCTCTTCCTGCGCGCCATCGGCCCCGCGCTGGCTGAGACCTCCGACGGCGCCACGGTGGCGGCTGTGCTGCGCTTTATTGATGGCAACGATCACTTCTTCCTCAACCTCTCCATGCCAGCGATGAAGGCCATGCTCCTGCCGGCCGAGAACATCCCCGGCTGCACCGTGGTGACAACCATGGCGCGCAACGGCACCGATTTTGGCGTTCGGGTCAGCGGGACCGGGTCGCGCTGGTTCACGTGTGAATCAGGGATGCCGGTTGGGCTTTTCTTCCCCGGCTTTACCCAGGCCGATGCCAATCGTGACATTGGCGATAGCACCATCACAGAAACGGGGGGCATTGGCGGCTTCGCCCTGGCCGGCGCGCCCGCCATCGTGCAATTCGTCGGCGGCACGCCCAACGATGCCCTCAACGCGACCCTGGAGATGTATGAAATCTGCGCAGGTGAACACAGCAGTTTCACTATCCCCGCGCTAAATTTCCGCGGCACACCGCTCGGCATTGATGTGCGCAAAATCATGGCCAGCGGCCTCACCCCGCGGCTGAACACCGGCATTGCGCACAAAGAACCAGGCGTGGGCATGGTCGGCGCTGGGCTGCTCAGCGCCCCACTCGACTGTTTCAAGGCGGCCTTCGCCGCGCTCAGCGAAATGTAGCCTATAGTACGTCAGATAAGGATCCGTAAGGGCAGCGCCTTGCGCCTGCCCTGGGCGACCGCAAGGGATCGCCCCTACCACTGAACATCTATAGCAGCCTGAGCGCTCAGGCTGCCGGCAAAAGTAGATACAACCAGGGGCGCAAAAACCAATCTGCGCCCCTGGGGTTCCTCGCATAACGCAACGCGGCTTGCTTGCTCACACTTCGCACGCGTGGTATAATCTGCCCGCTGCCTACAGTCATGAAGATACCACGTGCACCGACGTCGAGAGTAGCGAGCAAGCAATGGATAAACTCCAGTTCAATATGGTTCAGGTCGTCCGCACCGTACCTTTATTTAGCTCGCTCACCCCTTCTGATTGGGAATCGGTTGCAGAACTCCTCAGCGGCCATTGTTTCCCCAAGGATGCCTACGTTTGCTTCGAAGGCGATCCGCCCGATGCGCTTTTCGTCGTCTGGATGGGGCAAATCAAACTGTTGCGCCATTCCGAGCAAGGTCGCGACGTGGTCCTGGATGTCATTGGCCCCGGCCACATGTTTGGCGAAATGGCCGTTCTCGACGGAGCGCCCTATGATACCACCGCGCAATGTTTGGAAGATACGGCTGTCGTTACCGTGGCCCGCCGCGACTTCTTCGAGTTGGTGCAGCGTTATCCTGCGCTCTCGATGTCAGTGATTGGGGAATTGAGCCGGCGCTTGCGCAACACCACCGACCTGGTGCGCAGCCTGGCGGTGGACCGGGTTGAACAACGCATCGCCCGCGTGCTGTTGAAACTGGGCAATGCCACCGGCCGCGTCACCCCCGAAGGCCTGACCATTGACATTCCCCTCACGCGGCAGGACGTGGCCGATATGACCGGCACGACGGTTGAAAGCGCCATCCGCGTCATGAGCAAGCTCCGCCGTCAGGGCCTGATTACCACGCACCGCGGGCGCGTGGTCCTCATCAATGTGTCTGAACTGCGCACCGTGGCTGAAAAGTGGTAAACGCTTCCCGGCAGCCGATCGTTCAACGACTTGATCCTCTAATCCCTCTCCAATCCCTGTAATCCTGGCGAAAATTTAACCTTTAGCATATTGACAAACGCCGACATTTGTGATATGATTCACATGCCGGTGAGTTTTGGGACATGAAGCGGTTGGATACACATGATTCAGGATTTGATTGTGCAACCGGCGACGAGCAGTGGGGGGCTTGGAGTCAGTTGTGATCCGGGATTGATGAGTCGGACTGCAAATGCCTTGACTCAGTAGGTTGGTTAGACACCTGTCTGTTCATCGGTACCTCCTTTCGGTGAATGCCCGGCGTTTGGGGGACGCCGGGCATTTGCTTTGCTCAGGCAAAAATAAAAAAGAGCGCCAACGCCACATAACGGCAAAGCCAGTGGCGGCGGCGCTCTTTTTATTGGCTGTCAATGGGCTGCTTCAGGTCGCAGGCGCACCGCAGGCGCCGCAGAAGCGGTCGGCCGGGCGCAGCGGCTGGCCGCACTGCGAGCAGAAGCGCCGGGCGACGGCTGTCGCGGCCGGGCGGCCGGCCTGAGCGCGTTGAGCCGCAATTTCCGCTTCCAGATGTTGCTCCAGGTTGGCCGCAACGACCGGAGATGCGGCAACCCGCTGGCGTCGCGCGGCGATCTCGGCCTCGAGCTGGTC
>DAISHS010000212.1:0-7515 GCA_036822415.1 Chloroflexota bacterium
CGCGCCGGGTGCAGGAGATCGAGGTGCGGCGCGTCTGTTAAGCGCGGCGTCTGGCGGTGCATGATGAAGCGGTTGGTCAGCAGCGGCAGATCGAAGGAGCGGCCGTTGAAGGAAACGAGGCTCGTGCGCGCATCGAGCACGTCGGCCAGGGCGTGCAACACCGCGCGTTCCTCCCGTTCGCTGCGCATGAAGAACTGGCGCACGACGAAGGCCGGTTCCCCCGCGCTGGCCTCTCCCTGACTGGCTGGCGGCTCGAACACGCCGACGCCGATCATGAAGGCGTAGGCGCCGGCGCCGCCGCCCAACCCGCTGGTCTCCGTGTCCAGAAACGCAGCGCGGGCAAAGTCGAAGTCTGCCAGGTTGGCTTCGGGGTAGAGCGCGACCAGGGTGTCCAGCGGCTGACCGAGACAGGCGGCCAGGGTGTAACGGCTGCGCAGGGTGGCGCCGGGGTAGACAACCTCGCGCACAAAGCATGGCCCGTGCGGCGTCTCGATCACGCGGCCAGGCACGAGCGTCTCCACGCCGCGCGCGGCCGCCGGCGCCGTTGACGGCGTTTCGGGCCGCGGCGTCAGGTGCGCCGCGCCGCGCTTGATTCCGAAGGCGTCACTCAGGCGATCGAGCTGCGCCTGTAGCTCTGGGTTCATCGGTCGTCAGCTGCCTGGGAAGATCAACGCCAGCGCCACCAGCGCGGCGTTGTAAAGCGTGTGCAGGGCGATGGCCATGGTCAAATTGCCGCGCTGGCGAATCAACCCGAGCACGAGGCCAAGCACAAAGACCTGAAAGACGGCCGGGCTGAGTCCATACTGCACATGGATGATGGCAAAGAGGAACGAGGTGAAGAGCAGCCCGAAGCGCGGTTGCAGCGCGCCGCGGAAGATCAACTCTTCGCCCAGGCCGGCCGACAGCCCGATGGTGAGCGCGCCCAGCGGCGAGAGCAGGCCGCCAAAGAGCGCGTTGGACACCTTGCCGATGCGCTCGTAACTGACGGGGTCGAGGTTGGCCCAGGCCCAGCTCACCCCTTGATCGAGCAAGATGAAGAGGATGGTCAGGCCAATGACAACGGCCCACTGGCGCGCGCTTGGCATATGCAGGCCCAGGCGGTCGGTCACCTCATCGGTGGAGCGCCGCAGCCAGAGGCCCACGCCGAACAGCCCCATGATGATGAAGGCCGCGCCTTGCTGCCACAGCTCGGACACGCCTAGCAGATTGCCCATATCGGAAAGCGAGTCGAGGCTGCCGCCCAGCATCGCGAGCTGGATAGGCACTGATCCCAGCAGGTAAATGGCAAAGGCCAGGGCGGTGGTGTGGACGACCGACGCGGGATCGAGCGGGAGCAGGCGCGCCAGTCCGCGACGCACCGACGGGATGAAAGGCAGAAAGGCCAACAGGCCGGTTGCCAGCATCCACAGGCTTAGCTCGGTCCAACGCGGCTGGAAGGGCAGCTGGTTGAGGGGATTGTCAGGCTGCGCGGCCAGTAACGCCGGCAGGATCAAGAAAATGACGCCAAAGAAGATCATGGCGATGTTGAGCAGCGTCAGCAGGACATAGGTGACAAGGCGCCAACCGCTGGCGCGCGCGGCCAGATTGGCCGTTATCAGCAGGATGATGAATGGCAGAAATTGCAGGAAAACCATAGGCTTAATGACGGTCCTTTAGTCGCTGAGTTTTTCGAGCGCCCGCGCCACGTTGGCTGGCAATTGCCCTTGGGTGACATGGCGCAAAAAGGCCAGAACGCGCGCTGTCGTCACGCCGGCCGCGGCCGCGCGCCGCAGCGCGGTTTGGGTGATACGATAGCGAAAATCAGGCTGGCTGGCCTCCCACTGCGTGAAGCGCGCAACCCGAAAACGATCGAACGCAGGGGCGCTGTGCGGCACAGAGATGCTGAAATCGGCCTCTACGCGAATGGGGGCTGACGGCGGCGCGCGCAACGCCGCGGGTTGCTGGCGCAGCCAGGCCGCGCCCTGACTGGTCACGCGCAGGACGTCCGGGCGCCCCGGCGCGGCGGCGGCTTCGCCTAGATCGAGCGCGCCAAGCCAGTGCAGCGGCCCGCTGACCAGGAAACGCAGCAGCGCGCCTTCGACGTCGTCCCAGTGCTCGAAGCCCAGGAGATAGCCAGCCTCGTCCACGCGGCGAATGTACCAGGTGGTGTAGATGCCATCGCTGCGTTGAAAATCGGGATCATGCCGCTGCACGGCGGCCACCCAATCCTCGCTGCGCTGCCAGCTGCCTGGGCGGATGGTCGCCAGGTTCGCCAGCAGGCGGCGCCGCGTCGCCACTGCATCATTGCGCCAGCCGCTGCCTTCGCAGCGCAGGGTCGGCACGCGGTGCAGGTCATCCCACTCGGTGGAATCGAGCCAGGCCTGCCAGAGGGCATGGGCCTGGTTGGGCGCAGTCAATTGCAGCCAGCCGCGCACTGGCGCCGCCAGCAAGCGCAGGCGTCCAGCGGCCACACGCCACCAGCCCAGCTCGCGCCCCAGGTCGAGCAGAAAACTGAGCCGATCGCTGCCTGCCCGGCTGGCGGCCCCGGCCAGCGCGCGCTCCTGCACCGGCGCCAGCAGCTGCTGATTGAGCGCCGCCAGCGCGGCCGCCTGCCAGCGCCCGGCCGGGGAAAGCGTCACCTCGTTATTTTGGACAAAGGCAAGGAGCGCGCCGGCATCCAACGCCAGCCGGTAGCTGCTCAGGTGCACCACGTCGGGCGCGGGGGCAACCGGCAGCTGCATCGGCGCGCCGGCGGCGGTCGCCGTGGGCAGCCAGGGCAGCACATCGCTGGGCACAAAAATGAAATCGCCAGTCTCGCCATCCACGGTCGCGAACGAGCGCCCAATGAGGCCGCGATACCACAAAACCTCGGCCGCGTTGAGGGGCGCCAGCCAGGGTTGTTCACGCGCCAACCACGATGGCCCGCCCTGACGCACTTCGCCGGCCAGGCGCGCAAAGGCGGGCGCCGTCATGGCGCCGCCCGCGCGCACGAGCGCGCTGAGCACCGCGCGCGCGGCCTCTGGCAGCTGCTCCACCGCGTCTACAATCGAAGCGGGATCGGCCAGGGCCGCGCTCAGCTCAACGGCCAGGGCGGCCGGCGTTGTCGCCAACAGCTCGAACCCGCGCGTGCTGGCCAGGGCGCGCAGGATCGGCGCTGGGTAATCGGAAAAAGTTTGGGCCAGGGTCAGCATCAGTAGACGTCATCCGCATTTGGCTGCTTCGAGTCCGCCTCATTTTGTATGCCAGACCGCTTGGCAAATGCAGCGGTTGGCATTACAATAAGGCTACTCAGAGGGGTATTATAGCAGATAAACGATGTAGCGAGGAATCACATGAATCAGACGAACGATCGCAGCGGCTTGCTGGGCGAACTGCTGAAACAACTCCATCTGGTCTGGAAATTACTACTGGATGCGCGCGTGCCGGCCTCCACGAAATTTCTCTTGCCCCTGATGGCCCTGGCCTATGTTATTTTTCCCATTGACCTGATCCCTGATGTCGCGCCGGTCATTGGTCAGCTGGACGATCTGGCGATTGTGTTGCTGGCGATGCGCTTGTTCGTCATGCTGGCGCCGCCCGAAGTGGTTGCGTTTCATCGCGGCGAGGCGTCGGCCAGCGGCGGCGGCCAACCGGCGGCAGACGAGGCCGCCAGCCGACCGGCCAGCGGCGCTGAGACCAAAGGGCGCGTCGTGGATGGCACGTACCGGGTGATGGACAAGTAACATGGCTGAGCCATTCGCAGGCGCCGATTTGCCAGCCGCCGAGGCTGAGGCCGCAGACGCCGTCATGCTGACGACAGAACCAGAAGAAACGACTGCCCTGGTCGTGGCGGCCAGTTTGCACAGCCTGGCGGACGCCCAGCGCGCCATTTTGAACGGCCAACAGGCCAACCGCGACCTGATTGGCGTGGTGGTGCAGGACAACTTCAACCTGAAGGCAGAAAATCAGCGCCTGCGTGATCGCATGTTATCCCTGGAACGGGACTTGACAGAACTGCGGCGGCGGGACGAAGCGCGGCGTGAAGGCACCGAAGCGCGCTTGCAAGCGACGGAAGCGGCGGTCAATACGCTGCTGGAGCAGGTGCAACGCCTGCAGGCCCAGGTGCGCGTCCTGGCCGCGCCGCGACCGGCGCCAGCCGAACGATCGAAAGGCTTCCTGGCGAGGTTGTTGGGCGACTGAGCCGCCGCGTCGTCAGCGCAGAACCAGCTCGCCGACCGCCTCGCCAACCAGGTCGTACTCCAGTGCGCTGTTGATGCGCACCGCGATCATTTCGCCTACCCGGTGAGCGCCTGACACCAGCACCAACCCATCCACTTCGGGCGCGTCGCGCGTGCTGCGCCCCACGCTGTAGCCCTTATCGAACCCTTCGATCAACACGTCGAGCACGCGGCCAATCTGCGCCTGATTGCGGGCCAGGGAGATCGGCTGCTGGGCTTCGAGCAGACGCTGCCGCCGTTCCTCTTTGACTTCGGCCGGCACCTGGTTCGGCATGGCAAAGGCCGGCGTGCCTGGCTCCGGGCTGAACGTGAAGACGCCGAGCTTGTCGAACTGCACCTCACGCACAAAATCGAGCAGACCTTGAAATTCGGCTTCGGTTTCGCCGGGAAAACCGACGATAAATGTAGAGCGCAAGGAAAGATCAGGCAGGGCCTTGCGCAGCTGACCGACAGTTTTGGTCACCCACGTGCGGCTGCTGGGTCGTTTCATGCGCGCCAGGGTGTCTGGGTGGCCGTGCTGTAATGGCATATCCAGGTAAGGCGCAATCTGGGGCTGGCTTGCCATCACCTCGATCAATTCATCACTAACATGCCCTGGATAAGCGTACATCAAGCGCAGCCAGCGCAGCCCTTCGGCGCGGTTGCAGATGGCGCTCATGAGAGCCGGCAGGCGGTTGGCCTCCCCGCGGTCGCGGCCATAGTCGGTCGAATCCTGCGCGATGATGATCAGTTCCTTCGCGCCGCTGGCGGTCAGGGCCTGCGCCTCGCTGACAATGCCCTCGAAGGGGCGACTGCGCAATTTGCCCTTGAAGGTGGGGATCGAACAAAAGGTGCACGGGGCATTGCAGCCGTCTGAGATTTTGAGGTAGGCGCTGCCGGCCACCACGCCTGGTCGTGGGGTGGCGTCGGGCTGCGGCATATCAGGATCACCCACCAGCTCATAATGCCCATGCCCGCGTTGGGCGCGGCCCCCGCGCAGCGTCTCCACCATCTGCACGATTTCCATCCAGCGGCGGGTGCCGAGCAGCCCGTCGACGCGCGGCACGCGGCGCACGATCTCCTCGCCGTTGCGCTGGGCCAGGCAGCCGGCCGCAATCAGCACCTGGTCGCGGCGCTTGTGCTTGCCCAGGTGACGCAGAACGCCAATGGACTCTTCTTTGGCGGCGTCGAGAAAACCGCAGGTGTTGACAATCAGCACATCGGCCTCGTCCGGCTCAGCCGTCGAACCGAAGCCGCGTTGCAGCATCAGCATCGCCATGCCCTCGCTGTCCACCTGATTCTTGGGGCAGCCGAGCGTCAGCAAATAATAAGTCAGCCCGCTGTGGGCGGGCTGCTGTCGGTGCGATCGAGACAACGTTTTCGCCATTAAAATTCCATCAAAAGTCATTGCCTGTGGCCGTGGGGGCTGGGCTACGGCTTGGCGTATTGGTGGGCGTCGCCGCCGAGGTCTGCGTAGCGGTGACGCCTGTTTCTGCGCTGGCGGTGGCCTGCGGGGTCACGCTGGCGGTTGGCGTCTTGTTCGCATCGCTGCTGCACCCCCGCGTCACCTGGCCTGCGCTCAAAGTCCAGCTACATTCTTCGATCGTCCCCAGGGCGCCCAGGGCGCTCTGCACCTCGCCGTTGACGGTGATCTCCAGCCCGCCGGCGTTGCCGGTGCGTAAGACCAGCGAGTTTTGCGCAAGCCAGCGTTCCTCGCTGCCTTCCTCCAGCACTTTTTCCAGGATAACCTCGCCATCGCTGGTCACGCGCACCCATGCGCGTTGCACGACGCGGGCGATGACTTCCATCTCAGTGACGGGAGGCGTGGGCGTCGAGCTTGGCGCCGCGGTGGAGATGGGCGTGGCCGTGGGGGTGGGCGTTGGCAGCAAGAAAATGCTTTCGGTCGCCGTCGCCGTGATGCGGTAAATGCCGGCCGTGGGCGTGGATGTGACCGAGCTGGGCGCAGCCGTTGCGGTGCTGGTGGCGGTTGCCGTGGCTGGCGGGGCAAAGAGACCGGCAATCAACTGTGGATTGCTGCGCCAGAGCCAGGCGCCCAGCACAACCGCCACCAGTATAATGCCAATCGCCAAACCGATCGTCAACCAGCGCATCGTCAACGGCGACTGATTGTACAGGGTAAATTCGATAGGGCGATAATCCACCGCACGCGGCCCCATCGTTTGCTCGGCGTCTTTAGCAATTTGAGCAACCTGGCTCTGGGGTTGGCCCAGTCGCCGCATCGCCTCGTCGGCGTTCAGTCCCAGATAGGTTGCATAGTTACGCAGGAATCCGCGCGTGGGAACATCGCCGGGCAGATCTTCCTGTACACCTGACTCCAGGGCCGCCAGGTATTTTTGTCGGATGCGCGTGGCCTCTTCAGCCTGGGATAGACTCAGTCCCTTGGCTTCGCGGGCTTCACGCAGCCATTGGCCCAGTTCGATCATCCCGATCTCTGCCTCCGTGCTCTCTTGGCTTTATGGTTTGCGTCGTTATTGGCGTCGTTCATTATTATCAACATGATTATCAACATGCTCAGCGTACCGCTTGGACTATACCCGCCCGTTGTAGGTTTGTCAAATGCCCTTCTTTCTATGCAACACGGGTTGACCGCAGCCAGCGCGCAGGGCGCGCTTGCCGAAATCACGACAAACCGTTAAGATAAGCGCCAGGGCCGGATAAGCCTTGGCTCTCTCTTTGCTTTCACGTAGTAACCTGGTTGACCAAGATGCGCCGAACGACTGTCAAGCGCCTTGAGCGCGCTACCCTGCTCTTCACCTTGATCCTGCTGGCGTTGGCCGGCTGGCTTTCCTGGCGCGGCGGCGAGGCCGGGGTGGTTTGGCCCTGGGATGATCCCATGCGCGTCCCCAGCCAGCGCCCCGTGCGCGCCCTCCACGGCAAGACCGTGGGCATCATCGCCGGCCACATGGGCTACGATTCCGGCGCGGTGTGCGACGACGGCCTGCAAGAAACCCAGATCACCCAGGCCGTGGCCCGTTTGCTGGCTGAACGGCTGAGCCTGGCCGGCGCCACGGCAGAGGTGCTGGCCGAAAAAGATGCGCGGCTGGCCGGCTATCGAGCCGATGCGTTCATCTCCATTCATGCCGATTCTTGTATTGACCTGCACGGCTACAAAGCGGCTCGCTCAGATCGCAGCACGCAGCCGCTGCTGGAGGACAAATACCTGAGCTGCCTCTATCGTGAGTACGGTCAAAAAAGCGGTTTGCCCCAGCACCTCAACTCCATCAGCCACGACATGACGCAATACTACGCCTTCCACCAGATTGACCCGACCACGCCTGCGGTGATCCTGGAGCTTGGCTTCATTGGCGGTGATCGCCAG
>DAISHS010000213.1:0-7498 GCA_036822415.1 Chloroflexota bacterium
CCAGGTAAGAAAGAAACCGGGCTTCGCATCGAAACCCGGTTTCTGCGGTGTTTAGCGTGATGAGGCTAGGCCCAGCTGGTGAGGGCCATGGCGTGTTTGTTGAACAGGTCGGCATGAACAGGGATGATGCGCACGCCGTAGATTAGTTGGCCGCTGGCGGTTGGGGCCAGCAGCCCACGATAGTAATAGGCGCCGTCGTCGCTGCGCCCGACCAGCTGCATCGGCTCATCGGTCAGGCCGGCGGCGCCGTCCTGGAAGCCGGAGACGATCTCCACAGCCACCTCATCGGGCGTCAACCCACTGAGGCGTACAGTCGCTTTGATTTCCACCGGCTCGCCCACAGTCAGCTGCCCATCACGTGGCCCGCTGGCTTCGATGCGCAGCTGCGGCCAGTGGAAGGCCACGCGCTGTTTCCAATCGGTCACCTCACGCGTGTGGGCGTAACCGTTGGCGGTCATCACGGCCTGGTGGCGCGCGGCCGGAACATACATCTTGTTCGTGTAATCCTTGATCATGCGCGTCATGCTGAAAAGCCAGGCCGCGCTGCTGATGGAGGCGCGCACGATGTCGAGCCAAAAATGGGGGATGCCGTCGTCGCCGCGCTGGTAATAGGCCGGCACAACCTCGTCTTCCAGGGTGGTGTAGAGAGAGAGCGCGTCTGCTTCGTCCTGGGTCGCTTCATCCTTATAGAGGCGTTCTTCGCCAATGGCCCAACCGTTCTTGCCATTGTAGCCCTCGGCCCACCAGCCATCGAGCACGCTCAGGTTAGGGCAGCCGTTGAGTGCGGCTTTTTCGCCGCTGGTGCCGCTGGCCTCGCGCGGGCGTCGCGGGTTGTTGAGCCAGACATCTACGCCCTGCACCATACAGCGGGCAATGTTCATATCGTAGTCTTCAATGAACATCACCTTCTGCTCGAAATCGGGATGCTGCGCCACCTGGCAGATTTGGCGGATGAATTCCTTGCCTGGTTCATCGGCCGGATGGGCTTTGCCAGAGAAAAGAATCATGACCGGGCGATCGTGATTGGTCACCAGGCGCTTGATACGCTCCACATCGCGGAAGATCATGGTAGCGCGTTTGTAGGTGGCAAAACGGCGCGCAAAGCCAATGACCAGGGTGTCGGGGCTGAAGAAGGTTGAAATCTGCTTGAGGCGCGCCGGGCCTTCGCCCATGCGGTAGGCGCGATTCTTGGCGCGCTGTTCCATGAAATGGAAGAGGCGCTCCTTGCCTTTTTGCAGCGCCTGCCACAATTCCTCATCTGGAATGTTGTAAACACCCTGCCAAAGAGCGGGGTCATCAATCCGTTGGCGCCAATCGCTGCCCAGGTATCTGTCGAACAAGAGGCGCAGGGCCGGGGAGAGCCAGGTTTCGGTGTGAACGCCATTGGTGATGGAATCAATCGGCACTTCAGCGGTCGGGGTGCCAGGCCATAGCCAGTTCCACATGCTGCGTGAGACGTCGCCGTGCAGCTTGCTGACGCCGTTGGCCAGGCCCGAACAACGAAAGGCCAGCACGGTCATGCTGAAGGTGGCACCCCAGGGTTGATCCTGGCGCGCAAACTGCAAGAAAGCCTCGCGGTTGACGCCCAGCTGGCCCCAGTAACGGCCAAAGTACTTATCCATCATATCGAAGCCGAACGCGTCATGCCCCGCCGGCACCGGCGTGTGCGTGGTGAAGACGCTGCTGGCGCGGGTGACTTCAAGCGCCTGCTGGAAGGTCAGGCCCTGGTTCTGCACCAGCTCACGGATGCGCTCCAGGCCCAGGAACGCGGCATGGCCCTCGTTCATGTGCCAGACCGCAGGCGAGTATCCCAACGCCCGCACGGCCCGCACGCCGCCAATGCCCAGGATGATTTCTTGCGAGATGCGAGTTTCATTGTCGCCGCCATAGAGGCGAGCGGTCAGCTCGCGGTCCTGGGCATCGTTCAGCGCGATGTCGGTATCCATCAGGAAGAGGGGGATGCGCCCCACCTGGATCTGCCAGATTTTGGCGTAGACCGCGCGCCCAGGCAGGTCTACCTTGACGACGACTTCTTCGTTCTGGCTGTTGTGTGCAGCCTGGGTGGGCACCTCGTCGAACTTGATTTTGTTGTACGTTGCTTCCTGGCGCCCGTCACCGGTGATGCGCTGAGTGAAATAACCGCCGGAATAGAGGAAGCCGATGCCGATGAAGGGCAAGCCCAGGTCGCTGGCGGCCTTGCAATGATCGCCTGAGAGGACGCCGAGGCCGCCTGAGTAGATGGGCAGCGCTTCGTGCAGGCCAAATTCAGCCGAAAAGTAGGCAATGGTCGTATTCTTCAGATCTGGATAGGTGTCGGCGAACCAGGTCGAGGCCGGCTTCATGTAGGCGTCGAAGGCCGCCATCACCTGGTCATACAGGGCGACGTAGTTGGGATCGGTTGCGGCTTGATTGAGGCTTTCCTGGCTGACTTCGCGCAGGAATTTGACAGGGTTGTGGGCCAGACGGTCCCACAGAGGCAGGTTCAAGTTGGAAAAAAGCGCTTGTGCATCCGGGGTCCAGGACCACCAGAGATTGTAGGCCAGTTCATGCAGACGACCGATAGGTTTGGGGATTTGGGGAAATACGGAAAGCGTTCCCAGGACATTCACAATAAGCTCCTTCGCTGGCTAAATCAATAATATAATCAAGCGGCGCCGGACGGATGCGCAAGCGCCGTGGATCAAGCGACTGATCTATATATTAGTGTAGGCACGATGGCGCAACTTGTCAAGGCTGAACGCTTTGACCGCATAAGCGCGTTTAGAATGATTGCTGTATCGCACCTTTGTTCGCATTTTCCATCTCCCTGTGGTAAAATAGGCCGGTGAATAGTGAAATAACACCAAAACTCGGCGTGATTGACTGCATCGCTACTGGATTTCGGGTTCTGGCCCGTTACCCGTGGCTCATCCTGATCCCTGTCCTGCTCGATGTGGCGCTGTGGCTTGGCCCGCAACTTTCGGTGCGACCGCTCGTCGCGCCCCTCGTGGCCGCGGTGCAGGCCCCACCAGAGATCACCCTGTCGGCCGATTATGAGCAAGCCCTGGAGACCAGCCGCAGTCTGATGACCCAATTGGGCGACCAATACAACCTGTTGTCTGTTTTGGCCAACGGTTTTCTGGGGATGCCCAGCCTGTCGAACGACATTGACCTGAGTCAGAATCCACTGGGCAATACGACGCGCCTCGATTTGTCATCGTTTGGCGCGCTGGCCGGCTGGCTTGTGCTCTTGCTGACCCTGAGCGTTGTCATTGGCGCGCTCTATCTGACGTTGATTGCGCAGCATCTGCGCGCCGCCCCCGTTACGCTCTCGGCGCTGGCGCGCAGTTTTGTCAGCACGCTTGGACGCTTGCTCCTTTTCACGCTGCTGATCGGTTTGCTGCTGGTGATCGCCAGCCTGCCGCTTGCCCTCTTCGCCGGGGTGTTGACGCTGGTCGGCGGCCAGGCTGGCGCGTTGCTGGCGGTTACCCTGGTCGTTTTTGCAGGTTGGTGGCTGCGATTAGGTTTTACCTTCAGCATACCGGCGATGGTGCTGGATGAAGTCAACATTCGTCAGGGTATTTGGCGTAGTTTCGGCCTGGTCAGGCGCAATTTGCTCGGCGCGATGGGCCTGGTGATCCTGCTGGGCCTGATCGGCGCCGGTTTCAGCCTGGTGTGGCAGCGCCTGGCCGGCGGGCCGCTGGGCGTGGCAATCGGCATCCTGGGCAATGCGACGCTGGGAACGGGGCTGCTGATCAGCGTATTCATTTTTTACCGTGATCGTGTGCGACGCTGGCAAGCAGAGATTGCCAATCGGGCGGCGGCATAGGGACGCAGGCGCTGGTCTTTGGACCACCGCGCCGCAAAAGGACACAAGCGAAAAGAGCCGGAGGAGATAGACGTGGCAAGTAAACAAAACGGGACCAATGGTAACCGGCCTGAGATGCAATACGAAGCCAGTGATATTCAGGTGCTTGAGGGGTTGGAGGCGGTGCGCCGCCGCCCCGGCATGTACATCGGCGGCACCGATGGCAAAGCCCTCCACCACATGGTCTATGAGGTCACCGACAACGCGGTGGACGAGGCCATGGCGGGCTATTGCACACACATCGAAGTGTTGATTCATCCAGACGAAAGCGTCAGTGTGATTGACAACGGCCGCGGCATTCCGGTCGGCATTCAGCCCCAGACCGGCCTGCCCGCAGTGACCGTGGTTCTGACCAAACTGCACGCCGGCGGTAAGTTTGGCGGCGGCGGTTACAAGGTGTCCGGCGGTTTGCATGGCGTCGGTGTATCCGCCGTCAACGCGCTGTCCGAATGGCTGGAAGTGCGCGTGCGCCGACACGGCCACATCTATCGCCAACGCTTCGAGCGCGGCGCGCCGGTCACTGAGTTAGAGATCGTGGGCGATGTGCCTGAAGACGAGACCGGCACCACGGTCACGTTCTTGCGCGACCCCACGATCTTCGAGGTGCTGGAATACCGCTACGAGGCGCTGTTGCAGCGTTTTCGCGAGATGGCGTTTCTCAACCGCGGCCTCAAGATCACTTTCGTGGATGAACGCGGCGCGTTCGATAAGCAGGGGCACCAGGTGGCCTATCCGCATGACACCACGTTCTACTTCGAGGGCGGCGTGAGCAGTTTCGTGCGCTACCTGAACAAGAATCGGGCGGTGCTGCACGATCCGATTTACGCCCAAAAGGAGATGGATGGCACGCAGATCGAAGTCGCCGTGCAGTACACCGACGGCTACAACGAATCTATTTACAGTTTTGCCAACACCATCAACACGCCCGACGGCGGCAGCCACATGACCGGCTTGCGCTCGGCGCTGACGCGTTCACTGAACGATTATGCGCGCAAGATCGCTTTTATCAAGGAAGGCGACGCCAGCTTCACCGGTGAGGACACCAAAGAGGGATTGACCGCCATTGTCAGCGTCAAACTGCCCGATCCGCAGTTCGAAAGCCAGACGAAGGTCAAGCTGCTCAATGCCGAAGTGCGCGGCCAGGTAGAATCAGCCGTGGTCGAGGCGATGAACGCATGGATGGAGCAGTTCCCCAAAGAAGCCAGGTCTATCGTCGAAAAGTGCCGCACTTCGGCGCGCGCGCGTGAGGCCGCGCGCCAGGCGCGTGACCTGGTCTTCCGCAAGAGCGCGCTCGAAAGCATGACCCTGCCCGGCAAGCTGGCCGATTGCTCCGAGCGCGATCCAAGCAAAGCCGAGCTTTATATCGTCGAAGGCGATTCGGCAGGAGGCAGCGCCAAGCAGGGGCGTGATCGCCGCTTCCAGGCCATCCTACCGTTACGCGGCAAAATCCTGAATGTCGAAAAGGCGCGGCTGGATAAGTCGCTTGCCAACCGGGAGATTCAGGCCCTGATCACGGCCCTGGGCACGGGGATTGGGAACGATTTTTCGCTCGACAACCTGCGCTATGGGCGGGTCTTGATTATGAGCGTGGATGGCGAGGAACTGACCTTCATCAAGGATCCCGCCGGACGCATCTGCGCCGAACGCGTGGGGCCCTTCATTGACCGGCTGTGGGAGACAGGCGCAAATCCCTCGGCCTACCAGGTGCTCTGTTTCGACCCGGCATCGGGCCTGGTGCGCTTCAAGACTATCAAGGCCGTTTTGCGCCACGATCATGATGGTCCGCTGGTCGAGATCAAGACAGCCTACGGACGGCGTGTGCGCGTCACCGGTGAGCACAGCGTCTTCGTGGCCGATGCCGATGACCAGCCGGTTCTCAAGCGCGGGGATGAGGTACGCCCTGGCGACCTGCTGGTCGCTCCCGGACGCCTGCCACTCACGCAACCGGCGCCGGCGCAACTCGACCTCCTGGAGGCTTTCCTGGCGTTGGACGAAGCCCTGGATACAGATCTGGTGGTGCGCGGCATTGGCGTAGAGGCGTGGTACAAGGCCACGGTACGGAATGAATATGCCGATGCGCCAGAGATGGTGGAGCCGCGGGTGACAATCCCGCTTGACGTTGGCGATCTGCTCAAGGCGCAGCGCCAGGCCCTGGGCTTGAGCCAGGCTGCGATTTGTGATGCGGTGGGAATCCGTCAACCGATCACGTATTACGCCTGGGAAAAAGGCAGCGGTCGGCCTGTACTGAGCCATTTCCTTCGTTATGTAGATTTGCTTGGCATCAACAGGCAAGCGATTCTCTCCCAGGTCACGGTGGGAGACAGCCGTCTGGATCATGTTTGGAATACGCAGTATCGGGCCGCCCCACGCAATCGCGTGCGGGACTACGTGTCCCTGTCACAGTTGAAGGGTGCTGATCTGACCTGGTTAGGCGAGAATATTCGTCTGACCCCGCGTCATTATGCCGATCAAGGATTACCGCGTTATCTGCCCATCAATGAATCGCTCATGTTTCTGCTTGGCTTCTTTGTCGCGGAAGGCTCATTGAGCCAGCGCAACGGTGTGCGCCTGGCGATCGGCAAGCGAAACGAGGCCCTGGTACCTGAACTAACGGATGCAATCAAGCGCGTCTTTGGACTGGAGCCAACCTGGTATCCGGCGACCGATGGACGTGCGCATGAGCTGCGGCTCTTGAACCGGGTCGTCACGGCGATGTTCCGCTTGCTGTTCGGTTTCGATGGCACCCATGCCGGCTGCAAACACATTCCTGATCTCGTGTTCAATGTGGACAGGCACCTGCAGCGCGCTTTCCTGCGTGGCTATTTCCTGGGTGACGGCACCCTGGACACGCGCAAGATGTCGTTCACCACCACATCGGAACTCTTAGCCAACGAACTGATGTATCTGTTGGCCGCGCACGGGGTGGCGGCGTCTTTGTCGCAGCGTGAGCCGACGGGTGAACCGAGCGGCCTGATTCGCGGCAAACCGATTGTTACGCGCCGTACCGCCTATCACCTGACCGTAGCCGGGCGTGAAGCCATGACCGCCCTGGCGCCTGTGTGGCAGGATCATCAGCGTGCGCCTGATGTGCGCAGTTGGCTGGCAACCGCCGCCGGTCATGGCGGGCCGCGAGCTGCCACACCGCTGCGCGGTGATCTGCTCGGTCTTGCGGTTCGTTCCGTGCGCCAGGTGCCGGCGTCTAATCGCAAAGTCTATGACTTCTCGGTTGAGGGCGACGAAACCTTCATTGCTGGCGTCGGCGGCATTGCGTTGCATAACACCGACGCGGATGTGGACGGTAGCCACATCCGCACGCTGCTGCTGACCTTGTTCTTCCGTTACATGGAGCCGCTGATCGAGAAGGGGCATCTGTACATTGCGCAGCCGCCGCTCTACCTCCTCAAAAAGGGCAAGGAGCAGCACTACGCTTATTCGGATGGGGAGAAAGATCGTCTGGTGCAGGAGATGGGCAGCGACAGCGGCAACCTGATCGTACAGCGCTACAAGGGTCTGGGTGAAATGAACCCAGAGCAGCTGTGGTCTACGACCATGAACCCGGAAAACCGCACGCTGCTGCAAGTGACCATCGAAGATGCGGCCGCGTCGGATCGGACGTTCGATATGCTCATGGGCGAAGCGGTGCCCCCGCGC
>DAISHS010000214.1:0-7494 GCA_036822415.1 Chloroflexota bacterium
CAGCAGCTTGCGGCTGGCGGCGCTGTGCCGGGCCAGCAGGTCGGCCGCGTCCAGCCCCACGATCTGGCCCTCGCTGACGCGCACGCGGCCGTTGATGACGCTGAAGTCCACGGACTGCGGCGCGCAGAAAACGACAGCCGCCAGGGGATCGTGCAGCGCGCCGCTGTAGGCCAGGCGCCCCAGGCGCAGGCCGATGAAATCGGCCGCCATGCTAGGCGCCAACGCGCCGATGTCGTCTCGCCCCAGGACGGCCGCGCCGCCCAGGGTGGCAAGTTCCAACGCTTCCTGCGCGCTGAGCGCGGCCGGATTGCCCAGCACGCGCTGCAGGAGCATGGCCTGGCGCGCTTCGCCCAGGAGATGCGCGCCGTCATTGCTGGCGCTGCCGTCCACTCCCAATCCCACGACCGCGCCGCGGTCCAGCAGACGACGCACGGGCGCAATGCCGCTGGCGAGACGCATGTTGCTGCTGGGACAGTGCGCCGCGCCGGTGCCGGTGCGGGCAAAGAGGTCAATCTCGCTTTCGTTCAGATGCACGCAGTGCGCATGCCAGACATCGCGGCCGGTCCAGCCCAGCTCGGCTACGTATTCCACCGGGCGTCGCCCAAAGCGCGCCAGGCAAAAGTCCTCTTCGTCCTTCGTCTCGGCCAGATGCGTGTGCAGGCTGACGCCATAGCTGCGCGCCAGCGCCGCGCTCGCGCGCATCAGGTCGGGCGTGACGGAGAAGGGCGAACAGGGCGCGACGACGATGCGCACCATCCCGAAGCGTTCGCGCTGATGAAAGGTCTCGATGGCGCGGCGACAGTCGGCCAGGATGGCATCTTCTGCCTCCACCACCGAATCGGGCGGCAGACCGCCCTGGCTTTCGCCCAACGACATCGAGCCGCGGCTGGCATGGAAGCGGATGCCCAGTTCCATCGCCGCCTCAATTTCGTCGTCAATGCGGCTGCCATGCGGCCAGAGGTAGTGATGATCGCTGCTGGTCGTGCAGCCGCTCAGCATCAGCTCGGCCAGCCCCAACTTCGCGCCCAGATAAACCGCCTCCGGCGTCAGCCGCGCCCAAATGGGGTAGAGGGTTTTCAGCCAATCGAAGAGGACGCTCTCCTGCGCTAGGGCGCGGGTCAGCGATTGGTAGAGGTGATGATGCGTGTTGATGAGGCCCGGCAGCACGATCATGCCGCGGGCATTGATCACCGTGTCCGCATCGTTGGGCAGGCTGGCGCTTGGCCCCACCTGCTCGATCGTTTGATTGCGCACGAACAGCGCGCCGTCCTTGATCTGGCGGCGCTGGGCGTCCATCGTGACCAGCACATCCGCATGCTGCACCAACAGGGTTGACATTAGAACTCCAACTTGCGATAGCGCATGGCAACGCTTTCCACCAGGCCGATGCCAAGCATAAAAATGAGCAGTGAGCTGCCGCCGTAGCTGATCAGCGGCAGCGGCTTGCCCGTGACCGGCAGCAGATTGAGATTCATGCCGATGTTGACGGCCGCCTGGAAGAAGATGATCGAAGTGACGCCAATCACCAGCAGACGGCCAAAGCTATCTTGCGCCAGGTCGGCCACGCGCAGGAGGCGCAGCAGCAGCAGAATGAACAGAATCAGCACCACGGCCGCGCCCACAAAGCCCAGTTCTTCGGCGATCACCGAAAAGATGAAGTCGGTGTGGCGCACGCGCAAGAAATGCAGCTGGCTTTGGCTGCCATGAAAAAGCCCTTGCCCCAGGATGCCGCCGTTGCCGATGCTGATCAGCGCCTGGTTGACGTTATAGAAGTCATCGGGATTGGCCGTCGGGTTGAGGAAGAGCAGAATACGATTGCGCATGTAATCCTGCAAAGAGAGCCACACCAACGGCGCGACCGCCGCGGCGACCACGCCGGTCAGCGCGGCGTAAATGAGCGGCAGTCCCGCCACCAGCAGCATGACCCCGCCGGCAAACGCGATCGAAAGCGTCGTGCCCAGGTCTGGCTGCAGGTAGATGAGCGCCAGCGGGACGACGAGCAGGAGCAGGGCGCCAAGATAAGTGCTAACCCGTCGCATGGCGTTCTCACGGTTAGCCAGAAAGCGCGCAAGGACGATGATCAGCACGACCTTGGCCAGCTCGGAGGGCTGCACCGCCAGGCCGATTTCCAGCCAGCGCTGCGCGCCGCCCTGCGTCAGCCCGACAATCTCGACCAGGCCGAGCAGGCCGATCAGCACGATATACATCAAATAGGGCGCGGCGCCCAGCAGGGTGTAATCCAGGCTGGCCATGATGAAAATCAAGGCAAAGCCCAGCAGGGCGAAGATGATTTGGCGGCCGACCAGGTCTTGCAGCCCTGGGGTGTTGATCGTCGCGCTGCGCACCATAATCACCCCCATCGTCACCATGGCCAGGGTGATTGCCAGCAAGGGCCAGTCGAAATGACGCCAGACCCGCGCCATCAGCGCGCCCTCGGCGCGGCAGACGGCTCAGGTGACGCGCCGCCGCCCGTGATCGTGAGAATCGTTGCTGCTAAGGTCATTTCTTTCACCAACCTTGTTTTTTGCTAATCTCCCACTTGCAGCCGCTGGTAAGGATTGCCCGGCGGCATGGGAACCTTGAAAAAGGTGTGTAAAATTTCTGAAACCACCGGTACGGTCACGGCCGAGCCTTCACCGCCGTTGTAGATAAAGGCCACCACGGCAATCTGCGGGTTATCGAACGGAGCAAAGGCCGTGAACCAGGCGTGAGTCGGCAGGAAGCCTTTGGCGTCGTAGCCCACTTCTGGATCCCAAAATTCGGCCGTACCGGTTTTGCCGGCAACCGTAACCCCCGCCACACGCGCGCCAGGCGCCGTGCCATTCGACCAGTTGACCGCCCCGAACATACCTTCGCGCACCACCGTCATGTATTCCGGTTTGACGGGCAGCGTGCGAATGATTTCCGGCTGCATCTCCATCACCACCACACCCTCGGCGTCCGTCATGCGCGCCACCAGTTGCGGCCGGTAGAGGGTTCCGCCGTTGGCCACGGCCGCGACCGCGTTCGCCACCTGCAGCGGCGTCGCCAGCACAAAGCCCTGCCCAATGGACATGTTGTAGGTGTCGCCGGTGACCCAGCCTTCGCCATAGGTCAGACGTTTCCACTGGTCGCTGGGAATCAGGCCCGGATGCTCGCCCGGCAGGTCAATGCCGGTCACCTCGCCGTAGCCAAACGCGCGCGCGTAGCGCGCCAGCCGTTCCACATCGAGACCCTGCATCTCGCCGAAGCCGCCGCCGGCCTGGTAGAAAAAGACATCGCAGGAGACCGCCAGCGCTTCGGCCACCGTGATGGCGCCATGGCCGCGACCATATTTTGCCAGCCAGCAGTAAAACGGCTGCGCCTTACTAAAGTCGTTAGGATAAAACTTGTTGGGGAGCCATAAAATACCGTTGTCCTGCAGGCGTGTGCGCGGCGTAATGACGCCTTCTTGCAAGGCCCCGGCCGCCGGCACCGTCTTGAACGTCGAGCCTGGGGGATAGATGCCGCTGATGGCGTGATTGAGGAGCGGGCGTTGTTTGTCCTGGCTGAGCGCCGTGTACTCAGCGCTGGTGATTCCATCGGCAAATTGATTGTTATCGTAGGTTGGCAGGCTGACCATGCCCAGGACTGCGCCATTTTGCGGGTTGAGGGCAATGGCCACGCCCGAAGGCGAATGGGCTGCCTCCAAACCACGCCGCAGCGCCTTTTCCATCGCCGACTGCAAGTCAACATCAATGGTCAACACCAGGTTGCGGCCGGGCACGGCCGGCAGGGGTTGGCCGATGGCGCCCACTTCACGGCCCGCCACATCCACCTCAATTTCGCGCTGACTGGCCTGGCCGCGCAGTTCCTTTTCGAACGAGCGCTCGATGCCCGCGTAGCCAACCCAGTCGTTCGCGCCATAGCCCTGGTCGCGGTACGATTCTGCCTGGTCAGCCGGAATAGGCCCCATGTAACCGATCACATCCGAGGTCAAGGCGCCGGTCAGGTATTCGCGTTCGGCGTTGAGTGAGACGATGACGCCTGGCAGTGTATGCCGCGCTTCCTTGATGACAAAGGCGGTTTCGGTTGACAGATTGAGCGCCACCGTGACCGGGGCAAAGGCGCTGCCCAGGCGCGCGTTTGCAACGGCCTGCATGATCAATGCGATCAGGTCATCGCGCGACGACTGCTTGAGGGTTTCTGCCGTTGTCGGCAGGCGCAGCGGCGGCGGGGCGGCTGGCGTCTCGGTGGGTGTACTGACCGGCGTCGGCGTCCCACGCACGCGCGTTGGCGTGCGCGTGGGGCGAACGGTGGCCTCCGGCGTCAGGGTGGCGGTGGGGGTGATCACCGCCGCAATCGGCATGGTCAGCAGGTCCACCAGGTGGTTCAGCTCCGCGGTCAGCGCCTCGTCATCGTCTGGCAGGTCCGCGGGGACGACGGCAACGGCGAAGGTGGCGCGGTTGCGAGCCAGCGTGCGTCCCTGGCTGTCGTAGATGACGCCGCGCAGGGCTGGTTCTGACACCGCACGGAAGCGATTTTGATTTGCGCGTGCGCGCAGCACATCGCCCTGGTTCACCTGCAAACGCCACAATTGGATGGCAAGCCCGAAGAAAGCCAGGATGATCAAAATGCGATATAAAAACGTACGTACAACAACGGCTTGTGTTTGGTTCACGTTAGTTGATGCCGCCAGTCAGAGGGGCGCGCTGCGTTCACAAGTCGAAACGTCGCGCCGCCACGCGACGACTCAAGGCCAGCATGATCACATACACCACCGGCAGCAAAACGGCATTGTAGATGGCATCGGGCACAATGACCTTGAACAGGGTCACCGACCAGAGGGTGGGGCGTCCGGTCAACGCCAACAGGCCCAGCAGCACCAGGCCATAGACGAGACCTGCCAATAAACCGCTGAGGATCCGAATGACGAGTCGTTCACGAAAGATAGCGGATGCGCTCAGGCTAACCACGTACGATGCCAGCAAAAGCGCCAATGCGGAAGCGCCGAAGGGCGCGCCGCCCAGTAGATCGAGCCATAAACCGCCGATCAGCGCCCACCACAGGCCTTCCTGACCGCCGCCGATCAAGGTCCAGCTAATCACCACCAGCAGCTGCAGGTTGGGTTTCGCTCCCAACAGGCCGAAGTACGGCGCCAGGGTGGTTTGCAAAAGACCGATCAGCGCCAGAGCCGGCGCCACTAAGTACAGGTTCATCGAAATACCCGTTACGGCGTCGTGCTGCGATTATCGGCTGATTGGAAGTCCGTGATGACCAAAACGAGTTCGAGCCGGTTGAAGTTGACCGTTGGGCGCACCTCGGCTTCCTGGAAAACTTCGTAGTCGCGCCGCCTGACGCTGAGAATCTGGCCAATCACCAGACCTTTGGGGAGACTTTCGCCCAAACCCGACGTTAGTACGATGTCGCCGGGGCTGATGACGGCGTCCTGCGGTAGGTAGTAAATGCGTGGATTACTGCCGTCAACCCCTTGTAAAACGCCCAGCACACGCGAGCCTTGCACGATGACATTGACCGCGCTGTTGGGATCGGTGATGAGCAGCACTTTGGAGCTGCTGGGGTTCACTTCGGCGATGCGTCCCACCAGGCCCACGTCGCTCATCACCGGCATTTCCGGCTTGATGCCCTGGTCGCTGCCGAGATCAATGACCAGGTATTTTAGAAAATTGGGATCGCGCCCGATCACCCGCCCGATAATCTGACCGCCGCGCACCACGAAGTTAGGATTGCTCTGGCGAAAGCCCAACAGACGACGCAGATTCTCATCTTCAATCTCAACGTCGCGCAGCCGCACATTTTCCACCGTCAGACGATCTGCCAGCTCTTGCAGGTCCTGGTTGCGCTGGCGCAAGGTGCCCAGGTCCTGCACCAGGTTGACGACCGACTGCATACTGCTGGCCAGGCTGGTCAAGCCCGACTGCACGGGCAGCAGGGGCCGCAAAATCAACCCTTTGACCGCGACCAAACGCCCCGTTCCATCAAGGACCAAGAGCAAAACACAGACTGCGACAAAAATCAGCAAGCGCAAGGGGGTTGCGCGTTGGTTGGCTTGAGTCATGTTGGTGTTGAGCGTGAACGCGGATATTTTTTCAATGAATGGTACTGCCGCGCTGCATGCTGGTCAGCACCTTACGCAGGTCTTCCAGCGACTCCAGGATTCTTTCGGCGCCTTTGGCCACGCAGGTCATCGGATCCGTGGCCGCGTAGACCTTCATCTTGGTTTCTTCGGTCAGGCGTTGGGCCAGGCCGCGCAGCAGGGCGCCGCCGCCCGCCAGGACAATGCCATCGCTCATCAAGTCAGCAACCAGCTCAGGCGGGGTGTCATCGAGGGCCGATTTGATGGCCTCGACGATGACGCTGACCGAGTTGCGCAGGGCCTCTCGAATCTCGATGCTGCTGATCTCGACGCCTTCAGGCAACCCCGTGATGAGATTGCGGCCGCGCAGCGTGTAGACGATCTCTTGTTCCAGGGGATAGGCCGAACCGGCCTCGATCTTGGCTTGTTCCGCCGTGCGGTCGCCGATCAGTATATTGTATTTTTGACGGGCATAGGCGATGATGTCTTCGTCCATCTCATCGCCGGCCACGCGGATGGAACGGGCCACGACGATGCCGCCGAGGGCGATGACCGCCACTTCGGTTGTGCCGCCGCCGATGTCAACGATCATCGAGCCTTTGGCTTCGGTCACCTTGAGGCCGGCGCCGATAGCCGCGGCCACCGGTTCCTCAACCAGGTAGGCCTCGCGCGCGCCGGCGCTGATCGTGGCATCATGGACTGCGCGCTTTTCAACTTCGGTGACGCCGCTGGGAATACCGACGACGACCCGCGGGCGGGGAATGCGCAGCAGGCTGCGCTCGTGCACCTTGCGAATGAAATGATGGAGCATCTGTTCGGTAACATCGAAGTCAGAGATGACGCCATCGCGCAGCGGACGCACGGCCACGATATTCGCGGGGGTGCGGCCAATCATTTCTTTCGCTTCCGCGCCGATAGCCAGCACTTTTCTCGACTTCTTCTCTATGGCAACAACGGACGGTTCGTTGATGACAACGCCCTGGTTGCGTACGCAGACAAGGGTATTGGCGGTGCCCAGGTCAATACCAATATCCAGAGAAAACAGGCCCAACAGCCAGTTGAGTGGACTAAACAACTCGGACTCTCCTCCGACGGGGATAGGTTTTGACGAAAAAATCGGCCTGCCAGCATGCGAGGCCGTGTTGATTCAGCGTCAGGCCTGGCGAATTCTAGGCCTGATCGCGCCGATGAGGCCATTATACCATGCACCAACTGATACGTAAAACGCCGAAGATGAAACAAGAGTGCGATCGTTTGCATCAGACGGCGGGTCATAGAGAAAATTGCGGGCAAGCCGCGGCGCTCGTCTATCCTAACAACATCCAAACGGACGAGGGCGCTTGCTGGTTACACGGCCGTTCTCCCCTGGGCGCGTGCGGCCTGGGAGCAAGTCAGATTCACATCATGATTGACATTTTTTGTATTCTCGGTTAAAATGC
>DAISHS010000215.1:0-7490 GCA_036822415.1 Chloroflexota bacterium
GCAACGATTGCAAAGTCCACCTGCGTGGACTACACCCTGAAACTGAAATGCACCCGACCCCGCAACAACTTGACGTTCGCCTGCTTTTGCGGTACACTCTCGCCGCCAGTTTAGCAACGCATTTGTAAGGAAAGTCGGTTCATGTCGGTGCTCTATGGCCTGCGTATGTTGATGTGCAGAACCTGCTCCTGTTGTTAGCGGGTGCAGCCGACCAGGAAGGTGCGGTTGCCCCGCGTCGCCAGCGGAGCGGTGAGTCGCGCCTACCTTGCGGTAGACCCAAAGTAAGTTGAATCCATGAACTGACGTGGCTGTTGGCGTTCGATGGTCTGCCAACAGCCGCCACGAGTGCACAAGGCTCATTGCTCGGTGATTTTACCGGCGGTGGGCTTTTTTGTTGACCTCCATATCTTTGTACATGATGACGAAATGCGCGCTGCACGGCAAGGAAACCGGCGTCGGCCCAACGGCCCTGTTTCGATCGCACCGGCCCTGGCCGGCGCGGCTGATAGGCATAACGATGGCTGAAGCGCGTATTTAGCGGACGCGAGCGAGAATCGAGAACGAGTATGAGCAATCAGGTGACAGGCCAGCAATTGATCGCCCGGGCCAGGACGGAAATTCGCGAGACGAGCGCCAGCGATCTGAAACAGCGCCTGGAAAAGAAGGACGCTTTTACCCTGGTGGATATCCGCGAGCGGGATGAGTTCGACCAGGGGCATATCCCCGGCGCGATTTTCATTCCGCGTGGGTTCCTGGAGCTGCGGATTGAAGAGAAGCAGCCTGACCGTGACGCGCCCATTGTCGTTTACTGCGCGGGCGGCCTGCGTTCGGCCCTGGCTGCGCGCAACCTCAAGGAAATGGGCTACACCAACGTAGAGTCCTTGCTCGGCGGCTTCAACGGCTGGAAGAATCTCGGCTACGCCTTCACGCTGCCCCGACGCCTGACCCAGGAGCAGAGGATTCGCTATAGTCGCCACACGATCATGCCCAACGTGGGGGATGCAGGGCAGGAAAAACTGCTTGACGCCCGCGTCCTGTTGATTGGCGCCGGCGGCCTGGGCTCCCCGGCCGCCATCTACCTGGCCGCGGCGGGCGTGGGCGTCCTGGGCATCGTTGATTTCGATACCGTGGACCTGAGCAATCTGCACCGCCAGATTCTGCACGGCGCTTCGGATATTGGCCGCCCCAAGGTCGAATCCGCTGCAGATACCCTGCATGAGATCAATCCCGATGTCCGGGTGATTGGCTACCAGGAACCGCTGACCAGCGCCAATGCCCTTGCCATCATCAAGGATTACGATCTGGTGCTCAATGGCTCGGACAACTTCCCTACCCGCTATTTGGTCAACGATGCCTGTCATTTCCTGGGCAAGCCATTGGTGGACGCCAGCATTTTTATGTTCGAAGGCCAGGTGACGGTCCACTTGCCGGCGCATCCTGAAGCCGGCGTCGAAGGCGGCCCTTGCTATCGCTGTCTCTATCCTGATCCGCCGCCGCCCGGTGAAACGCCAAGTTGCGCGGAAGCGGGCGTTTTGGGCGTTTTGCCCGGCATTGTCGGATCGCTGCAGGCGCTGGAGGCCATCAAGCTGATTGTGGGCATTGGCGAGCCGTTGGTGGGCAAGCTGCTGCTCTTCGATGCGTTGGATATGAGCTTTCGCCTCCTCACGGTGCAGAAGAACGCCGCCTGCCCGCTGTGCGGCGCTCACCCCACCATCACCGGGTTGATTGACTATGAGCAGTTCTGCGGCGTGGCGCCCCCGGGGCCGTCGCTGCTGGCAGCCAACGGACATCCGCGCGCGGCCAGGCCTGGCCCTGCCTGACAGGCAAATAATACAAATAAAATGAACAGAAAATGGAGGACTTCATGTCAAATCAACGGGTAGATCAAACGGCCCTGAAATTCAACCAGGCCAGTATCATCACGCTGCTGGCCGTCGGATTCGTGCTCAATGTGTGGCCGCTGGTGACTTTTGTCGCCGTGGTGATGGCTGTCGCCGCCCTGGCGCCCGCCGCCGGGCTGTTCAAGCGCTTCTACCAGCAGGTGCTGCAGCCGGCCGGCCTGCTGCGGCCGCAGGTGATCGCCGATGACCCGCGAGCACATCTCTTTGCCCAGGGCGTGGGCGCGCTCTTCTTGCTTGCCAGCACACTGGCCTTTCTCAGCGGCGCAGCCCTGGCGGGCTGGATTCTGGCCGGCATCGTTGTCGTCCTGGCCGCGGTCAATCTTTTTGCCGGCTTTTGCCTGGGCTGCTTCATGTACTACCAGTTGGCGCGGCGAGGGATTCATGCCAATCTGCCCTGGTGGCAGGTGGCCTGACCCCAAAACGTTGACTGTCGGGGCAGCGTTCATGCGTCCTTGATTCAGGCGACGCATGAGCGCAGCAGGAAGGAGGGGCAAGGATCATGGCCGAGAGGTTTTTCATTCTGGCGCTGTTCGGCTTGACGGTTGCGGCCGCGTGGGCGGCCAGCCGTTGGTGGCTTGGGCTGCGCGTGCAGCAGCTTCAGCGGACGGACGCGCCGCCTGAGCTGGAGGCGCTGGGTCTCCCGTCCGCGCAGCCGGCGATCTTGTACTTCACCACGACGACGTGCGGAATCTGCCGTCTGCAGCAGGCGCCGGCGCTGAAACAGGTGACGCAGCGCCTGGCGGGCGGCGTGTCGGTGCATCAGCTCGATGCCGTTGCGGCTGAAGCGTTGGCGCGCCATTACGGCGTCCTGACAGTCCCTACCACGGTAATTCTCGATCCGCAGCGCAGACCACGCCACGTGAATCATGGCCTGGCCCCGGCCCATCAACTGCTGCAGCAGCTGGAGGCCATCACACCGGCTTGAATCAGTTTCAACTCGATCGTTATGGCCGCCGCCCCAGTGTCCACCAGCGCCGGCGGGCCGGGCGGCGCTGGCGTATCTGCTCCTCGTAAATTTCCACGTAGCGTTGGGTGGTGGTGCGAATGTCATAGCGCAGACTGCTTTGGCGCGCGCCGTCGGCCAGGCTGGCGCGTGCGTCTGGCTCCGAGAAGAGGCGCAGCATCTTCAGCGCCAATGCCGCATAGTCATTCTCCACCACGAAGCCGTTGACGCCGTTGACCACCGTATCGCTGACGCCCGGCGAGTCAATGCCCAATACCGGCAGGCCGGCGGCCATCGCCTCCAGCACCGTCAGCGGATGCACCTCGCTCACGCTGGCCGTCACAAAAAAATCGGCCAGCGCCAAATAGCCCGGCATCTGCTCGTAGGGCACCGGCCCGGTAAACAAGACCTGGCTGCCGATGCCCTGCTCCTGCGCAGTCTGGCGAAAATCCTCCAGCTCAGGGCCGCCGCCGATCAGCATCAGGCGCGCGTTCGGCGCTTCGCGCGCGACGGGGGCAAAGGCTCGCAGCAGCGTGCGCACGTTCTTTTCGCCCGACATGCGCCCCACAAAAACGGCCACCACGGCCGCTTTCGGCAATCCCAGGCTGGCGCGATCGGTGCGCCAGGCTGGCTCACGAAAACGCGCAATGTCAATGCCGTTTGGCACCACTTCGATCGGGCCTTGCACCCCCCAGCGCCGCAAAACCTCCTGGATGCCCGGGGAAGGCGCAATGACCAGGCTGCAGCGCTGCGTGAACGCGGGAAAGAACGCTTCCAAAAACGAGTCTGACATCGTGGCGGGGACGATCGGAAGGTATTGCTGCGCGTAGAGGTCGTAGCGCGTATGGCTGGTGAACAGCACGGGGATGCCATAGCGCGGCCCTAACGTCGAGGCCATGGCCCCGCTCAGAAACGGATGATGGACGTGCAAGATGTCCATGGTACGCAGCAGCTCGCGTATCTCGCGATTGTAGCCGAAATTGAGATGATAGCCGGTGTTGGAAAGCGGCACGGCCTGCGAACGCACCACTCTGAATTCATCGTCCTGATAATCGGTGTGCCCCAGGGTAACGATCCACGGTTCATGCCCGGCCTCTTCCAGGGCGCGTTTGTGCAGACTGACGAACATCGTAATGCCATTGATGACTGGCTTGTAGGCGTCGAGAAGTAGCGCGATTCGCATAGTCAAATAGCTATCCCAATTTATAAAAAAATGTTGCCTTAAGTTGACAGATCGTCGCTGCTGTCAATGTCACGCAGCAGCGATTGGTCCCAGGCGACCGCGGCCAGCGCGTCGGCGTAAGTGCGCAGCAGGGGGCGTCCGCCGACATCGCCTTCGACGGCCAGCAGCTCGGGAAAGGTGCGTTGATCGAAGAGCACCGGATTTCCGCGCTGCCCACGGTAGAAGGGAACGACCAGCGGCGCCAGGGTGGCGCGATGCCGGGCCGCCAGGGCTTCCATCAGATCAGGCGTCACCTCCGGCTGATCCGCCAGCAGGAAGAGCGCCGCGGCCACCGGCGCCGGGTGTTCGCTCAGGGCGCGGACGGCGGCATGCACCGAAGTGGACTGCCCCGCGGCCCAGGCCGGGTTGATGACCGTGTGGATGCGTCCCCCAAAGGGCGCCAGCGTCGGCAGGATCGCATCGGCCTGGCAGCCGAGCACAACGATGATGGGGTCGAGGCTGGCGGCGGCCAGGGCCTGGCGAATGACGTGATTCAGCAGGGTGGTGTCCTGCCAGGGCAGCAGCTGCTTGAGGCGGCCAAAGCGCCGCGCCGCGCCCGCGGCCAGGATGACGCCCGCCACGCGGCCAACCGCGGCCGTGACCGGGTCAGGCATGGCGACTGCGCCCAGAAGCACGGCGCTGATGGCCGCGGTTTTGCGCAGCAGCCTTACGGCCAGGCGTGCGCTAACCTCGCTTTGCTGCGCCGCGCTCAGCAGGTCCGTTTTGTTGAGCAGAGGGATGACCCGTGCGCCGGCCGGCCGACCTTTTAGTCCACCCTGCGCCAGGCC
Source organism: Chloroflexota bacterium (assembly GCA_036822415.1). Classification (GTDB taxonomy): domain Bacteria; phylum Chloroflexota; class Anaerolineae; order SSC4; family Amarolineaceae; genus Amarolinea. The sequence continues at coordinate 4,855 of DAISHS010000215.1, forward strand.
AAGCAGATCGGCGACCAGCTCCGGGGTGACGGGCGCGCCCGGCGCGGCGCCGGTCAGGGCGGCGACGCGCGCCGCGCGATGAACGAACGCGTCGGTCAACGGGCGCTGCAGCACATCCAGCCCAACGACAGGCACGAGCACCGTGGTGCTGGCTGGCACGACCGGCTCGTGTTCGGCCGGCGCCTTCAGCGACCGCATGCGTGCGCCATCCGCTTCGACCAGCACGAAATCCACGCCGGGCAGCTGGCGGATCAGCTCAACGGTTTCCACGGGCACGCCGGGCGCTTTGTCGGCGATGTCATCGGTCAGACCGGTTACCAGCACGTGCCGGTGCCTGGTCAGCGCCGCGGTCAGTTCGAAAGGCAGGTAGGTGAGCTGATCCAGGCGCAGATGATAGGGCGCCAGGCGCGTTTGCGTGGAAAAGATGCGGGTTGTGGATGTCGTGACCACATGCCGGCCCGCGTCCGCCAGTTCTTGCGCCAGGCGAAACATGGCGGTGGTTTTACCGCCGCCGCCAGTAAAGCTAACTATGTCGCCGGCAGTCAGGCGTAGGGCGTGGGCCAGGTTCATGGCGCGGCGCGACTCAAGATCGCTTCCAGGACGCCGCCAGCCACGGCCAGCGATTTTTCTGAAATGGTGAAGCAATGGCTGACATCATCGCGCGGATCCAGGTCGCCAATTTTGCGACCGGCCTCGACATGACGGGTTGGATGAATCAGGCCGCGCAGGACGCCAGGGAAGAGCGCTCGCACCGGAATTCCATGCTCGCTTCCTGGCTGCGGGCCGACACGGGCAATGATCTCTCCAATTTTGATATGATCGCCAATCGCATGCCACGGCGTGACATAACCATCTATAGGCGCACGCAGCGCACGGGTGGCCGTGTAACCTTCTACAGGGCCAGGCGCGCCGGTGTCTGGCTTGGCGCTGCCCTTCCAAATGACGCGGCCCAGGGTGTGCCCGCGGTGCGTCTCCACGACGGCGTGGCAGTCCTCGCCGGCCGTGAAGCCAGGCCCCAGGGCAATGACCAGCGCGGCGTCGGTCCGCTGCGTGCCTGTGTTTTTCTTAGCCATGATGGCATCCACCAGGACGGCCGGCTGCAGGGCGTGCAGCAGCGCCGGCGGCGGTGTGACCAGAACCGGGATCGCGCCGCCTTCGAGTACGTTCATGGTTTCCGCCAGCGTCTCCACCCGTCGCGCGGGCAGCCCTTCGATGGTGATTTCGCCCGCATAGACCGCTTCGCCAAAACAGACGGCGCGCCGCACGCAAAACGGCTGCGCCAGCTCGGTCATCACGAGGGTAAAGCCACAGCGCCGCAGCCGGTAGGCCACCCCCGAGGCGAGGTCGCCCGCGCCTTTGATCAAAATCATCCCGCTCTGCCCAGGGACAGGCAGGGCATTACTCATCGGTTTTCGCCTGGCGCAGGGCGCGCCACACCCGTTCAGGCGTGAGCGGCAGGTCATTGATCCAAACGCCGGCGGCGGCGTGGACGGCCGCAGCAATGGCCGGCGCGGTGGGAATGAAGGGCATTTCAGCCATGCCACGCGCGCCCAGTGGGCCTTGTGGATCGGGAATTTCCAGAATCACCGGCTCCACCACGTCGGCCACATCGGCAATCGTGGGGATCAGGTAAGTGCTCAGGCGGTTGGTCAGCACCTGGCCCTCTTTCTGCTTGAATTCTTCCAGGAGCGTCCAGCCTTGCGCCTGCGCCACGGCGCCTTCGATCTGCCCGGCCACCTGCTGCGGATTGATGGCCTTGCCCACGTCGTTGACCGAGACCAGGCGGCGCACAAAGATATGGCCGGTCTCCATGTCTATTTCGATATCCGCAGCCTGCGCGCAGTAGCCATAGGTGATGTTTGGATCGGATGCGCCCGTTTCTTTGTCATAAGCGCTGGTTGCGCGCGGCAGATAACGCTGGCGCACGATGACCGGCCGCTCTTCTTCGGCTTGCCAGAGCGCCACGGCCTGGCGGGCGGCCGCCAGGATGGCATTGCCCGCCATGAAGGTCATGCGGCTGGCCGAGGTGCTGCCGCTGTTGTCGGTCAACGCGCTGTCTGAGGCGATCAGCTCCACCTGCGCCAGGGGGATGCCCACGGCCTCGGCCGCGATCTGGCGCATCAGGTTGTGCGCGCCCTGGCCTACATCTGCCCCGGCATGGTGCACCACGACCCGCTCCACGCGCGCCTGACCGTGCAATTCGACCGTGGCATAACATTCATCCACAAAACCGAGGCTGAAGCCGACATTTTTATACGACAGCGCCAGCCCTATGCCGCGGCGGCGTTCACCGCCGGCCGCATCCAGCGCGGTTTGGAAACGCTCATGCGGCGGAGCGGGGCGCAGGGTGGCGTCGGGTTGCCAGCCGCCGGCCATTCGTATCCAGCCGGCCGCGCTGGCGCAGCGCGCCAAGACCTCAGGCGCCGTACAGCCGGCCGGAACTCGACTGCGAGTCGCCAGGATCGAGCCTTCATGCAGCACATTGCGGGCGCGGAATTCCACCGGATCGAGGCCCAGGGCCTCGGCCAGGCGGTTCATCTGCATTTCGGCGGCAAAGTGCCCCTGCGGCCCGCCAAATCCACGGAAGGCGCCGGATGGCACATGGTTGGTGTAGACGGTGCGCGCATCCACGGCGA
>DAISHS010000216.1:0-1419 GCA_036822415.1 Chloroflexota bacterium
GCGGGCGTAGATATCATCCAGGTCGAGGCGCTGTGGGTTGGCGTTGATTTCCAGCGCCACACCGCTGGCGGCCGCCGCCGTCAAGACCGCGTCCATGTCCAGGTCGGCGCCCTCGCGATCGGGGAGCAGGCGGCCCGTGGGATGCCCGATGATGTCAACGTGGGGATTGTGGATGGCTTTTAGCAAGCGCGCCGTGACCTGGGCGCGTGGTTGGCGCAGGCTGGTGTGCAGCGAAGCGATCACCAGATCGAACTGCGCCAGGATGTCGTCGCGATAGTCGAGCGAGCCATCGGCGCGGATTTCCACTTCGGCGCCCTGCAAAAGACGCAGTGAATCCCCAAACTCCTGTTGTAACGCCTCTATTTCGGCGCGCTGACGGGCGATGTCTTCCTCATTCAGCCCGCCGGTCACGCCCAGCCCGCCGGAATGATCGGTGATGGCCAGGATTTGCAGACCGCGCGCCCGCGCGGCCAGGGCCATCTCTCGCAGCGTGGCCCGGCCATCGCTCCAGGTCGAATGGCTGTGCAGTTCCGCGCGGCGCTGACCGACTTCGATCAGCGTGCGCAGCGCGCCGGCCAGCGCGGCCTGGATCTCGCCGCGATCCTCGCGCAGCTCCGGCGCAATCCAGGGCAGCCCCAACAGGGCGTAGACCTCTTCCTCGCTGGCGCACAAAATTTCACGGCCGTCTGGACGCATGAAAGCCTGATCGGACAACGACAGGCCACGGTCGAGCGCCAGCTGGCGCAGGCGCACGTTGTGCTCTTTAGAACCGGTGGCGTATTGAAGGGCAGTGCCGAAGCGCGCGGGCGGATGCACCCAGAGCTGCGCGCGCAGGCCGTTGACAAATTCCACGCTGGCCTTGGTGCCGCCCTGGCCGAGGATGCGCGCCACGCCGGCCTGACTGACGAAGGCCTGCATAACCGGCGCTGAATCGGCCGCAGCGACCAGGAAATCGAGATCGCCGACGGTGGATTTCATGCGGCGCAGGCTGCCGCCCAGGGCCGCCTGCGTCACGCCGGGCGCGGCGCGCAAGGCCGCCAGCATCTCCACGGCGGTTGGATAGGCCACCCCCAACGGGATGCGCCCGCTGCGCCGACTGAGCGATTCCAGGCCCTCCAGGATTTTGGCCTCCGATTTGGCGCCCATGCCGCTCAGCGCGCGCAGCTGACCGGCGCGCGCCGCGGCTTCCAGCTGCGCCAGGGTGGTGATGCCCAGGCTGCGCCAAAAGAGGTTGATCTTCTTCGGCCCCAGATCGGGCACGCGCAACAGCTCGGCCAGCGTCGGCGGCACCTCGGCCTGCAGACGCTCCAGAAATTCCAGCCGGCCGGTGCGCAGCAGTTCGTCAATCTTTTCGGCAATTGCTTTGCCCACGCCGGGAATCTCGCGCAGCCTGCCCTCGCGCCAGAACTCGTTGACATC
>DAISHS010000216.1:1519-2986 GCA_036822415.1 Chloroflexota bacterium
ACATATTCGAATTGGGTGATGCCGGTATTGCGCAGCCAGACTTCACAGCGGCGCCAGGGGCCGACATTGAAGATATGATCGAACGCGGCATCAATAACGCCGCCGTGGCAAATCGCCACGACCGTCTGATGGCGATGGCGCTTGACAATCTCTTCCAGGAAAGCGCCTACGCGCGTCCGAAAGTGCATCCAGCTCTCGCCCGTGTCCGAGCCAGCGATGATGGGGTTGAACGGGCGCTCGCTGGCCCAGTGATCCGCGTAATCGCGCGGCAGCTCGTTACTGGCATACGGTGTATGGTCCCGGCGGTTGTTGCCGATTTCGCGCAAGCGGTCTTCGTGCTGGCCCTGTATGTTGTACGCAGCGCAAACCGGCGCGGCGGTTTCCAGTGCGCGCCGCATGGTGCTACAATAGAGGATGTCTATCGTGGGCAGATGCCCCGGCAACCATTGAGCCAGGGCATCGGCCTGGCGTTTACCCAGTTCGGTCAGGCCTTCGTCCTTGTTACCCTGGTTCCAGCTTTCAAGGTTGATGAAGCTTTGCCCATGCCGAATCATGAAAACACGCATCTTTTTTCCCTTTCGTTTACGGTGTAGACTACGCAGTGTAGACGACTGGCGATGATTGTCAAATTGAGTGAGGAGTGTTATGCAACGGTTCAAGGATCAAATTGTGGTCATCACCGGCGCGTCCAGCGGCATCGGTCGCGAGCTGGCGCGCGGGTTCAGCCGCGAAGGCGCCAGCGTGGTGCTGGCCGCCCGCTCCGTTGACGCCCTGGAGCAGCTGGCGCTGGAACTGCGCGCGGCCGGCGGCCAGGCGCTCGTTGTGCCGACCGATGTACGCGACTACGGCCAGATCGAACGCCTGATCCGTGTCACGCAGGAGACCTTCGGACGCCTCGATGTCCTCGTCAACAATGCCGGTCAGGGGTTGGGGGTATGGGCCAAAGACCTGACGATGGCGCCGGTGGAGGATCTCTTCCGCACCAACGTGTTGGCGCTGATTTACGCCACGCGCCTGGCGCTGCCTGGCATGATCACGCGCCGGCGCGGCCTCATCATCAACATTTCTTCGGTGGCCGGCAAGGTGGGCACCCCCAGCGACAGCGTCTACGCGGCGAGCAAGTTTGCGGTCAACGGCTTTGCGCAGGGGCTGCGCGCCGAGGTGGCGCAGCACAACATTCACGTGCTCACAGTCTGCCCATTTTTCACCAGCGGCACCCGTTTCAGCCAAAATGTGGTCGGACGTGGCTTCGAGCCGCGCAATCCGCTGCGCCGCATGAGCGCTCAGCGCGTGGCCGAGTTAACCCTGGACGCCGCGGCGCAGGGCAAACACGAGATCGTGCTGACGCGCCTGGCGCGCACCGGCGTTTTTTTGAACAATGTCATGCCCGGCGTGGTCAACTGGAGCCTGGCTAAGGCTGCCCGGTTCTTGCGCCAAAAGTAATATAGAAGTGCAAAGTGCAAAGTG
>DAISHS010000216.1:3086-7469 GCA_036822415.1 Chloroflexota bacterium
AAAGCGCCGAACGCTGGCAGCACCCTGCATTATGCACTTTGCATTATGCACTTACTGCTTACGGTAGTCGCGGGCAAAGAGCATGCTGTTGAGGACGAAGAAAAAGAGGGCCAGGGCCAGTAAGGCCAGCAGATGCTGTGGATTGGGCCAGGAGCCAATCAGGAAGATACGTTGGAACGCTTCGCGGCCGTAGTAGACCGGCAGGGCGTAGGCCAGGTATTGAATGGGCAGGCGCAGGCCGCTGATAGGCAGGAAGAAGCCGCTGAAGAAGACGGCGGCCAGGAGCGAGATCATCGAAAGCTGCACCGCCTGGCTTTCAGACTGCGACATAAGCGAGATGAAAAAGCCCAGCCCCAGTGAGGCGACCGTGACCAGCAGCAGGGTCAAGAAAAAAGCCCAAAAACTGCCAAAGAACGGCACGCCCAGCACGCGAATGAGCGCGGTCAGGATGCCGCCCAGCGCCAACCCCAGGATGATATAGCTGAGATATTTGCCCGTCAGAATTTCCACCGGCGCAATCGGCGCCACGCGAAAAATTTCGTCGGCGCCCAGGAGCTTCTCGCGCACCAGCGAGAGCGCGCCAAAGGTGACGGCCAGGTGTTGCACGAGCAAGGCCAACACCGCCGGCGCATAGAAGTCAATGTAGCCAGGCGGCCGGCCGTGCAGCCGTTCGCTGTTGATGTTGCGGATGTCGAGCGCGAAGGGATTGACCAGCACCTCCGGCGGGATGTCGCGCAGCAGCGCGCCAACCTCTTGCAGTTGATCCATCAGCCCGCGTGCCTTTTGCAGCTGCGCGCGTGATTTGGACACATCGCCGCCGCCAACCTGCTGAAGTTGCGCGCGCGCCTCACGGATGGTCGCTTTCATCTCGCGCAGCGCGGCCCGCCCGGCCTGCAGCTTTTGCACCTCCTCATCGGAACCGCCCACCGCCTGGCCGACGGCCGCGTAGACGCTGCCGCTCACGCCCAGGGCCGTGTCCAACCCCAGGGACGCGGCATCTACCTGCTGCTCAAGTTCATCCAGGCGCGCCAGGGCCGTCGCCGTATCGCCATTCCCCAGGGCCTGATCCAAGGCGTCCAGGCGCGTCAGCGTGTCCTGTGAAAACTCATCCAAACCGACTGACAGAGTGCGCGCACGGGCCAGCCCTTCGACCACCAGGTCTTGATTGATGCGCGTGACCAGCGCATTGACCAGATAGGCGGCGTAATCCGCGCCCACCGGGTCAATTTCATTGACCAGCACGGTCAGGGTAATCGGATGACCGCTGTGAAACTCGGCGTAGGCGTCGGCCGGAAACTGCGCCAGCACATCCACCTCCTTGTTGGCGAGCTTCTGCTGCCCGGCCGCGGCATCGCTGGTGATTTCCACCACCTTGATCGGCCCACCGTACTGTCCGGCGATAGACTTGATCTGGTCACGGACCGCGGCGCCCTCCGGCGCCACCATCAAAACCCTGACCTGAGGCCGGGCGCCGGTGTAACCGACGCCAAAGAGGAGCAGGATCAGGAAAGGGCCGAGGATGAGGGTCAGCGCCAGCCGCGGCTGGCGCAGCACCTCCCAGATTTCCTTGCTGGGAAACGAGATCAAGCGTAGCAAAAATTTGGGCACGGCGCTTACTCCTGCTTCTCTTTTTCGTGCTGCTCGATCAACCGGACAAAGACATCGTCGAATTTCAAATCCACGATATCTACGCTGTCCAGGTCGAGCTGGCGCTGGTACAACGCCTGCACGATCAGCGGCAGGCGTGTTTGGGCATCGTCCACCACCACGCGCAGATGATCGAAGCCGTGGCTTTCGGTGCTGCGCACCCAGGGAAAAGCCTCCAGCAAGGCCTTGTGCTCGCGCGTCATCTGATCGGCGATGATGTCAATGGCTTCGCCGCCCAGGGCGCGGGCGCGCAGCTCAGCCGGCGCGCCCAGGGCCACCAGCTCCCCTTTGGCCACGATAGCCACGGTGTCGCAGACATCGGCCTCGTTGACATACTGCGTGGTGACGAAGAGGGTGCGCCGACCCAGCGCTTGGCCATGCTCACCGATGCGCTCCTGATCGCGCAGGCTGCGGAATTCCTTCCACAGCGTCGCCCGCAGAATGGGGTCAATGCCCGCCGTCGGTTCATCCATATAGACGAGCGCCGGTTCGTGCAGCAGCGCGCAGGCCAATTCCAGGCGCCGTTTCATGCCACCAGAGATGTTGCCGGCCAGGGCGTGCTGATATTCGGTCAGCTTGACCAGCTCCATCAAGTGCGGCAGGCGCTGGCGCCGTTCCTGCCAGCTGACGCCGTAGACAGAGGCCATGAAGTTGAGGTTTTCGGCCACGCTCAGGTTGGGGTAGAGTACGAACATCTGCGGCATGTAGCCGATCTGTTCACGCTCTGCGCGCGAAAAATGGGCCGGCGCTTTACCAAAGACCGAAACCCGGCCCTGTGTGGGGAAGTAAACGCCGTTGAGCAGACGAATGAGGGTCGTCTTGCCGCTGCCGCTGGGGCCGAGCAGGCAGAAAATTTCGCCTTCCTGCACGCTCAGGTTGATATCGCGCAACGCCACCTGCGCGCCAAACATCTTATTGACCTGGCTGACCTCGATCACCGCCGCCATACGTCACCGCCTTTTGAGAGCACCGGACGCTGCCCAGTTGTCAACTTGCAGAGGGATTTTAGCTTCTCTCTTGCGCCTCTACTTCTCTTCTGCTCCCCGCTGACTCCTCCAACGGCCTCGCTCCTGGCCGGCTTCCACTGGAACCGTCAAAACAATCAACCACTGCGCCAGAACTTCACTGCGCAGATACCACCTTGCCCCGCTTGATCACCTGCTTGACCAGGTTTCCCCCAAAGCGATAGCCCAGGTGGCGATAGTCAGGCGCGCCGAGGAGGAGGATGTCGGCCTGTTTGCCCGCTTCCAGACTGCCCACGACATCGCCCAGGCCAATGGCGTGCGCGGCGTTGAGCGTCGCCGCGCAGATCGCTTCGGCCGGCGTCAGGCGCAGGTAGCGACAGGCCAGGGCGATGATGAACTGCATGGATTCGCACCAGCAGGTGCCGGGGTTGAGGTCGGTGGCGAGGGCGAGCGCGCCGCCCAGATCCAGCAGGCGTCGTGCGGGGGTGAACTCATGATGGCCGAGGCCGAAGGGGGTGCCAGGCAGGGCCACGCCGATGGTATTGGACGCGGCCAGCAGCGCCAGATGTTCAGGCGGCGTGCTGACCAGGTGATCCACGGAGGTGGCGCCCAGGCGCACCGCCAGCGGCGTGCCGCCCAACGGGGCAAATTCATCCACGTGCAGTTTGAGCGCCATGCCCGCGTCCGCCGCCGCGGTCAGGATGCGCTCGCTCTGCGCCAGGTCAAAGACGCCCTGCTCGCAGAAGACATCGCAAAAGCGCGCGGCCGGCGTGTAGGTCGTGTAATCAGGGCCGCCATCGGCCCGGTTGAGCACCACCTGGTAGTGCAGGTCGGCCACGGCCGGGATCACCTCGCTCACCAGAAAATCTACGTAGGCGTCCGTGCGGCCGCTGAACTCCGGCGGCACCGCGTGCGCGCCCAGGAAGGTGGGCGTCAGGTCCAGCGCGTGGTCCTCATCCAAAATGCGGATGGCGTCCAGCATCTTGATTTCATCATCCAGGTTGAGACCATAGCCGGTCTTGGCTTCGGCGGTGGTGGTGCCGTGCGCCAACATGCGATCCAGGCGGGGCGCGGTCTGCTCGACCAGTTCTGCCACGGAAGCGGCGCGCGTGGCCTTGACGGTGCTGACGATGCCGCCGCCGGCCTGCATGATTTGCATGTAACTGGCGCCGGCAATGCGCATCTCGAACTCCGAGGCGCGGTCGCCGGCCCACACCACGTGCGTGTGCGGGTCCACGAAGCCGGGCAGCACGATGCACGCGCGGGCGTCAATCAGTTCATCGGCCGTGTGCGACGCCATGATCTGCGCGGACGTGCCCACCGCGACGATGACTTCGCCCTTGAGCGCCAGCGCGCCGTTTTCGATCAGGCCGATGTCGGCCATTTGCGCGCCGCGGCGCGGCCCGCCGCCCGGCGGCGCGGCCACCGTCAACAGTTGATGGGCGTGATGGATGATGCGTGAGACGTGCATGGTGTCACCTCGTTTGCCAGGCCGTGGCCCAGCCTGCTCAGATGGCGGCTATTTTACCACAAACCTGCCAGGACAGCATCACTGCGCGGAAATGCCAACGATCGGAGATTGACGCCGGGAGATGGCCGCTGCGCAACGTGCAGGTCACAGGCGGCGCCCGCGGCAGCCTTGATCTGGGCGCCCATTCGACAAAAAAGAGCGGAGAGATTGACTCTCCGCTCTTGCACAAGCGTGCGGCGCGGCGCTCAGGTCAAGGCACGCGCCGGATTTCGACGTTGCCGACGCTCGATTGCAGGTCGA
>DAISHS010000217.1:0-7430 GCA_036822415.1 Chloroflexota bacterium
GTGGTTTCCGCGGGACTTTACCTGGGCAGGGAAATGCCAGACAGTGACAGCGGCGCCTTGCAAAATCCTGACAGTAACGCAGACGATGCCACCGGGGTGGATGACGAGGACGGCATTGCGGTCTTGCCGGTTATCACCACGGCCTCCGGCGCTGTCAACTTGATGGTAACAGCCGTCAACACCACGGGGCAAGCGGCCACGCTGGCTTGCTGGCTCGATTTCAACCGCGATGGGGATTTCCTCGACGCGGGCGAACGAGTCTCTGCCGTCGTCAACTCTAGCCCTGGCCGCCAGTCTGTCTATCTCACCTTCGGCAGCTTCGCCGTGCCGACACCCGGAGTCAGTTATCTCCGTTGTCGCATTGCCAGCGCGGCCTCTGAGGTGGCATTGCCAACTGGCCCGGCCAGTAACGGCGAGGTCGAGGACCACTGGGTCACGATCATTCCGGTCGGCGCCTGTCGCCTGCCTGGCGCAGGAGTGACCGAAGGCGCCGGGACCGACGCCTGCCCGGCCGTCAGCATCAATGGTCTAACCTGGGAAGACACGACGCCGGATGGCAACTTCGATGATGAGCCATTGGTGAGCGATGTCGTGCTCAGCGTGAAGAACGACCTGGGCGAACAGGTGGCGATCGTTACGAGCGGGCCGGACCTGTTCCTGCCTGGCCGTTACCTGGTGCAAGACCTGCCGCCAGGGACCTACTTCGTCACGATCGAGCACTGGCCGGCCGGTTACACGCCGATCGGACCGCTGACACGACGGCTTGTCCTGGCTAACAGTGGGGAGAGCGGAAATGTTAACTTCCCGCTGCGCCAAGGGCTGCGCTTCTTCCTACCGACGGTTATGCGCTAAGCGAATCCGCCAGGCATAGCCTGGCGCCATGAAGAAACGGGCAACGGCCCCGCAACGCTGAAAATCGTTGCGGGGCCGTTGTGTTTTACTTGAGGATTTGCAGGAGGTTACTAAAATCGTCGGTCCAGGCCGGTAAATTGGCGGGAATGGCTGGACGTTCTGAGCGGCGGGCGGCAATCGCGGGCAGATCGAGGATCGCTGGTTGGCGGCTCAGCAGCATCCAGACCGAGTCATAGCTCTGAATTACATCGCCGCTGTCTTCGATCAAGGCGGCCTTCAGGTTGAGCGCATCGGCCTGCTTGAAAACCTCCAGATCGAGATTGAAGTAGCGGTTGGAAACATTGATCGCAATCACGCCATCGGGCTTGAGGTGTTTCAGGTAGATGGCAAAGGCTTCCTGGGTGAGAAGGTGCAGCGGCATGGCATCCCCGCTGAAAGCATCCAACACCAGGATATCAAAGTTCTGCGGGCCACTGCTTGCCAGCTCACGTTCGAGCGACATGCGCGCATCGCCCGGAATGACCTGAACAGCGGCGGCTGAATCGCGGAGGAAAGAAAAATAACCGCCCTCGCCTTGCGCGATGCGAATGACATCCGGGTTGATTTCATAAAAGCGGAAACTGTCCCCGGCCTCCCCATAGCTGGCAACCGTGCCAATGCCCAGGCCCAGGGCGCCAACATGCAAATTGCCTGGGCGCGCCGGATGGTTCTTGAACAGCAGCCCAACGCCGCTAGTTTCGGCGTAAAAAGTTGTCGGCACCTTGCGTATTTCGGCTGCTTCGAATTGAGAGCCGTGCACTGTCTTTCCGTGCGTCAACTGGTAGGCAAGGAGCGCGGGCTGCGCTTCGTTGATCTGCCATACGCGCAGGACGCCGTAGAAATTACGCGCAGCCAGGAGCGAGCCTGACGAAATCGCTTGCATGACCAAAAGCACGAACCCAGCCAAAACCAGGACGCTCACCCCGGAGGCGATGACGACCGGCTTCCAGCGTGGGCGCGGTTGCTCCCCTCGCGCCCGCGCCTTCTGTTGTCGTTTGAGCGGGACAGGCGCGCGTTCACGGTGCATGATGAGCGTGAGCAAAACCCCGCATAAGATCAATCCCCACTGCAGCTCCCAAAAACCGGTCGAGAACAGTAAAGGCGCCAACAGGGTCACAAAAATGCCGCCCAGCGCGCCGCCGAGCGCCATCATCAGATAGAACGCAGGTAAGAAGCGTGGGTGCGGGCGCAGCTTGTACATCTCATTGTGGCAGATCATGCAGCAGATGAAGAGGAGCAGCAGGTAGGTCATGATCTGGGTGGTGATGCTGAAGGGCGGCGACTTGACCAGCATCCAAACACTAACCAGGCTGAGGACAAAGAAGGCGATCAGATACGGTTGGCGCGCATAGCCGCGCCCACCGGCAAAGGTGAGGATGAAGGTCAGCAGGTAAATCGTCAGCGGGATGACCCACAAAAAAGGGATGACCGCCACTTCCTGGGTGATCTGGCTGGTGACTGCCAGCAGCAGCGTTGAGGCGCAGGCGGCTAAGCCAATCCAAAGAAGATACACAGCGAGGCGCGGTCGTTGCTGCGCCTCCGCCTGGCTCTCTTTACTGACCGCCAGAGCGTCCGCTGGCGCTCGCCGCAGGGTTCTCAGGGCCAGATAGCCGGCGCTGATCGCAAAGATCAGGTAGCCGGCCGACCAGACGTAGGCCTGCGTGCGCACGGTCAGCAGCGGCTCGAAAATCACAGGATAGCTGATGAGGGCCACGAGCGAGCCGGCATTGGAGAGCGCGTAGAGGCGATACGGCGTGCGGCCGGGGTGATCATCGCTAAACCAGCCTTGCATGAGCGTGCTGTTGGAGGCAAGCAGCAGGTAGGGGACGCCGACGGCCACAGCCAAAACTTTGAGGATATCCCAAATAGGCAAATCAGCGCCCTGGGGGCGCCAGCTGACATCGGGAGTGAGCGGCGAAGGCCAGGAAAGCGCGGTCAGCGCCAGCAGCCCCAGCGAAAGGCCGAGCGCAATCAGGTGAACGGCGCCCTGCAGGCGGCGCTGGCCGCGGCCAAGCAGCCAATAGGCATAGGCATAGCCGCCAGTCAAGAGCGCCTGGAAAAAAAGCAGCACGGTAGACCAGACGGCCGGCGTCCCGCCAAACCAGGGCAAGATATATTTTCCGATCAGCGGCTGGATTTGGAAAAGAAGAAAAGCGGAAACAAGAACGCTAAACGCGTAGAAATAGGGCATAGCAGATCACCTTGAGCATAGAGTACGCTGATTGTACAATACGAGGCGCGCTGCGGTCAAGTGTTGAATTTACGCCGCCCAGGCCCTGAGTCAGCCGCACGGGGCGGGTTTTGATAAAAAAGAGCAGGACCATCGTCCCGCTCTTTTTCATGCTGTGATCCCGTGGGAGGCCCTAACCGACTTCCACCTTTTGCGCGCCCGGCCAGCAGGCTAGACGCGGTAGCTCGTCAGGGCCTTCATGTAATTGGCGCGTTCGAAGGCGCCCGGCTCCGGCACGGAACGCTGACTGAGGCTGCCCTTCATCTGTTCGATGGATTCATATTCGTGCTCTTCCATCCACCAGGTGACGCTCTTCACCAGCCAGTCAATCTTGGCAATGCTCGACTTCAGCAGCAGCGAACAAACGTTGGTGATGTCGGCGCCGGCCATGATGGCTTGTAATACATTCTCCGGCGTATGAATCCCGCTGGTGATAGCCAGGGAAGCCTTGATGTGGCCGTAAAGAATAGCGGCCCAACGAATGGGCACGCGTGATTCATCAGGGGTGCTGAGAACGATGTGGGGAACGACCTCTAACGCTTCGACATCAAGCTCTGGTTGGTAGAAACGATTGAACATCACCAGGGCATCGGCGCCGGCTTCATCCAGGCGATGAGCAAAGTTGGGGAAAGCGCTGAAGAAGGGGCTGAGCTTCATGGCGACCGGAATCTTGACCGTGGCCTTGACCGCCTTGAGCACATCCAGGTAATCCTGCTCCACCGTCTGTGCGGTCATCTCAGGGTTGGTCGCCAGGAAGTAGAGATTGAGCTCCAGGCCGTCCGCGCCTGCTTGCTCCATCAACCGGGCATAGTCAATCCAACCGCCCAGGCTGACGCCGTTCAGGCTGGCAATGATCGGAATGTTCACGGCTTGTTTGGCCCGGAAGAGATGCTCAAGGTATTCATTGGGGCCGAGATTGAACTCATGCGCCGTGGGGAAGTAATTGAGCGCCTCGGCATAGGAATGGCTGCCGTAGGAGATAAAATGATCGAGCGCCTTTGACTCATGTACAATCTGTTCTTCGAACAACGAGTACATCACCAGCGCGCCCGCGCCCATATCTTCCATATGGCGGATATTGTCAATGCTCTTCGACAGGGGAGAAGCCGAAGGCACGATAGGATTACGTAATTTCAGTCCCATGTAAGTGGTCGAGAGGTCCATAGTGCTTCCTTTCTATCGTCATGCGCCTGGCCAGAGGCAACGTCGCGCAAGCGTGCGTTGCCCCTGGCCAGGAGTTTACCCTATCAAGCGTGTTCAGGCCCGTCATTGCCGAACTTGATCGAAGCCATTCCTTCGTACAAGTGCCAACGTTCGGTCACGTCGCGTTGAGCCTGTTGAATGAGCTGGCGCGCTTCGGCCGGCTTGGAAGCGGTGAGCATGTTATAGCGCGTTTCCTTGTAGGCGTAATCCTGGAAGGAAATCGAAGGCGCCTTCGAATCGAGGTGGAGAGGGTTGTGGCCCTCGGCCACCGCGGCCGGGTTGTAACGGAAGAGCGGCCAGTGCCCGCTGGTCACCGCGGCCTTCTGCTGATCGCTGCCCACCTTCATATCATAGCCGTGCGCGATGCAATGGCTGTAGGCGATGATCAGGCTAGGCCCATCGAACGCTTCAGCCTCCAAGAAGGCCTTGATTGTCTGGGCGTCATTGGCGCCCATGGCCACGCGTGCGACATAGATATAACCGTAGCTCATGGCAATCATGCCCAAGTCCTTCTTCGGCGTCCGCTTGCCGGCGGCCGCAAACTTCGCCACGGCCGCGCGTGGCGTGGACTTCGAGCTTTGCCCGCCCGTGTTCGAGTAGACTTCGGTATCGAGCACCAGGACATTGACATTGCGTCCCGAAGCCAGGACATGGTCCAGGCCGCCGTAGCCAATATCATAGGCCCAGCCGTCGCCGCCGACGATCCAGAGCGAACGCTTGACCAGGTTCTCCGCCACGTTCAACAACAGGGCAGCCTGCGGATGGGTGGACTCGGCCAGGATCGCTTTGAGTTGGGCCACGCGGGCACGCTGTGCACGAATGCCATTCTCCTTGCTTTGATCGGCCGCCAATAGTTCATCCGCCAGCGTGTGGCCGATGAGATCACGCAACGTCTGCACCAGCTCTTGGGCGAACTGGGTTTGCTTGTCAAGCGACAGCCGCATGCCCAGGCCAAACTCAGCGTTGTCCTCGAAGAGGCTGTTCGACCAGGCAGGGCCGCGGCCTTCATCGTTCTGCGCCCAGGGCGTCGTCGGCAGGTTGCCGCCGTAGATCGAAGAGCAGCCGGTGGCATTGGCGATGACCAGATGATCGCCGAACAGCTGCGAAAGCAGCTTGAGATAGGGCGTTTCGCCGCAGCCGGCGCACGCGCCCGAATACTCGAAGAGCGGCTGCAGCAGCTGCGAGCCTTTGACCGAGTCTATCTTGACCAGGTCGCGATCAATCTCCGGCAGGTTCAGGAAGAAATCGTAGTTAACCCGCTCTGCTTCGCGCAACGGAAGCTGCGGCGCCATATTGATGGCCTTGAAGCGCGGCTCCTTCTTGTTCTTGGCCGGGCAGATGTAAACGCAGGCGCCACAGCCGGTGCAGTCATCTGGCGCCACCTGAATGGTGCACAGCATGTCGGGGAACTCCTTGCCAATCGCCTTGTGCGTCTTGAAGCTCTCCGGCGCGCTGGCGGCCAGTTCCTGGGGATAGAACTTCATGCGGATAGCCGCATGGGGGCAAACCAGGGCGCATTTGCCGCACTGAATACAAACATCCTCATCCCAAACCGGAATCTCCTGCGCAATGCTGCGCTTCTCCCATTGCGAGGTGCCGGTGGGATAAGTGCCGTCCGCGGGCATCATCGAGACTGGAACGCTGTCGCCCTTGCCGGCCATCAGCATGGCTGTCAGGCCTTGCACAAACGCTGGCGCGGCCGGTAAAACGGCCGGCGGCCTCATGATCGCACTGCTCACCTGCGTGGGGACCTTGACCGGGTAAAGGTGCTCAAGCGTATAGTCCACCGCGGCAAAGTTCTGCTGCACGACCGCCTCGCCCTTCTTCAGGTAGCTGTTGCGGATCGAGTTCTTGATGGCTGCAATCGCCTCGTCATGCGGCAGAACGCCAGAGATGTCAAAAAAGCAGGTTTGCATGATGGTGTTGATACGGACACCCATGCCGGTCTCGCGGGCCACCTGATACGCATCAATGACATACAATTTCAGGCGCTTGTCAATGATAGACTGCTGTACTTCGCGCGGCAGGTTATCCCACACATCGTCGGGGCCGAAGGGGCTGTTGAGCAGGAACGTTGCGCCCGGCGCGGCCTTCTCCAGTACATCGTAGCGCTCCAGGAAATTGAACTGGTGGCAGGCAATGAAATTAGCGCTGGAGATCAAGAAAGGCATGTGAATGGGCTGCGGGCCAAAACGCAGATGGGAGACCGTCACCGTGCCCGATTTCTTGGAATCGTAAACAAAGTAACCCTGCGCGTAGTTGTCGGTCTCAGTGCCGATGATCTTGATGCTGTTGTGATTGGCGCCCACCGTTCCATCGGCGCCCAGTCCATAGAACAGGCAGCGCACGACACTGGCTGGTTCCAAATCGAAGGTTGGGTCAACCTCCAGGCTGGTCTGTCCCACATCGTCGGTAATGCCAACGGTGAAATGGTTCTTGGGTGCGGCCTTGTCCAGCTCATCATAGACAGCCTTGACCTGCGCCGGGGTAAATTCCTTGCTGCCCAGGCCGTAGCGCCCACCGATGACCTTGACGAAGCGGCCCGTTTCGAACAGCGCGGTGATCACATCCTGGTACAGCGGTTCACCAGCGCTGCCCGGCTCCTTGGTGCGGTCGAGCACGGCAATGGTTTTGACAGTAGCTGGCAACGCCGCCACAAAATCGAGCGCACTGAACGGCCGGAACAGGCGCACTTTGAGAACGCCCAGCTTGGCCCCGCGGCTGTTCAAGTAAGCGGCTGTAGTTTCCGCCGTCTCGCCGCCCGAACCCATGACCACGATCACTTTCTCCGCGTCCGGCGCGCCCACATAATCGAACAAATGGTACTGACGCCCGGTCAATTGTGCGAACCGATCCATCGTCTTTTGGACGATGGCCGGCGTCGCCTTCATGTAGGGATTGACCGTTTCACGACCCTGGAAGTAGACATCGGGGTTCTGCGCGGTGCCGCGCATGAAGGGATGGTCAGGGTTGAGGCCGCGAGCGCGGTGCGCCGCGACCAACGTGTCATCAATCATGGCGCGGATGTCGTCCGTGTCCAGCACTTCGATCTTGGTCACTTCATGGCTGGTGCGGAAGCCATCGAAGAAATGGATGAACGGCACCC
>DAISHS010000218.1:0-7412 GCA_036822415.1 Chloroflexota bacterium
GTCTCCAAGACCTCGCAGGTCTCCGGGTCTCCAAGACCTCGCAGGTCTCCGGGTCTCCAAGACCTCGCAGGTCTCCAGATCTCCAAGACCTCGCCGAGCGAGGAAGTCCTACACGGAGATGGCGATGTGCTGCGCGACGAGGTTGACTAAGACTGGCAGCGCGGCCGTGACCGCGGGCGAGAAGCCCTCGCCGTAGTCGAAACAGGCGCCGTTGACGGAGATGACCCACGCGGCGCCTGGACTGGCGCCGTAAAGGGCGCTGCTCCAGGCCAGCAACGCCGCCGGCGTGAGGTGATGGGCCGATGTCGGCAGCGTAGTCAGGTCAGGAGGCAGCCATTGACATGACACCTGGCCCGCCATGCCATCGGCGCGTGCGTCAATAAAAATGACCTGCGCCGCCCGGCTGACCGGCTCGGCCAGGTCTGGTGTGAGCTGGTGGCAGGCGACGACCTGGACCGCGTGCGCGTCCAGGTCGTTCGCCAGCCGCTGGGCTACGACCCAGCCGATGCCATCGTCACGCCGCAGCGGGTTGCCGTAGCCGATGATGAGCACCGGCGCCTGTTCAGTCACGTTGCAGCTCGTCCAGGACGGCGCCGTCGGGGCCAAGCAGCTGCACGTGCAGCGCCATGTGGCCCAGGGCGTGGGTTGAGCAGCTCAGGCATGGATCGTAGGCGCGAATGACCGCTTCCACCCGATTCAACATGCCCTCCTGCAGCTGCGGGCCGTGCACGAAGCGCCGGGCCACCTGCAAAACTCCCCGGTCCATGGCCAGGTTGTTATGGCCGGTGGCAATGATCAGGTTGGCCCAGGTGATGAGGCCATTGTCATCAATCCGGTAGTGATGGATGAGCGTGCCGCGCGGGGCCTCGGAGACGCCGACGCCCTCGCGCGCGTTGGGGCCGCCAGCGGCGCGCACGTGAGAATCGAGGATGTCTGGCTCAAGCAGGAGCTGCTCGATGCGTTCCAGGTCGTACATGATCTCGATCAGGCGTGCATAGTGATAGTAAAACGAGCTCATGACCGGCCCGTCTTGCAGTTGACGGAACTCCGCCAGCTCCTGGTCCGCACGCGGCGTGCCGCAGCGATCGGCCAGATTGAGACGCGCCAGCGGGCCGACGCGATAGATGCCGTCTGGATACCCCAGGGGGCGGTAGAATGGCGATTTCAGGTACGAGAACGGCTCGACCGCTTCGGCGATGTAGTCCTGGTAACGCGCCGGTTCCACCCTGTCGGCGACGAGCCCGCCTTTGGCGTCCATGAAGCGCAGCTTGCCATCGTAATGCTCGAGCGAACCGTCGTCGGTGACCAGGCCCATGAACAGCGTCGGGAAGTTGGCAAACACTGCGACTTCCGCGCTGAAGCGTTCAAACGTAGGCTTGAACCAGGCCAGCGTGCGCGCGGTGATCTCCAACATCTCCGGAATGTTGGTCAGGATGCGGTCGCGCGTCTCTGCGCTGAGGGCCGCGTTGACCCCGCCGGGCACGACCCAGGCCGGGTGGATGCGTTTGCCGGCCAGCCATTCGATGATCTGCTGGCCAAATTGACGCAGGCGGATGCCATCGCGCGCCATCGCCGGGTTGACCTGCAGCAGGCCGACGATGTTGCGCACCGCGGGGTCGGCATCCAGGCCGAGCACGAAATCGGGCGCCGAGAGGTGGAAGAAGCTGAGCGCGTGCGACTGCAGATGCTGCGCCAGGTTGAGAATGCGGCGCAGCGCCACGGCGGTCGCCGGCACGCGCACCGCCATCAGGGCGTCACACGCCTTGGCCGAAGCCAGGAGGTGGCTGATCGGGCAGATGCCGCAGATGCGCTCCATCAGGCTGGGCATTTCGTAGAAGGGGCGTCCCTCACAGAACTTCTCGAACCCACGCATCTGCGTCACGTGAAAGTGGGCGTCCTGCACCACCCCCTCATCGTCGAGCTGAATCGTAATCTTGGAATGGCCCTCGATGCGGGTGACGGGGTCAATCAAAATCTGTTGTGGCATATCATGGTCTCCTCGCGCTTGCGCCCCGTTAAGCCCCGAACCGGGTGAGGGCCGACACGTCCGGCGTGCGGCCTTGCAGCAGCTCGCTCAGCACGTGGAAAATGGTGTCCGCGGACGGTGGACAGCCGGGAATGAACACATCCACCGTCACCACATGGTGGATGGGAATGACCTTCGGCAGCAGGCGTGGAATCACCTGGTCGGGGATGAGCGGGCGATAGCCCACGTTTTCGATGTAGGCCCGGCGTAGAACCGCGTCAGGCCCCCAGGGATTGCGCATCGAAGGCACGTTGGAGGTGACCGCGCAGTCCCCCAGCGAGATCAAGGTCGTGGTATGGGCGCGGATGTGCTTGATTTTCTCCAGGTCTTCTTCGCTGCTCACCG
The DNA here is from genome assembly GCA_036822415.1 of Chloroflexota bacterium. GTDB lineage: Bacteria > Chloroflexota > Anaerolineae > SSC4 > Amarolineaceae > Amarolinea. The sequence goes on from DAISHS010000218.1 coordinate 2,372, forward strand.
CGCCTTCGACCAGCGCGATGTCAACATGCGCTGGAAAGACCTTGATATCAACCAGGGGGCTGTAGACGATGTCAACCAGCTGCGCAAGGGTGATCAGCCGCTCGTCAATATCAAGGAACGACATGTGACAGCCCGAACAGCCATCGAGCCAGACCGTGGCAAAGGATGGTTTCGTCATGCCTTGCTCCTCTGGCGCTTCTGCACCAATTCTGAAATCAAATCTGGACGCTTGGTCATTTCAGCCACCGCCTTGCCCTTCTCGAACAACGCGCCGGTGGGGCAGACCTGAACGCACTTGCCGCAGCTGGTGCAGGTCTGCGATTCGCCCCAGGGCTGCGCCAGGTCGGCGATCAGCATGGTGAGGCTGCCCCGCTCCTGCAGGCCCCAGGTGCTCGCCCCTTCGACGTCCGCGCATACGCGTATGCAGCGTGAGCACAGGATGCAGCGGTTGTGATCGAGGCCAAAGCGCGGATGGGAGAAATCAACAGGCAGCGGCGGGCAGGCGTAGGCGTAGGTCACATGATCAACGCCGCAGCGTTGGGCCACGCTCTGCAGCTCGCAGTGACCATTGACTACGCACACGGAACAGATGTGATTGCGCTCGGAAAACAGCAGCTCTAACACCATTTTCCGATAAGCCGTGAGGGTGGGCGACTGGGTTCTGACTTCCAGCCCTGGGGTCGCAGGCGTCACACAGGCTGGAATCAGCTTGTTGGTGACCTGCGTCTCGACCATACATAAGCGACAGGCGCCGACATCGCTCAGACCTTCCAGGTGGCAGAGGGTGGGGATGGTAATGTCATTCGCACGTGCAACGTCCAGGATGGAATCTCCAGCCCGCGCCTGTACCGGCTGCCCGTCTATCACCACGCCTGGAAGCAACGGCCCGCTGCCCGCGCCACTCGAGTTCGACGACATAATGAGACTCCTCATCCCGCAAGAATCTGGATCTCCTGCGGCTAATGTGTGAAATACATCACGAGGATTGTAGCGGAATCTCATCCAGGCGCATATGAGATAAAACAGGTCTGGGGATGAATTGTTCTGCCTTCTAGCAGATGCGGGGCAGCTGCTCGCCGCTGAGCCGATCAACCACGCGTTGCCCGCCAATCTGGCTGCGCAAGACCACGCGGCCGGGGTGGTCGGCGACGATTTCGCCAATCACGGCGGCTTCGCGCCCCAGCGGATGCGCCTGCAGCGCGGCCAGCACCGCCTCCGCCGCCTGGCGCGCCACGATCAGCAGGCATTTGCCCTCGTTGGCGACGTAGAGCGGATCGAGGCCCAGGATTTCACAGGCCCCGCGCACGGCATCCCATACCGGAATCCTGGCTTCGTCCAGGCGGATGCCCAGACCGGCCGCCTGGGCAATCTCGTTCAGCGTACTGGCTACGCCGCCGCGGGTCGGATCGCGCAGAACGTGCACGTGCTCGCCGCCGACGGCCAGAACCTGCGCGACCAGCTCGTGCAGGGGGGCTGAATCGCTGGCGATCGTGGTTTCGAAGGCCAGGCCCTCGCGCACCGACATGATCGCAATCCCATGCACGGCGATGGCGCCGCTGACCAGGACCACATCGCCGACCTGCGCCCGCGTCGGGGCCACGTGCACGCCGGCCGGAATCAGACCGATGCCGGTGGTGTTGATGTAGAGGCCATCGCCTTTGCCCCGATCAACGACCTTGGTGTCGCCGGTGACCACCGGCACACCCACGGCCGCCGCCGCGCGGCGCATGGACTGCACATAGCCCCACAGCTCGTCCATCGGCAGCCCCTCTTCGAGGATGAAGCCGGCCGCCAGCGCCAGCGGCTGCGCGCCGCACATGGCGAGGTCGTTGACCGTGCCGTGGACGGCCAGCGATCCGATGTCGCCGCCGGGGAAGAGGCGCGGGCTGATCACGAACGAGTCGGTGGAAAAGGCCACGCGCGCCTCGTTGATCGCCAGCACGGCGCCGTCGTGCAGCGTTTCCAGGGTTGCATTGGCAAACGCCGGCACGAACATGCGCTCGATGAGCATCTGCGTCAGGCGGCCGCCCCCGCCGTGCGCCATCAGGATGTGCGGATATTCGCTGATTGGAATCGGGCACTGCAGCCCGGCCATGAAGTCTACTGGTTCAGGCATGAGCTTCCACCTGGGCAACGGCCCGTCCGTACTGGTAATAGGCTGCGCACGCGCCTTCGGCCGACACCATGGGCGCGCCCAGGGGGTGCTCGGGCGTGCAGCGGGCGCCGAACGCGGCGCATTGGTGCGGTTTCTTGAGGCCCTGCATGATCTGGCCGGCGATGCACAACGGCGACTCCTGCGCGGTCACGCCGCCCACGTCGAAGCGCCGCTCCGCGTCGAAGGCTGCGTATTCAGGCCGCAAGCGATAGCCGCTCAGGGGAATCGTGCCGATGCCGCGCCAGGCGCGATCCGTCGTCTGGAAAACCTGCCTGACCAGGGTCTGCGCCGGGACATTGCCCTCACGGCGCACCGCGCGCGTGTACTGGTTTTCGACGCCGTAGCGCCCGTCCTCCAGCGCCGTCACCGTCATGGCGATGCCCTGCAGCAGGTCCAGCGGCTCGAAGCCGGTGACCACGATCGGCACGCGGTATTTCTCCGCCAGCGGCTCGTATTCCCAGTAGCCCATCACCGCGCAGACGTGCCCGGCCGCCAGAAATCCCTGCACCAGGTTGGTCGGCGAGCCGAGGATGGCGTCCATGGCCGGCGGCACCAGGACGTGCGAACAGAGGATGGAGAAATTGTCCAGGCCGAGCTGCGCGGCCTGCCACACCGCCATGGCATTGGCCGGCGCCGTCGTTTCGAAGCCGACGGCAAAGAAAACGACCTGGCGCTGCGGGTGCTTCTGCGCCAGCTTGACCGCATCGAGCGGCGAGTAGACGATGCGCACGTCGCCGCCGCGGGCCTTGACGCTGAGCAGATCAGCGCGCGAGCCGGGCACGCGCAGCATGTCGCCGAACGAGGTGAAGATCACCCCCGGTTGGCGCGCAATGGCCAGCGCGCGCTCGATCATCTCCAGGGGCGTCACGCAGACGGGGCAGCCAGGGCCGTGCACCAGGGTGATGGCTTCGGGCAGCAGGCGGTCTATCCCCGCTTTGATCAGCGTGTGCGTCTGGCCGCCGCAGATTTCCATGATCGTCCACGGTCGTGTCGCCGCGCGGTCGAGCGCGTGCAGGAACTTGCGCGCAGCGGCCTCGCTGCGGTACTCATCTACAAAGCGCATCGGCCACCTCCCGCTATTCCGGCTGCGGAATTCTCAGCTCGCCCAGCTCGTCCATTTCACGCAGATAGTTGAAGACCTGGCCGGCCTCTTCTTCATCCACCTTGCTGATGGCAAAACCGACGTGGACGACGACATAATCGCCGATCTGAACGTCAGGGATGTAGGCAAGGCAGACATCTTTGACAATGCCGGCAAAGTTGACCTTGCCCATCGTCATGCCCAGCGGGTCTGGCGTAATCGCAATCACTTTTCCGGGCACACCAAGACACATGGCAACCTCCAAATTTTTGCGGCCGTCTCAGGCCGCCGCAGACTGCCGGCGTGCGGCCGCTACGGCCACCTGCCCCAGGCTGATTCCCCCGTCGTTGGGGGGCGCCTGCCGGTGCAGCAGCACCTCGAAGCCGGCCCGGCGCAGGGCTTTCACGCTCTCTTCGGTGAGCAGGCGGTTCTGAAAACAGCCGCCGGTCAGGGCCACACGGCTCACGTTCACGCGCGTCGCCACGGCGACGATGGCGCCGACGAGCGCCTGGTGAAACTGCGCGGCGATGATACCCCGATCAGCGCCGCGACGCAAGTCGGCCAGCATGGCCTGCAGCGTGGGCGCCCAGTCAATCTGCAGCGCAGGACGATCGGGCGCGGCCTGGGCCTCGTCGCCCCGCGCCGGAGCCGGCGCGGCCAGCGCGATCGGATAGGCATCCGCTCCATGCCCCGCGGCCGCAAACTCCAGCGCCAGCGCGGCTTCGCCCTCATAGCTGACGCGCGCGCGCAGCCCCAGCAGGGCGGCCACGCCGTCGAAGAGGCGGCCGGCGCTCGTCGTCACCGGCGCGTTCAGGCCGCGGTGCAGCATCTGCGCCAGCAGCCGGCGTTCTGCGGGGCGCAAGGCCTGCAGCGGCGCCAGGTCTGTCATCTCCAGCGCCGCGTCGCCGTAAAGTTCCCAGAGCAGCGCCAGCGCAATGCGGGCCGGCTCGCGGATAGCCGCTTCCGCGCCAGGCAGGCGGAAGGGGCGCAGCGCCGCCACCCGCGTGAAACTGGCGGCATCGCCCAACAGGAACTCGCCGCCCCAGATTGTGCCGTCGGCGCCGTAGCCGGTGCCGTCCCACGTCACGCCCAGGGCCGGCCCGTCCACGTGATGCTCAGCCAGGCAGGCGGCCAGGTGCGCGTGGTGATGCTGGACGCCAATCAGCGGGAGGCTCTGCGCCTGCGCCCACTGCGTGGAGAGGTAATCCGGGTGCAGATCGTGGGCAATGGCCGCCGGCGCGACCCCGTAGAGACGCAGGAAGTCGGCAATGACGCGCTCGAACGCGCGCATGGCCTGCGGCGTTTCCAGGTCGCCGATGTGCTGGCTGATGAAGACCTGACGGCCAACGCTGAGGGCGACGGTGTTCTTGAGGTGCGCGCCCACGCCCAAAATCACCGGCAGGTCGTGCTTGACGAGGATGGGCAGGGGGGCGAAGCCGCGCGCCCGGCGCAGCAGCTGCGGCTGCCCATCCAGCATCCAGGCCACGCTGTCGTCGGCGTGGCGGGCAATGGGGCGATCGTGCACCAGAAAGAGGTCGGCGATGGCGCCCAGGCGCACGACCGCCTCATGCTCGTCCGTGCAGATCGGCTCATCGCTCAGGTTGCCGCTGGTGGCGACGAGCGGAAAATCAACCGCAGCCAGCAGCAGGTGGTGCAGCGGCGTGTAGGGCAGCATGACGCCGAGGGTGGGATGGCCGGGCGCGACCGACGCGGCCACGTCCGCCTCTGGCCGCCGCGGCAGCAGCAGGATCGGCGCTTCCGGCGCGGTCAGCAGGGCCGCCGCGGCCGGCGACACGGCGCACAGC
>DAISHS010000219.1:0-7401 GCA_036822415.1 Chloroflexota bacterium
CAGAGGACAGAGGACAGAGGACAGAGGGCAGAGGACAGAGGACAGAGGACAGAGGTCAGAGGTCAGAGGGCAGAGGGCAGGATGACGCCAGGGAAAGAACGGGAAGGAGAATGAGATGAGCGAAGAAGCGACAACAAGCCTTTTGATCGAGGAGAGCGTGACCCGCTTTGCGGAGCATTTGGCCGGGGATAGCGCGGCGCCGGGGGGTGGCAGTGCGGCCGCCTTGGCGGGCGCGCTGGCCGCGGCTTTGACCGCCATGGTCGGCCGCTTGACGGCCAATCGCCCCAAGTTTGCCGCGGTGGATGACACCATGCGCGCCATCATCACCCAGGCTGATGCACAGCGGGCGGCTTTGTTGGCCCTGGTGGATGCCGACGCCGCCGCGTTCGGGGAGGTCATGGCGGCTTTTCGCCTGCCCAAAGAGAGCAGCGAGCAAAAAGCCGCGCGCGCCGCGGCGATCCAGGCTGCCTACCAGGGGGCGGTGGCCGTGCCGCTGCAAACCCTCGTCGCCGCCGTGGATCTGCTGCGCCTGCTCGTCATCGTGACCCAGGTGGGCAATCCCAACGCCATTACCGATGGCGGCGTTGGCGCCCTGTTGGCCGAAGCGGCCGCGCAAGGCGCCGCCCTCAACGTACGCATCAATTTGACCAGTATTCAGGATACAGCCTTTACCGCAGCCCGGGCCGCACAGGTTGACAACCTGCTGGCCCAGGCGGCTCAGCTGCGCAGCCAGGCGCTGGCGCAGGTGATGCAGAGGTTGACTGCTTGACAGGCCTGACGCCTGGGGCGCCGCGGCGCCCACGCGCCGCCAGTGTTTTCCTGCTCTACCTGGTCATCACCCTGATCCTGACCTTTCCGCTCATTCTGCATCTCGGTGAGGCCATTCCAGGCGATAGTTTCGATGGCTGGCAAAACTACTGGAATTTCTGGTGGTTGAAGCAGAGTCTGGTTGATTCGCCGCGTGATCCCTATGTCACCGACCTTTTGTACCATCCCACCGGCGTCAGCCTTTATTTCCATACTCTCAACCCGTTCAACGGCGTGGTCTCGCTGCCCGTGCAGCTGACCGGCAACCTCTTCCTGGCTTACAACGCTGCGGTTTTGCTCGCTTTTGCCGCCGGCGGGTTGGGCGCCTATCTGCTGGCTCTGACTGGCTTGGCCGCTGACTCTCCCTCCCCCCCCGGTCAGCGCCCATTGTTTTGGCCGGCTTTTCTTGCCGGGCTGATCTTCACCTTCTCACCCTATCATCTGGCCCATTTGCTGGGCCATATGCAATTGATCGCGCTGCAGTGGATTCCGTTCTACGTGCTCTACCTGCTGCGCGGCTTGCAACGCGCTCAGCGCGGCGCGCTCACTCGCGCCGACTTGTTCAAGCCCGGTCTCTTCCTGGTTCTGGTCGGCCTGTGTGATTGGTACTACGTTGTTTACTGTTTGCTCTTTACCGCGGTAGCCTTGCCTGCGGCATGGCTGGCGCTGTGGCGCCAGCGCCGCCGCGCCCGCGCCTTGCCGCTGACCGCGCTGCGTTTGCTGGCCGCGCCGCTGGCGGCCGGACTGCTTTTTGCCCTGGTTTTAAGCCCTTTGTGGCTGCCGATGGTGCGCGAAGCCCGTGCAACCAGTTTCATGGTGCCGCTGCGCAGCGAAGCCGTGCGCCTGTCGGCCGATTTGCTCGGCTTTTTCACCCCCCAGGGCTTTCATCCCCTCTGGGGCCAGGCCGTGCGCCGCTGGGCTGATCGTACTTTCACGAGCAGTTTTAGCGAATACAGCGTCTTTGCCGGTTTCACGCCATTGTTCCTGGCGGGCGTCGGCGTCTGGTTTGATTGGCGCCGCGCGCGCTTTTGGCTGCTTAGCGCATTGATCTTTGCCCTCCTGGCTCTTGGCCCCGTGTTGCACATCGCCGGCCGCACTGATCTTTTGCCCGGCGGCGGTTCGTTGCCTTTGCCTGACGCCTGGCTTTATGAGTACATCCCTTTCATGCGGATTGCGCGCAGCATCAGCCGCTTCGATGTCATGGTGATGCTGGCCCTGGGCCTGCTTGCCAGCCGCGGCGCCGCCGTGCTGATAACGCGTGCAACGCATGCCCGCCGTTGGCTGGGGCCGTTCCTGGCCGCGTTAGTTCTGTTCGAATTCTGGCCTGCGCCCTATCCCGTATCGCTGCCAGACACGCCGGCCTGGTATCAGACATTGGCGCAAACGCCCGGTCAGGGCGCGGTGCTCAACCTGCCGATGAACTGGGATCGCCCCGGCTATTTGCTTTATCAAACCGTGCATGGCCGTCCCCTGACCGTGGGTTATATCAGCCGCGATGATCCGCGCACGCTGACCACGCGCGCTCCCGTTTTGCAGGCCCTGCGCGCGCTGGGGCCGGACATTTTGGATATTGATTTGACGCGTGTAGGCCCAAGCGTCCTCAGTTGGCTCGATGTGGATTTTGTGGTGCTCGATTTCTACAAGATGCCGGGGGCGCGCGAGCGAACGCCGACCGTGGCCGTGGCGGAAGCGCTTTTTGCCCACAGCGCGCCCGTCTATGAGGATGAACGCCTGCGCGTCTATCAAGTCGCAAAGCCGGCCGCGCCGGCATCTTTTCTCGTCTTGGGCCAGGGCTGGGGTGAACGGACGGTCGCCGGCGACGCGGTTTGGCGTTCAGCGGCCCCCACGGCTACGTTGCAGATCGTGCATGGCGCTGCCGCCGCCCTGCACATGACGATCAGCGGGCCGGACGGGAGCACCCTGCGGGTGTTAGGCCCCGATCATGCGCTGATCGCGCAGGCGACGCTGCAAACAGCCTGGCAGACGCTCACCATCCCCCTGGCGTTGACCGGCGATGCCGTGTTGACGTTGCAGCACGACGCACCGGGGGAGACGGTGCGTGTACGCCGGTTGGCATTGGGAGGATGACCGCAGGGGGGAGTCGGGCAGCTCAGGCTGCGGTATCTTCAGGCGCAGTTTCCAGCTTGCTGAACGCGGTCAGGAGATCGGTGTGGCTGATGATGCCCACCAGGCGACCGTGGTCCATCACCGGAATCGGATTGGCGTTCTTTTCCACCATCAGCGTCGCCACCTCTTCCAGGTCATCGTCAGGATGGCAGGTTTTCACCGGCGCGGACATGATGTCGTGCGCGGTGGTACCCAGGATGCGGCGCACAATTTCTTGATACTCGCGCTGACCGCCCAGCGGAATTTGCGCGTCAAGCAAGGGCAGGTAGCGAGGATAGTGCGGCCGGGCGTGGCGCGCAATCAAATCTACTTCTTTGACAATGCCCACCAGGGTGTCGCCTTCCATCACCGGAACGCCGCTGATCCCCAGCACACTCAGGATTCGTGCAATTTCAGAGATCGGGGTATCCGTCTGTACGATCACTACATTGGTTGTCATGACGTCGCGGGCTTGCATGATGCCCTCCTTGGATATGGTTTACCTTGAGCAGCCTTGTCATCTGCTATAACTATCTTACCAATCAATCATGATTTGTGCAAGGTCATGAAGCGGTATGCTGTTTGACAAAACGAACATCGGCGGGTACGATGAACCAAGATGAACCAAAAGGAAACAATCATGCGACGAACCGAACTATGGATTACCTGCTTGCTGGCGCTACTTTTGCTGATTGGCTGCGGCCGCGACGACAAGACGGCCACGCCGCTGCCGCAGCTTCCGCCAACGCCGGAGGCAGTCGTTACGCCTACGCCGACTGCCGCGGAGGATAGTTTAGCCCTGACGCCCGCGCTCGAGCTGGCGCCTGACGTGCAGGCGGCGCTCGCCGCCATGGACGGCCTGACCAGCTATCGCACCCATACCCGTTACGATTTTACTGAGAAAACGAGCGCCAGTGTCGTTGCTTCGGGTACCATCAGCATCACGGTCGAGTATGTGCAGCAGCCGCAAGCCGCACAGCGGATTTTGATGGAAGGCACGGGCCTGGGCGCTGACGATGGCGCGGCCGGGCGCATGGAGACCATTCGCATCGGCAGCACCACCTGGACGAACCTGGGCGACGATAACTGGATTCAATCGAGCGAAGACGCGCAGGCGCCATTTCAGTCGGCCGGCCTGATTTTTGATACGCCAGAGCTGCTGGTCAGCATCAACGACGCGCGCGCGCTGGGCGTCGAAACCATCAACGGCCTCGCCAGCGATCACTACGCCTTCGACAAACGCCAGCTCAACATCGCCAGCATCGGTGAAATGGACACGGCGCAAGGCGAGTTTTGGATTGCGCGCGAGGGCGGGTTCATTGTACGCTACCGTTTGGAGGCGCAAGGCAGCAACATCGAACTGAGCGAAGGTCAGCGGGGCGCAGGCACGATTGCGCTGGTTTACGATGTGCTGGCAGTCAACCAGCCGCTGAGCATCGGCGCGCCGCAGGCTGATCTTGGCCCGCCCGGTTTTGCGACCGGTGAATTTCCGCTGCCTGCTGGCGCCGAAACGATGTTGACCAGCCACAACTTTTCGTCGTTCTTGACCGCGCAGCCGCCGGCTGAGGTGGTGGCTTTCTATCAAGACAAGCTGCCAGCCAGCGGTTGGCGCTTGCTTTCCGATGAAGGGTTTGCCTCGGCTGAGATCACCAGCCTGGTCTTTCAGAAGGGCGATGACAAAATTGCCCTCAGCATCACCATTGACCAGGACAGCGGTCGCACCCAAATTCTGGTCTCGGCTGAAGCTGCGCCGTGAAGCAAGGTTTTACCATCTGTTGCTGGCGACTTGCTAAAGTGACAGTTGCCTGGTAAAGTATTCGACAAAGGAGGTCGGTCGTGCCAATGATGTCACCGCGCCGCACCAAACATCGTGTCCCTCTTGGGTCCAACCGAAGTGAATTTCCGTTTACGGGCTGCCAGCCGTGGGCAGGGAACATTGGTCATAGAATCCATCATATTTTTCGGCTTGAACAAAAGAGGAGAGACAAATGACAACGCAAACCGTACACCCCACAAGCACGTCCCCCAGCAATGGACATCAAACGCATGTGCTGCCAGGCCCACATTCAGCCATGTTTGTCGCGCGCGACCACCTGGCGCTATCACCGTCGTATACTCGTTCGTATCCGTTTGTGATTGACCACGGTCGGGGCGCTGAGGTGTGGGACGTAGACGGCAACCGCTTCATTGACTTCAACGCCGGTATTGCCGTGAACGCCACCGGTCATTGCCACCCCGTGGTGGTTGAGGCGATCAAGGCGCAGGCGGAAAAGTTTTTGCACTATTCTGGCACCGATTTTTACTACCCCGTCCAAATCGAATTGGCAGAGAAATTGACGCAATTAGCGCCGATCAGCGAACCATCGTTGGTGTTTTTTACCAATTCAGGCGCAGAGGCGGTGGAATCGGCCATCAAGCTGGCTCGCTACACCACCGGTCGCCAGCGTCTCCTGGCATTTCGCGGCGCTTTCCATGGCCGCACGATGGGCGCGCTTTCGCTGACCGCCTCGAAATATGTGCAGCGCCAGGGCTTTGCGCCGCTCATGCCGGGCGTCGAGCACGTAGACTACGGCTATTGCTATCGCTGCCCCGTCAACTTGACTTATCCAGACTGCGGGATCGAGTGCGTACACCGGATTGACGCCGAAGTTTTTCGCACCAATGTGCCGCCGCAAGAAGTCGCGGCAATTTTTGTGGAACCGGTGCAGGGCGAAGGCGGCTACGTTGTTCCGCCGTTAGCGTGGATGCAAGCCCTGCGCGCCTTGTGCGACAAATACGGCATCCTGCTGGTGGCCGATGAAGTGCAGAGCGGGTTTGGGCGCACGGGCAAGATGTTTGCCATGGAGCACTTTGGCGTGGAGCCAGACATTATTTGCCTGGCGAAGGGCATTGCCAGCGGCCTGCCGTTGGGCGCCATCGTGGCGCGCAAGCGCTTGATGACCTGGCCGCCGGGGGCGCACGCCAGCACGTTTGGCGGCAATCCGCTTTCCTGCGCCGCGGCCCTGGCCACGATTCAGCTGATCGAGGATGAGTTCATGGAGAGCAGCCGCGTGCAAGGCGAATATCTGAAGGCGCGCTTGCAGGAGATGGCTGAGCGCCACCCCACGATCGGGGATGTGCGCGGTTTGGGGTTGATGGTTGGCGCGGAACTGGTGGCCGATAAGCGCACTAAGGAGCGCTACGGGGAGCTGCGTAATGAATTGGTAGATCAGTGTTACTTCCACGGCTTGCTCATCCTGGGTTGCGGCCCTAACACCATCCGCTTTGCCCCACCGCTGATGATCCCGCGTGATTTGATTGACGAGGGACTGGTCATCTTCGAGCGGGTGTTGAGCGAGCTTGAGGAAGTGCACGGATTGGCGTAATGCGGCTATCATACAGCGTGAAAACGCTCATGCGATAGATGAGAACGATTGCAAAGGAATCAGAAAGGACGGACGAGGTGAACCATAATCACAATCATGACCACGATCATGACCACGAAGAGGGCGACGATGATGAAGGCGTGGAAATCATTGTCCTGAGCGATGAGGACGGCAACGAGGAAGAGTTTGCCCTGGTGGAAGTCATCACCGTAGCCAACCGCAATTACGCGGTGCTGACGCCGCTGGATGACGATGAAACCGACGAGGCCGATGAGACCGACGATGAGGGCGACTCGGTGGCAGGCGAAACACCGCTCATGATTCTGCGGATCGAGCAAGACGGGGATGAAGAAATCCTTGTGGAGATCGAAGATGCGGATGAGTTCGAGCGGGTCGTCGCTGCCTGGGAAGCACAGACCGAATAAAACGACTGAGACACCGGATTTCTTACAAAAATCCGGTGTCTTGCGTCTGGCGCGCCGTTGCAGATGCATTGCGCCAAGAGGGTAAGCCATGAAGGGCCGGCAATTTGCACTTAGCACGATGGAGGCCGATAGACGGCCGCCGTACGCGCGGCGGCTTCTGGCGGCAGCTATTCTGCTGGCCGCGCTCGGCGCGGCTGGACTCTGCCTGGCGCCGCGGGGGCAGGCCGCGGCGGCTCGTCCCAATGACTGCGGGGAATGGCTCGTCAACGGCGGTTTCGAGGCGCTTACCCTGGCGCCGTGGGAGGGATCGTCGGCGGCTGGCTTTTCCTTACTGACCGATTTTATGGCGCACAGCGGCGATCAGAGCGCATGGTTGGGCGGCTATCAGAACGCCAGCGATTTTTTGACGCAGACAGTGACCCTGCCGGCCCGCGTCATCACGGCCACGCTGCAGCTGTGGGTGCAAATTGATACACAGGAACCTGACAATGCGGCCGCCCTTGACCTTCTGACGCTGGAAGTGCGGGACATGGCGGGCGCGCTGTTGAGCACCGCGGCTACGCTCAGCAACCAGGATCACAACGCCACCTGGAGCCTGCGCGTTTACAATCTGCCCTTATATCCGCAGCAGACCGTGCGGCTTGTGCTTCACGCCGTCGGCGATGCGGGTCAGAACAGCACCGATTTTCATGTGGACG
>DAISHS010000220.1:0-7366 GCA_036822415.1 Chloroflexota bacterium
CAGGTCGGCGTAGGTTGGGAACTGGTTGGGATCGCCGATGGCGGTGATCTTGGCACCGGTCTCCACCGGACCACCTGCCTTCGCCGGAGCGGCCGGGGACGCAGGAGCCGCTGGCGCCGCCGGTGACGCGCCGCATCGTCAGCGACCCGGCCGCTGAATGGGAGCGCCTGCAGGCCGCCAGGCAGACGACGCGCCAGCAGATCGAAGCGACGCATACGCGCCTGCTGCAGCAGGGCGCGCGCGCCGAGGCTGCCATTTTCGACGCCCACTTGCTCTTCCTCGACGACCCGGTTTTGCTGGAGCCGGCGCAAGAGGCCATTTTCAACCAGGCTGTCAACGCGGAAGCGGCCTGGGACGACGTTATCGAAACGATGGCGGCCTCCTACGCCGCGCTTGACGACCCTTACCTCAGGGCGCGTGCGGCTGACGTGCGCGATGTCGGACGCCAGGTGCAGCTGGCCCTGGCCGGCGCGCGTCCTGTTTTTCACCTGGACACGCCGGCCATTCTGGTGGCCGATGACCTGGCGCCGAGCGACACCGCCAACCTGGATCGGGCAAAAGTGCTGGGCCTGATCACCGCACGGGGCGGCGCCACATCGCACAGCGCCATCCTGGCGCGCACGCTGGGTATTCCCGCCGTGGTTGGATTGGGCGCGCGGCTCTTGGCTTTGCCCGCCGACGCGCGCCTGGTGGTGGATGGCGACAGCGGCGCGGTGCTGGTCAACCCACCCGCGGCCGTGACGGCGACCTGGGAGACACGGCAGCGCGCCTGGCTTGAGGCGCGCCAGCGGGCCGAAACGGCCAGTCGCGAAGCGGCCATCACGACGGATGGCGTTCAGGTCGAAGTGGCGGCGAACATTGGCAGCGTGGCCGATGCGCGGCGGGCCATCGAGGCCGGCGCGGAAGGCGTGGGCCTGCTGCGCACGGAGTTCCTGTATCTGAACCGTGACGTCGCGCCATCGGAGGCGGAGCAGGAAGAAATCTACCGCGCCATCTTCGAGGCGCTGGGGCCGCGGCCGCTGGTCGCGCGCACGCTCGATGTGGGCGGAGACAAGGAATTGCCCTACGTCAACCTGGGGCATGAGGACAACCCCTTCCTGGGGTCGCGGGCCATCCGCCTCTATCCCGAACGGCCTGACTTGATCGAGCCGCAGCTGCGCGCCTTGCTGCGCGCCGGCGCGGGCCGGCGTCTGCGCATCATGTTCCCGATGATCGCGACCTATGACGAGGTGACGATGGTGCGCGGCTGGCTGGACAAGATACAGCGTGAACTGGCCGCGCTGGGGACGCCTGCGCCGGCCGATTTGCAGGTTGGCATCATGGTGGAGATCCCCTCCGCGGCCATCATGGCCGACAGGCTGGCGCCGGCGGTGGATTTCTTCAGCATCGGCACCAACGATCTGACGCAGTACACCCTGGCGGCGGAGCGCGGCAATTCCCGCGTCGCCTATTTGACCGATGCCCTGCATCCGGCCGTGCTGCGCCTGATTGACCAGGTCATTCGGGCCGCGCACGCATGCGGACGCTGGGTCGGCGTTTGCGGCGAGCTGGCCGGTGATCTGACGGCCATTCCCATCCTCCTGGGCCTCGGGCTGGATGAATTCAGCATGAACCCTGCCGCTATTCCCGCGGCCAAGCAGCTGCTGCGCACGTTGAATCGTCAGACTCTGGCCGCGCTGGCGCAGTCAGTCCTGGCGCTCGATTCGGCGCAGGCCGTGCGCGCGGCGGTGCAGGCGGCACGGCCAAAAGCGGGGTAACGCTATCCTTTGACAGAAATAGATTTGCCGATTATGATTGTCTATGTGCCACCTCTGTTCTCGATCTCTATTGCTGCCATTGCTCAAAAACATGCTGATAGGAGGCAAGACATTATGCAAGACATCATGTCCATTGATCGTTTCCATGCCGCGCTGGCGTCATCGAAATCGGACACCCCCCTGATGATTGCGCTGCGTCAGGTGAAAACTATAAAAGGACCGGAACGAATGGCGCTGCGCATCGGCCATAACGTTAGCCCCAATTTCGTTTGGACCGGTTGGAACGTCTAAATTTTGCCGACTGGTCTGTGGATCTTTCTAAGAAGGCTACACTCTACTTCATTGGCTCATAGCGTGTGGGAATCTCCCACACGCTATAGCTTTTTCACCGGCTTCTTTTGCCTTCGATCTTCACACACTGAGGAAGTTGCATGACCAATGACGACATCGTTGGGTTGTTGTTAGCTATTCCTGAAATTGCTGCCTGGCCCTCCATGGCGACTATTTTGACGCGCAGATCGGACAACGTGCGCATGGATTGGCTGCTGCCCGTGTTTGGATGTCAAGCCGTTGGCGGCGCCGAACGCGACGCCCTGCCTGGCGTGGCCGCGATGGCGTGCTCGCAGATCAGCATCATCCTGGTGGATGATCTTTTGGACGAAGATCCGCGCGGGGAACATCATCGCATCGGCGTCGGTCAGGCGGCAAACCTGGCCCTGGCCTTCCAGGCTGCGGCCGCTCGCGTCATTGACCAGGCGCCCATCCCGGCGGAGCCGCGGGCTGCGGTGCAGGGCAGCCTGGCGTTTTTGGCCGCGAAAACCGCTTACGGCCAGTGGCTCGATGTGCAGAACCTGAGCGGTGAAGAAAACTACTGGAAGGTGGTCGAAGCCAAGAGCACGCCTTTTTATGGCGTGGCTTTACAGGTGGGTGCGCTCCTGGGCGGCGCCAGCGCCGCGGCGGCGGCTGAAATCTACGCCATTGGCGCCCTGTTGGGTGAGCTTGTCCAGCTGTTCGATGACCTCGAAGACGCGTTGCAGGTTCCTGCCTCACCCGATTGGACCCAGGGCCGCAATAATCTTCTGATCCTTTATGCCCGCAGCGCGCCGCATGAGCAGCGCGACCAATTTATCAACCTGCTGCCGCACGTCGCTGAAGCTGACGCTTTGCAACAGGCGCAGCAAATACTGATTGACAGCGGCGCTGTCAGCTATGCCATCTACCAGGTTGTGCTGCGCTACCAGGCCGCGCGGCGGCGCCTGGCCGATTTGCGGGCCAACTCTCTCCTGCCAAATCCTGATCCCATCGAGCGCGCGCTGATACACCAAATCATTCCTCTAAAGGCTCTATTTCAGCGACTTGGGCTTGCAACTCCTCCTGAGTTAGACATTTAGGGAGCCAATGATGGATCAAGGCGCTGATCTTTCCACACCAGATGCAGCCCCTCACACTCCCCTGATGCGCGACAACCAACGAGGCGCCGTTTTGCGCTTGGATGGCCTTTTACCCATCGTTGCCATCGGCGTTCTACTCATCTGCCTGCTTTATACATTTGCCTATCCGTTGCTTGGTCACTACCCTGGCATAAGCCTGACCTTTGATTGGACGGTGCTCGATACCGATGATTGTAATGCCGCCCTTCATGGCTGTCTCGAAGATCAACGCCAGCTTTGGCCAGGCGATCGCTTGCTGCAGATCGGCGACCTGACCTATGCGATGTATGCTGAAAACCGTATGGCGGCGCCATTTGGGGCCTTCGATGCGGGCGATCATGTGCCGATCATTGTGCAGCGCCATGAGGAAACAATCCAGATTACCTGGCATATGCCTGAACAGGGCAACCAGACCTGGAATATGGCGCTATTCAATTTGTTGTTCGTCCTGCCTTTTTGGTTAGCAGGCGCCGTGGTGATGCTTTTTCTGCGTCCGCGTGACGTGCGCTGGGCGCTGCTGGTTGTTTGCAATTACTTGATTGCGATCTGGCTGGCTGCTGGCTTCACCTCCAACAGCCATCTTGCAGGGTCTGCCTATGTTGTGCGTATGGCCGGGTGGCTCATGGTGCCGGTCTTTCTTCATCTTCACTGGCATGTGCCGACGCCTTTGCCGCGACTCAACTCGCGAGTTTTTCTGCGCTCCTTTTACCTGGTCTTCGCGGCTCTGGCCCTGGGCGAGTTGTGGTTGTGGCCGCCTCCACGAGCCTACATTGCCAGCGACGCGTTGGCGGTGTTGGTGAGCCTCGCTTTCATTAGCTATCGCCTTTGGCGTCCGATGTCTTCGTCCGATCGCCTGGCCGCGCGCTTGATGTTGATGGGTATTCTGCTGGCGTTTGGTCCCGGTCTGGCGTTGTGGGTGATTCCCGTTTTGCTAGGCTCTGGCCCGCTGCTGGTCAATACAGCCGCGTTTGCTACCCTCGTTTTGCCCATGCTGCCGCTTTTTTATACCTATGCCGCCTACAAGCATTACCTGGGCACGTTGGAGTTTCGCGCCAATCGCTTGTTGAGTACGTACAGCTTTGTTTCGTTGTATGGCACGGCGTTCCTGCTCGCCTTTTCGCTCCTCGGGCGCTGGTTCCATCTCGAGGCCAATTTTCTCCTGGTTTATCTCATTTGCTCGCTGCTTTTTGTCATCATCGCGTTGCCCTTGTACCAGCGTTTTATGCGCATTGCTGATCGCCTGCTTTATGACACTCGATACAACCCCAACGAACTCATTCGCGCCTTTGCCAACCGCATTCCCCAGGCATTGACGCGCCCTGACCTGGTGCACCTGCTGGTGCATGAGATGATGCCCGGCCTGCTGATTCGCCAATCCGCGATGATGGTACTTCCGGCTGATCTCGAACCGTCGCCATCAGAGGTCCGCGCCGATGTCATCTACACACAGAACATCAGCCTGTCGGCGCGCTGGCAAACCGCGACGCTGCAAAGCCTCGTGCTGGCGACGGGGCGTTATCACTTGCGCCCGGTCGTGGACGTCGCCCCGGCGTTGAACTGGGTCAGGCTCGTCATTACCTTTTTGGTGGGAGAAAAACGCCGCGGAATCTGGCTACTGGGCCAAAGGCATCCCGATGATTTCTATCCTCAAAAGGATATTGACCTTCTCGCCACGTTGGGCAACCAGTTAGGCGCTGCTTTGCACACGGTTGACCTGCTCCTGGAAGGTCAACGTTTTGCCCAGGACCTGGAGGCGCTGCATATGGTGAGCCGGATCGCGGGCAGCACCCTGCAGCCGCAAGAAGTGTACAGGCGTACGGTGGAGACCCTGGCGGAGGTCTTCAAGTACGACTTCGTCAGCATCTACCGGGTAGAGGGCGAGCATTTGCGCCTTCAGTATCATGTCGGATACGACCCTGGCCCTTTGATCCGGGATCTGCCGCTGACAACGGGGGTTATGGCGCGAGCGGTGCGCACCCGCCAGGGGCAGTATGTCCCCAATGTCAACCTGGACGCTGATTTTCAACGTGATTTCCCCACGCTCGTTTCTGAAGTCGCTGTCCCTATCCAAAATGCTGAGCAGGTGCTGGGCGTCATCAATGTGGAGTCAGCGACGCCTGGACAGCTCACCCTCAATGATTTCAATTTGCTGCTGATTTTGGCGAACCAGCTGGGAATTGCCATTGCCAACGCCGACCTGTTCGATACGGCCACCCGGCAGTTACACCAGATGGAAGCTCTGCGCGAGATCAGCCTCCACATGGCCAGCAGTCTTGATTTGAACCAGGTGTTGGATACTATTGCCTCTGCGGCCATGAACCTTATGCGGCCTGACAACATCCATATCTTTCTCTACGATCAGACGAATGATCGCTTTACCTTTGGCTGCGCTTTATGGCGCGATGGCCGCCGTTCGCCAGTGACAACGACCCTGCGACCGCATGGCCTGAGCTATCAGGCGGTGCACGGCGCCGCGCCGGTGATCATCAGCCATGCCAATCAACATCCCTTGTATGCCGATTGGGGCGATAGGGCCACGATTCCCCAGGCGATTGCTGGCATCCCCTTGATCCGAGCC
Source organism: Chloroflexota bacterium (assembly GCA_036822415.1). Lineage (GTDB taxonomy): Bacteria > Chloroflexota > Anaerolineae > SSC4 > Amarolineaceae > Amarolinea. The sequence goes on from DAISHS010000220.1 coordinate 5,766, forward strand.
GGGCGGGTGCTGGGTGTTTTTACGACTGCATTTTTCGATCGCCAAACCATTGACCTCCAGGATCAGCAGCTGCTGACCCTGCTGGCCGATCAGGCCGCCGTGGCCGTGGACAATGCCCAACTTCACGCGGCCGCTTTACGCCGTTTACGCGCCCTCGAGTCTCTGCACCAGGTTGAAATGGCCTTGACCAGCAATTTGAACCTGGACCAACTCCTGCAGACCATCGTTACGCAGGCGATTGCGCTCGTGGATGCGCAGGGCGCGGCCCTTTACATTTATCTGCCCGATTCAGATCAACTTGAATTGCGCGTTTCGCAGCAGCCGCCTCTCTGGACCGATAATTATATCGGTACGCGTTTGCAACGTTATGAAGGCCTGGCTGGCGTCGTTTTGGCGCGCAACGAAATGATTATAGCCCCTGATTACCACGGCGCTTTTTTCAGCGAATCCTTTGCGGGCCTCGAGATCAGCTCGGTGATCGGCGTGCCGTTGACCTGGGGCGATGAAAGTTTGGGCGTTCTCACCGTCTATAACACGGAGCCGCAGCGCCTGTTCAATCGAGACGATGGGCGAATGGTTGGCCTTTTGTCCGGCCAGGCGGCGGTGGCGATGGTCAATGCCCGTTTGTACGAAGATGCCCACTTGCGCGCAGAAAAACTGGCGGTCGCCTATGCCGATCTTCAACAACTCGATCGGCTCAAAGATGAGTTTGTACAGACGGTTTCGCATGAACTGCGCACTCCGCTGACCTTCGTCTGCGGCTATGTGGACCTTCTGCTGGAGAACGCCCTGGGCAACCTCAGCGCCCGCCAGCGCAAGGCGCTCACCATTGTGTCTGACCGCGCCGCCTCTATGACACACCTGGTGAATGACATCATCAATTTGCAGCAGATGGAGCTACAGTCCCATTTGTATGCGCCCGTTGACCTGGCCAGCGTGGTGCGGAGCGGTGCAGAGGGCGCGCGCCTCACCGCGCAGCATCATGGCCTTGCGGTGGAGATCAAGATCGCGCCTGATCTGCCGCACGTTTTGGGGGATGCCGGCCGCTTGGGCGAAGTGCTTGACAACCTGGTGAGCAATGCCATCAAGTTTAGCCCCAACGGCGGTACGATTACGATCGAGGCTGAACCAACGCAGGCTGAGTTCCCCAACGGTAATCAACACGCGCAGGCAGGAGTCAAAATCGTTATCCATGACCAGGGCATTGGCATTGCCAAGGATCAACTGAGCCGCGTCTGGGATCGGTTCTACCAGGTGGATGGCACGAAAACCCGGCGCTTCAGCGGCACCGGCCTCGGCCTTGCCATCGTCAAACGGATTGTCGAGGCGCATGGCGGCCTGGTGGGGGTCGAAAGCCAGCTGGGCGCCGGGAGTTCATTTTGGTTCGTACTGCCAGCCTGGTCAGGCGTCGCCCCATCTCCTGATAGCGAGTAGAAGAAAAGCGCAAGGCGCAGTCCCCTGGGGCAACGCCTGACTTGCGGTCTATTTTCCGATCGAGGCCAGCAGAACACCGCCCCCCACCACGCGGCCGATTCGCGCCCGCTTCAGCCCAGAGCGCCCGACCAGACCAGGGCAAAGTCTTGCGGCCCGCGCGCGACGTT
>DAISHS010000221.1:0-7351 GCA_036822415.1 Chloroflexota bacterium
ACGCCGAGGACGATGTGTGGGATGCGATCAACGACAACTACCAGTACTTGTGGCCGGATTGGACGCAGTGCCTGGGCGAATGGCCCACAGGTGCGCCAACCTACCCGGAGTACTCCACGTGGATCCTGTTTCGCTATGCCGCGGAGCACAACGGGGGCGCCAACGTGGCTGGCGGCGGCGAGGACATTGCCCAAGGCCTGTGGGCGAACATCGCTGCTGGCCAAAGCGGCCTGGACGCCCTGAACAACTCTCTGGCTGCCAAGACACCAGGCGCCACACTGGCGAATACCTTCCACCAGTACGCGGTCGCCAGCCGTTTCATGAAGGGCTGCCCGGCCAGCAATCCCTATTGCTATGAAGAAGCAGCCGACTACGTGACATGGGTTGGGGCGCCGCCAGCTAATCACGGCAGCATCGCGTCCGTCGGCGGCAGCTACACTGGAAACATTCGGGATAATTATGCCATCAACTGGGTGGGTCTGCCCACCACCGGCGGCCCATACAACATCACCGTGAGCAACACCTCGGCCGGGGGCCAGTTGCGCGCCAGCATCGTCGCCGACCCCACCGGCAATCGCACGGGCACACTGAACGTGCAAGGGCTCCCCACCGTGATCAATACTGGTGAGAGCCGGGCGCTGTGCTATACCCCGCCCGCCGGTTCCGCCGGCGTGGTGGCAGTGATCACGAACCAGGCGCAGACGGCCGCCAATCCTGCCTCCTGTACTCTGCGCAGCTACAACATTGCGCTGACGGCCGCCTCCAATTCGGGCAGTCTGGCAAACCTGCCGGTGGGCGCCACGGTGGACATCGGCTGTGGCACCTACGTCAAGGCTAGGCGCAACAGCGGCGACCCCGGCACCGTGTCGGCGGCCAAATACGCCGCGGCGCCCGGCGGAAACCCGCCGGGGCCTGGGGAGATGCCGGTCTGGTGGAACATCACTGCGACCGGGGGCGCCTACGACCTGGATCTGACGCTCTGTTACACTGACGCTGAGCTGGCTGCGGCCGGTGCTGGGGTCATCGAAAGTGATCTCGTGTTGTTCCGCAACACCGGCGGGCCGCTCTGGAGTCAAGTGGGTGCAGACACAAGAGATACGGCAGGCAATTGCGTGACCAAGAATGGCGTGACTGCCCTCAGCAATTGGACGCTGGGCATGCCAGGCCAGCCCAATGCCTTGATGCTAACGCGGCTCACAGCGCGCGTGGACGACCCTGTGTCATCGGCGATCGAACGATTGCTGGACTGGCTAGCGAGTTGGGCGAGACGGTGAGACATTTGCGGGCGGTTTGCGAGATGTCAAGCAGTCCTTGTCCTGAAAATGGCCGAACCGGTTCGGGAGTCCTCGACATGTCGGGGCGTTTTCGTGGGCCGTGGCGCCGCCCGCAGCATGTGAACTTCGGTTGAAGCGGGGCGCTGCTGGCCACTGTCTGTGCTTGCGGTGGCTACGCTTCGGGTGGCCCAATCGTCGCGCCACCCTGTCTGGGTAGCTTTCGAAGAACCTGTGAATGCAGGACCATGATTAGGAGAATACCATGAGACTTTTTGCTGTACGAACACTCAGGGCGCTGGTCTTCAGTTGTCTTGTTCTGTCGATCGCCTTGGTTGCGGCGAGTTTTGCACATGCCCAAGGGGACGATGTCAAACCGATTGGGCTTGTCTTCGGCGAAGTGATCCCGGATGTCGTGACGCCAGCGCAAGTCAAAGTGGCGCCAGGCGACATCTTCGACGGCAAGTACTTCAAGCTGATCCAATTCACCCAGCTCCCTGACGATCTCGAACGCAAGGGCTGGGAGGACGCCGGGCTGTTTCTGGTGGACTATCTGCCGGTCGACACCTACTTTGCCGTCATCGAGCAGCGCTTCGATCTGAACCGGCTGGCTGGCCAGGTGACCACCATCATCGACGTGGCCGATGTCTTCCGCCTCGAGCCGCGCCTGGCTGCGCTGCGCGCCGAGGGGCAATCCCCTGACAAGCTGGTGGTCAGCTATTACGCTACGCTGGATGCCGCCAGCGTCCTGGCTGATCTGAAGGCCAGGGGCGTCGTCATCGAGGCGCACCGCGACTACGCCCGCCAACTGGACATCGCCATCGATCCGGCCCGGCTGGAGGAGATCATCGCGCTGCCCTACCTGCAATTCCTGGGACCGGAGCCGGAGGAGCCGGTGCTGGAGCCCTATGACCACCGCAATGCCTCCGGCCGGTCGAACTACCTCAACACCGGCTACAACGGCCTGAACTACAACGGCGCTGGGGTGGTCGTCGGCATCGGCGAGGGCGGCACGGTGGACAACCTGGTTGACGTCAAAGGCCGCTTGACCGAACTTGCGGCCGGCTCCCCCTCCAGCCACAAGATCGGCGTGATGCAAAACGCCGGCGGCGCGGGCAACCTGGACCCGACCAACCGCAACAACGCCTGGGGCGCCACGTTCCTCAGTATCGAGGGCACCCCCGACTATGCTGGGCTCTACACATCGGACAATTTACGCTACACGAATCACTCCTACGGCGCCGGCACAGTCCCATCGGGCGGTTATGACTCAACGGCTCGAGCGCACGACCTGCGCATCGCCACGCTGCCCAACCACCTGGTCATCTATTCCGCCGGCAATTCCGGCACGGACACGGGCTATGCGCCGTACAACTTCGCCACCTGGGCCACCATCACCGGCGCCATGAAGATGAACAAGAACATGTTCGCCATCGGGGCGCTTTCCCCGGCCGATGTCCTCACCGACTTCAGCAGCCGCGGCCCCATGCTCGACGGCCGCATCATCCCGCAGCTGGTGATCGAAGGGATCGAAGGCACCTCGGACGCCGCGCCCAAGGTGACCGGCGAGGTAGCGCAGCTGGCGCAGGTCTACAAGGCCAAGAACGGCGGCGTCGAACCGCCCTCCAGCCTGCTGCGGGCGATCATGATGAACACGGCTGACGACCTGGGCAACGCCGGGCCTGATTTCAAGCATGGCTATGGCCGACCGAACCTGCGCCGGGCCTACAAAGTCATTGACAGCGCCCAATTCCTCAGCAGCTCGGTCTCGAACGGCGGCACGAACACCCATACCATCACGGTGCCGGCCAACACCAGCCAGGTGCGGGTCATGATCGTGTGGCCGGACGTGGCCGCCGCGGTGAACGCCAACCCGGCCATCGTCAACAACCTCAACCTGCTCCTGAAGGACCCACCCGCGACCACCTCCTACAATCCCTGGGTGCTCGACAGCAGCACGCCCTCGAGCGCCGCCAAGCTCGACACGCCGGCCGTGCGCGGTGTGGACAGCCTGAACACGATCGAGCAGGTGACGGTGGACAATCCGACCGCGGGCGCCTGGACCATCGAAGTGAGCGGCGCCAACGTGCCCTTCGGCCCGCAGAGCTATTATGTCACCTATGAGTTCCTGGGCGATGAACTGCAAATGATGTTCCCGCTGCAGGACCACCGCTTCGTGTCAGGTCAGAGCTATCAGCTGAAGTGGGACAGCTACGGCGGCAGCGGAACCTTCACGCTGGACTATCAGCTCGACGGCGGCAGTTGGGTGAACATCGTCAGCGGCCACGACGCCACCAGCCGCACCTACCAGTGGACCGCGCCTGCGGTGAGCGGTATCCACACCATCAAATTCCGCGTGCAGCGCGGCGCGCTGACCTCCGAGAGCGACGTCAACTTCATCGGCCCGGCGCCTGAAAACTTCAGGATCTTCAGCGTCTGCAGCGATGTGGTTGTCTTGAAGTGGAGCGCTGTCTCCGGCGCTACCTCCTACAAGGTGTATCGCCTGGGAACCCAAACCATGGAGGAGGTCACTTCGAACATCACCTTCGCCGGGGCCAGCGCCACCCTGACAGGGCAGAGCACCGTTGCCTCCGAATACTATGCGGTGAGCGCAGTCACCGGAGCCAACGAGGGCCAGCGCACGGATGCTCTCGAAAAAACGCCGGGAGACTATGGCTGCGGAGGCATCAATTGGACCGGCGCGGTTTCGACAGACTGGTTTGATGCCGGAAATTGGTCTCCCAGCGCCGTACCGACCAGCGCCGACAATGTGGTCATTCCTTCGTCACCGGCCAATCAGCCGGCCATCGGCGCTGCGGGTGCGGTCTGCAACACGATCACTATCGACAGCGGCGCCTCGTTGACCATGAGCGGCGCGACGGCCTACACCCTGTCTGTGGCGGGAGATTGGATCAACAACGGAACCTTCAACCGGGGCATCGGAACCGTTGACTTCAACGGCGCCAGTTCCTACCAGGAAATAGGCGGCGCGTCAACTACGAGCTTCAACATCCTCTCGGTTACCAAGGGCGCCAAGGATAGGATTCTCGAGGCAACATCGCTCATCACCCTGAACGCCGCCGCTAACCCGCTCGTGCTCACGTCAGGAACGTTCAAGCTATCGAGCGCGTCAACTCTGTCGCCATTTACATCTGGGCCGTCCATAGGCGGTACTGCAGGCTTCTGGAACAACGGAGGCACGATCAATGCCGGTAACTATAGCTGGACACTCAACACCGGCTTGCTGCGAATTTCGGCCGGGACCGTCAACGTCGGGACAAGCTCGGGAAACAGCATCACATATCTGAACAACGGGACCTTGATCATGGAAGGCGGGGCTTTGAATATCGCCGGCAGGTTCTCACCCAATAGCGGCACTTCAGTAGGAACCTTCACCCAATCGGGTGGTGTCATCACGGTGAACACGGTGGGCAGCACAAGCACCACAAGAGCGCCAATTGAGCTGAATTCGGGTGTTTCCTTCACGATGAATGGTGGAACCATCGCGATCAGGCGAGCCTCTTCAAACCCAACCGCCGACATTATCATCCTTTCCACTACCTATGAGGTCACGGGCGGCGCCCTGCAAATCGGTGATGCCTCGACGCCCGCGGGCCAGACCATCCGCATCAACAGCGTGGCACCGGTCTACAACCTGGTCGTGAACGCAACCAACTCGCCGACGGCACAACTTGTCACCAATCCCCTGACCGTGAAGAACCACGTCACCATCTCAGGCGGCACGTTGAACGCCAACGGCCTGGCCATGAATGTCGGCGGAAACTGGACGAACAACGGCGCGTTCAGCCATAGCAACGGCGCAGTCCACTTCAACGGTTCAGGCGGCCAGACCATCGGCGGCTCGTCAATTAGCTCGTTCTTCGACATCTTCCTCGAAAGCGCCGGCAGCGTGACAGGGCCAAGCGGCAGCTTGAATGTCGCCGGCAACTGGACGAACAACAGCAGCTACCTCCACAACAGCGGCGCTGTCACCTTCAACGGCAGCAGCGGTCAAACCATCGGCGGCAGCGCTGACACCACCTTCAACAATGTGACGATCAACAACGCTGCCGGCGTGTCCCTCAATCGGCCCACGCTGGTGAACAACCAGCTGACCCTGACGAACGGCCTGCTGACCCTGGGCAGCAACAACCTGACCCTGGGATCCTCGGCGTCAGCGATCAGTGGTACGTTTGGCGACACCCGCATGATCGTGGCTGACGGCGCAGGGGCGCTGTGCAAGCAGTTTGCCGCCAACGGCTCGTATGACTATCCCATCGGCGACGCCAGCAGCGCGCCCGAATACTCCCCAGTCACGTCTTTCAGCGTCAGCGGCGCCAGCTATAGTAATGCAGCTGTCTGCTTCCGCGTGACAGACGATGTTCATCCCGACAAGCCGGCCGCGGTCGCCACCTACATCACCAGGTACTGGACTGGCGCGCTGAGTGGAACAATTCCCAGCCTCTCTTACAACGCAGGGTTCAGCTTCAAGGCAGGTGACGTGGTTGGCGCGGATGCTATGAACGGCAAGAAGTGGGATGGCGGCCCGGCCTGGGTCGAACTGGGGTCGGTGAGCGGCGTTAGCTTCTCGGCCAACGGTCAGACTGGTTTTTCGACTTTCACGGCCTTCAAGAGTGGCATTCTGGCCGTGCAGTTAGCCGACTTCAGCGCAGAGCAACAGGGCGACGGCATCCTGGTTACCTGGGAAACGGCCAATGAGATTGACAACCGCGGCTTCAACCTGCTGCGCGGGACGTCGCCTGCCGGGCCGGATCGCCAGCTCAACGCCACGTTGATCCCCTCGCAGTCGCAAGGCAACCCCGGCGGCTTCATCTACACCTGGGTTGACTCCGCTGATTTGACTCCCGGAACGACCTACAACTACTGGCTCGAAACCGTATCCACCCAGGGCGCCACGGCGCGCTATGGCCCGGTCAGCGCCGCCTTCGTCGCGCCCACCGCCGTCACGCTGACCAGCGTGCAGGTCGGGCGCGCCTGGCCTGTCTGGCTGACGCTCTCGCCGCTGCTGCTGGCAGGCGGCCTGCTGGCCTACCGTCGCCGTCGACGCGCCGACTGAAACCGCTGGCCGTGCAGGTGCGCACGCTGTCGCGCACCTGTACGGCCTGTTACAGCTCCAGCATCTCGGCCTGAAAAACCCAATCATCGGGCGCAAAATGTTCAGGGTGGCGCCGCGCCCAGGCCTCTCGACCTTCCGCCGCAATGAAGAGCGAGCCGGCAAAACAAATCACGTCGGCAGGCGCGGCCCAATCCAGCGCCTGCGCCAGGGCCGCGTCCACGGAGGGCGCCGCGCGCAGCGCAGTCGCAGTCACGTCGTGCGCGCGCATGACCTCAGCCGCCAGCGCTGCCAGTTCCTGCGGGTCGAACGCGCGGGGGTGATGGGCATGCGTGCAGAGGAGCAGATCGCTCACCGGCGCCAGTTCGGCCAGGATGCCGGCCACGTCTTTGTCCAACGAGGCGCCCAGGATCAAGGCCAGGCGCCCGCGGCGTTGGCGCTTGACCGTGGCCAGCAGCGCGGCCAGTTTGGACGCGGAGTCTACGTTGTGCGCGCCGTCAGCGATGATGAGGGGCCAGGTTGCCTCGCCGGCGTGCGGCGGCGCAAGCGCCTCGAAACGCGCCGGCCAGCGCGTCGCGGCCAGGCCCTGACGAATCGCTTCTTCACCCATCGCGACGCCCTGCGCCAGCAGCGTGCGCAGGATAACGACCGCAACAGCCGCATTGCTGATCTGGTGTTCACCGGCCAGCGGGATGACGTAGCCCGCGGTTTCTGGCGGCGCGGCTGCGGCCGGCTGCACCCAAAACGTCTGCGCCGCCACGCGCCATGTCCACTCACGGCCCAGCAGGAGCAGCGGCGCCTGGCGCAGACGACAGGTCTCTTCGATCACCGCCAGCGCTTCCGGCGCCTGCGGCGCGCAAACCAGCGGCACGTTGGGCTTGATGATGCCGGCCTTTTCGGACGCAATCTGGGCCAACGTGCTGCCGAGCACCGCCATGTGATCGTAGCTCAGCGATGTGATCGCGGTGATGTCCGGCTGCACCACGTTCGTGGCATCGAGGCGTCC
>DAISHS010000222.1:0-7341 GCA_036822415.1 Chloroflexota bacterium
AATCGTTGCAGCGACTTGCAGTCGCCCGATCTGCCCCCAGTTTGAAATGCACCCAAGTTGCCTGGCAACATTGCGAAACAACGCAAAATTTGTTATAATAGGCCGCTCGAGGAAACAAACCGCCTCGGTCATGTTACCGAGTGCGGTTTTTGCGTGTAAAATGGGAGCCATGCTTTGACGGACGAACTCGCCAGCCTTCAACCCACCACAAACGGCGTTGATCTACACAACGGCGCAAACAGTGTTGATCCACGCCTCGGCAAAATACAGCCGATTGACATAGACATCGAGATGCGCAGCGCGTACCTGGATTATGCCATGAGCGTCATTGTCGCGCGCGCCCTGCCTGATGCGCGCGACGGCCTCAAGCCGGTGCACCGGCGTATTCTGTACGCGATGCACGACATGGGAATTCGCCCGGGCACGGTCTACAAGAAAAGCGCCCGTATCGTTGGTGAAGTGCTTGGCAAGTACCATCCGCACGGCGACGCCGCGGTCTATGATTCGATGGTGCGCCTGGCGCAAGATTTCTCCATGCGCTATATGCTGGTTGATGGCCAGGGCAACTTTGGCTCGATTGACGGCGATAGCCCGGCCGCCATGCGTTACACCGAAGCCCGCCTGGCCCGCCTCTCCGACTTCATTCTGGGTGACATCGAAAAAGAGACCGTAGACTGGGGGCCGAACTTCGATGACTCTCTCGAAGAACCGATCGTCCTGCCGGCGCAGCTGCCCAATCTGCTGCTCAACGGCTCATCCGGCATTGCCGTGGGCATGGCGACCAACATCCCCCCGCATAATCTGGGTGAACTGGCCGACGGCATCGCTTATTTGATTGACCACTGGGAAAACCCAGACGAGATCAGCGTTGATGACCTGATGGCGCTGATCAGCGGCCCAGACTTCCCCACGGGCGGGCTGATTGTCGGCAGCGAGGGCATCCGCAGCGCCTATGCCACCGGCAAGGGGCGCATCATCATGCGCGGCGTGGCATCCATCGAAGACGCCAAAGGCGGGCGCTTCCGCATTATCGTCACAGAAATTCCCTTCCAGCTCAACAAGACGACCCTGCTGGAACGCATTGCCCTGCTGGTGCGTGACGAGCGGCTCGATCAAATTAGCGACCTGCGCGATGAATCTGATCGCGATGGGATGCGCATCGTGATCGAGCTGAAACGCAGCGCCTCGCCGCGCAAAGTGCTCAATCAGCTCTACAAATTGACGCCGCTGCAAAGCACGTTTGGGGTCAACCTGCTGGCGCTCGTGGAAGGGGAGCCGCGCCTGCTTTCACTGCGACGGGCGCTTCAGATTTATGTCGAGCACCGGCAGGAAGTCCTGACCCGTCGCACGCGCTTCGAGCTGCGCAAGGCCGAAGAACGCGCTCACATCCTCGAAGGTTTGCGCATTGCCCTGCAATTCCTGGACGAGGTGATTGCGCTCATCCGCGCGGCGAAAAGCGTGGACGAGGCCCGCACAGGGCTGATGACGCGTTTCAATCTGAGCGAAGTGCAGGCGCAGGCCATTCTCGACATGCAGCTGCGGCGCCTGGCCGCCCTTGAGCGCGCCAAGATCGAGGCTGAATACCAGGAGCTGATGGCGCGCATCCTCAACCTGCGCGATCTGCTGGCGCATCCCGAAAAAATCTTGCAGATGATCAAGACCGACATCCTGGAGCTGAAAGAGAAGTTTGGCGATCGCCGCCGCACGCAAATTCTGCCAGACAGCAGCGGCGCGGACGACGAAGATGTCATTCTCCAAGAGCAGGTGTTGGTCACACTGACGCAGGACAATTTTGTCAAACGCACCCTGGCCCGCGTCTACCGGGCGCAGGGGCGCGGCGGGCGCGGCGTCGTCGGCATGAACACCCGCGACGAAGACCAGGTGGTGCAGGCGCTGAGCGCACGCACGCTTGATTTCGTCCTCTTCTTTACCAACAAAGGCCGCATTTACTCGGAGCGCGCCTTCAATTTGCCCGATGCCAGCCGCACCGGTAAGGGCCTGCCCATCGTCAACTTCATTAGCCTGCCGCCGGACGAACGCGTCACGGCGATGGTCGCCGTGCCAGACTTCGAGCACGCCACCTATGTGACGATGGCCACCGTGAGCGGCCGCATCAAGCGCGTCGAATTGAGCGAGTTCAACGCGGTGCGACCGAACGGCATCATTGCCATGCCGTTGGAAGAAGGCGACGAGTTGGGATGGGCCAGGGTGACCAGCGGCAAGCAGGAGCTGATCCTGGTGACGGAAAAGGGCCAGGCGCTGCGCTTCGACGAAAACGAAGTGCGCGCGATGGGACGCACAGCCAGCGGCGTGTGGGGCATTCGGCTCGGCCAGGATGACCGGGTAACGTCGCTCGATGTGGTTGAAGCCGGCGCCGACCTCTTGGTCGTGACGCCGCAGGGGTTTGGCAAACGTTCCTCTCTCGATGAATACACAGCCAAGAGCCGCTACACCGGCGGCGTCGTCACGCTTTCGCAGTCGCGCCTGGAAAAGGATGGACGCATCGTTTCGTCGCGTGTGGTGCAGGAGAATGACGAGGTGGCCTTCTTCTCTGCGGGCGGCATTGCGCTGCGCCTGCGCGTCAAAGACATTCCGCGCCATGGGCGGGCGTCGAGCGGGGTGCGCCTGGTGCAGCTGAAGAAGGATGACACGGTGGCGGTGATGGTGCGCCTGGGGCCGGCGCCGACGACGGAATCGGCAGCGCCGGCGGAACCTGTCGCCGCGGCCGAACCAGCCGCGGCGTTGGCTCCCCCTGCCGAAGAAACCGCCTTCGCCGCAGCGTGAGCGCATAGGGATCATCATGTCTGTGACCAATCTTATCGGTCGGCGGGCCGGCCCGCAGCTGGAGTGTATGCCCACGGTCGAGGTCGAGCGGCTGACCGAAACGCTGGTGGCATTTGCCAATACCGATGGCGGCCACATTCTACTGGGCGTTACGCCGGCCGGCCACCTCGTGGGCAATCTACAGGAAGAAGAAGTCGAAGGCGCGCTGCGCCATGCCCTGCTCAACTGCCGGCCGCCGGTCAAAACAGAATGGCAATGGGTGCCAACGGCGCAGGGCAATGTCGTCAGCATCTTTGTGCCGCGCAGCACCGAATTACACAGCCTGGCGGATGGTCGGGTCGTGGTGCGCAGCGGCGTAGAAAATGGTCCGCTGGGCGGCGAGCAGATTCGGCAGCTGGCCGCCACCAAATCGAGCAGCGACTTCGAAATGGAGCCGGTGGCTGGCGCAACCCTGGCCGATCTGGATGACGCGATCCTCAGCGAATACATCGAGAAGCGGGAAGAGCGGCAGCGGCGTAAGCTGACCCAAACGCGCCAGGAACTGCTCATGCAGATTGGCGCGCTGACGCCTGACCTGACGCCAACGACCGTCGGCATCCTGTTGTTTGGGCGCGAGCCGCAGGTTTTTCTCCCGCACAGCGGCGCGGTGTTTGTGCGCTTCACCGGCACGGAGGCGCGCGGGCCGCAGGGGCTGCCCGGCTATGGCCGGCGTGAAGAGATCAACGGCCCGCTGGCGCGTCTGATCGAGCGCCTGTGGCAGGTTATCTGGAGCGAAATGCGTGTACAGGCCGTCGTGCGCGGCCTGCAGCGTGAAGAAAAACCAGAATACCCGCCTTTTGCCGTACGCGAGGCGCTGGTCAATGCCGTTTGCCATCGGGATTACCGGCTGCGCGGCCGGCGCATCGAGGCGCGCATGTTCGATGATCGCCTGGAAATGAGCAGCCCCGGTGGTTTGCCTGGCTACATCACCCTGGACAACATCGTGGAGGAGCACTTCAGCCGCAATCCACGCCTGGTCAATGGCCTCTTTCAATGGGGCTACATCGAAGAGCTGGGGCTAGGCATTGATCGCATGATCGAGGATATGGTCAAAAACGGCCACCCCCAGCCTGAGTTCAAACCGACGCCCTACGCGTTCTCGGTCGTGCTCAAGAACATCCAAACCTCACGGCCCATCCCAGCCTGGCAGCAAAACATGAACGAGCGCCAGCTGCGCGCCATTCAGTTCATCCAGACCAGCAGCCGCATCACCAACCGTGACTACCGCGACCTCTGCCCCGATGTCTCCACCGAAACCCTGCGCCTCGATCTGGCCGACATGGTGGACAAAGGCATCCTGCTCAAAGTGGGCGACAAGAAGGGCACTTACTACGTCCTGAAATAGGCTGATTTTGTTTTATCCCAAATTTTATTTGGGATAAAATTTGGGATATCCTGGCTCAGGCCAGGCTGACTGCCTCGACCTCGACTTCGTGCGCGCAATCTTCGCCCAGCAGCTGCCCCAGCTGCCGGCGCAGATGCTCTGCCTCGCCCGTGGTGAAGAAGCGCCGCTGCGGTCGCCTGGCCGCGGCGGCCGGCGCCTCCAGCCGCTCCCACAGCCGCCGTACCTGGCGGGCCACGGCCGGCGCGGGGTCAATCACCTGCACGCCTGACCCCACCACCGCTTCGATGGCGGGCCGTAGAAATGGATAGTGCGTGCAGCCAAGCACCAGCTCATCTACGCCCTGCGCGGGCAGGCCATCCAGGTAACGGTGCAGCAAATCATGCGTAGCCGGGCCGTCCAAATCGCCCTGCTCCACCTGTTCGACCAGGCCGGGGCACGGCTGCACAAAAACCTGCACGCCGGTGGCAAAGCGCGCCATCAAGCGCCCGAATGGCTCGCCCTGAAACGTGGCCGGCGTGGCCATGACTGCGACCTTGCCGCTGTTTGTTTTCTCCACGGCCGGCTTCAGCGCAGGCTCCATGCCCACGATCGGCACGCTGAAGAGGCTGCGCAGGTGCGCGAGCGCGGCCGCGGAAGCGGTGTTACACGCCACGACAAGCAGCTCGATCTCCTGGGCCAGCAAAAAACGTGTGACTTTTTCGACGCGTTGGCGAATGTCGAGGAGCGTACGCGGGCCATAGGGGCAATAAGCCTGGTCGGCGAAATAGACCAGGTCCACGTCAGGCAGCAAAAGGGCGACCTCTCGCCAAACCGAGAGACCGCCCACGCCAGAATCGAAGATGCCGATCATCGTGGCTGCTTAACTCAATGCCCGTTGCGCCGCAGCTCAGCGGCCGTCTGCACGAAGGTCTGAAAGAGGCGCAGCATGGCTGTATCATTGCGCGGGGCTAATTCTTCAGGATGCCATTGCAGGCCGATGGCAAAGGGATGATCCACCGCCTCCACCGCTTCGATCACCCCGTCGGGCGCCCAGGCTGCGGCGCGCAGGTTGCGGCCCAGGGTCTTCACCGATTGATGGTGCATGCTGTTGACCGCGTGCTCGCCGCCGATGATCTCGTGCAAGCGGCTGCTGGTGTCTACCTCGATCTCGTGGCTGAGGCGAAAACGCTCGAATTGGGGCGGGAAGTAGTCGTGCTTTTCGGACTGAGGGCGCAGGGCGGTGATGTCCTGGAACAGCGAGCCGCCGGCCACGACGTTGAGCATCTGCGCGCCGCGGCAAATAGCCATGATCGGCTTGTTCTCCGCCAACGCCCAGCGCGTCAGCAGCGATTCCGTACGATCCCGCTCCTTGTCCACCGCGCCCAGCAGTTCATGCGGCTCTTCGGCGTAGAGCACTGGGTCAATGTCCTCTCCGCCGGGCAGAAAAATGCCGTCCAGGCTGTCGTAGATGGTGCGCAGTGTCAGCTCGTCCAGCTCCAGCGGAATCGTGATGGGCGCGCCGCCGACCAGGGTGACGCCCTGGACGTACATGCGATTCTGAATATAGATGGAGAGGCCAAAATAGCGCTGCGAGCGATCGCGCGCGCTCGGTATTCCAATCAATGGCTGCCGTTGTCGCAAACCGCTTCCGTTCCCATTCACTCCCATAACTCTCTACCTTTTTTCTATAGGGCGACCGCAAGGGATCGCCCCCACCACTGAACATCTATAGCGTAACTGCTTTAGCCAGGACGAACCCAGGTAAGTATAGCATAAACTGGCGCATTGTGGTAATGGCGCACACAAGACGGGCGCTGCCGCGCGGGCGCTTTCAGGCGGCTGCCACATCGGCAAAGGTTGCCAATCAATGTAACGTCGGCTGATTGACAAAGCCTGTGAGCAATGCTACAGTGTTGTCCATGACTTGGCAGACTCGGTTTTTCGGCTTGACGCACGATGCGCGCCTGGCGGCCCGGCTGGGATTGGCGGCGCTTCTGCTCGGCGCCTGGCTGCTCCTCTATTGGCCCAGGCTGGACAATGGGCTGCGGCCGGGCGAATTGTCCGGCGGTGATTTGATTACGCATCAGTACGCTCAGGTGCAGGCGCGTCCCGGCAATGCGCCTGGCTATCCCCTCTACACGCTGGGCGGCTGGCTCTGGTTTCATGGCGGGCGCCTGCTGGCCCCGCAGGTCAACCCCATCAGCCTGTTGGCCGGCTACTCGACCCTGTGGGCGCTGCTGGCCCTGGCCCTGCTCTATCAGCTTCTTCTGCGCCTGACGCACCACAACTGGCCCGTGGCCTGGCTGGTCAGCGCCATCTATGCCGCCACCTACTTCTTTTGGTTCTACGCCATCACCACCGAACAGTACACCTCGGCCGTGCTGCTCACCCTGCTGTTCGTGTGGGCCGCCTACCGCTGGGAAGAGGCGTTGGCAGCAGAAAAAACGTCCACGCGCTGGCTCCTACTGCTGGCCCTGCTGACCGGCGTCACCCTGGCGCACATGGTGACGGTCCTCGCCATCGTGCCGCCCGTGGCCTGGTTGGTGCTCAGCCGCCGACCAGACCTGCTGCGCCGTCCCCGTTTCCTCGGTCAGCTGCTGATCGTCGCCCTGCTGCCGCTGCTCAGCTACAGCTTTATTTATCTGCGCGGCGCCCAGCACCCCGAATGGCGCGGCGTCGGTTCCTGGCCCACGACCTGGGACTGGTTCTGGAGCTTCGTCAGCACCCGCCAGGGCCGCGGGGAGCTGACCTGGTCGCTGACGCCGCTGTGGACGGCCGAATGGCCGGCCCTTTTCTGGCGCGAACTGACCGCGCCGGGCGCGCTGGCCGCCGTTTTGGGCTGGGCCTTGCTGGGGCGTCGCCGGGGCGGCCTGCTTGCTAGCGCGACCATCATTTATGTTGCCTTCAGTTTCATTGACCGGCTGGGCAACTGGTACCAGGTGGTGATGCCGGTTTACGCGCTGCTGGCCCTGGGCCTGGGCGTCGCGGCCGACCGCGCCTGGAAGTACGCCGCGGCCTACGATGGGCCAAAGACCCGGCGTTGGCTGCGCGCCGCGCCCACGCTCCTGCTGCTGGCGCTGAGCCTGCTGCTGTTCAACCGCCTGCTGGTCAACCACACGCGGGTAGATCAGTCCGACCAAGCGGCCGACACGGGGTTGGCGCCGGGCTGGGCCATTCTAGCCGACGCGCCGCCG
>DAISHS010000223.1:0-7308 GCA_036822415.1 Chloroflexota bacterium
TGGTAAGCGCTGCCATAGCGGTGCAGAAGCGGTTGCAGCGATTGCCAATCGCTGAACAGCGTTTCCAAATCACGCGCGGTCACAGCCACCGGGCTGAAGCACTCCTGTACGTACAGCTCGGTAATGCGGCGAATGGGCGCCTCGCCTTCGGGTAGGGCTTTGATGAGCTGGCCGGTATGTTCATACGGGGTTTGTGAGGGCCGGCGCCCCAAGCCGACGCGCGTGGCCCAACGCTCCAGGCGCTCATAGATGCGCAGCGTCATGTCTGGCGGCAGGGCGACTGGCTTGCGCTGGCGCGCACGTCTCGATAACAGCGCCACGGCCACGGCCATGATGCCGAGCAACGCCACCCCAATCCCCACCTGACCGGCAACCGGTAAGCTCGTGACGGCCTGCCCGGCTGGCAGCTCACCGCCCGCCACATTCTGGTCCTCGCCAAACTTGTCTTCTTCGGCCCGCAAGTCGCGCGCTTCTTTCTGCGCGGCCTCATCCGCCGCTTTTTGCTCATCGGTGGAGGCGGCCGACTGCGTTGGGCGCACAATATCCGGCTGCGCGGCCGTTGGCTCGAATTCAATCCAACCGTAATTCGGGAAGTAGACTTCGACCCAGGAGTGTGCGTTGGCTTCACGCACGCGGTAAACGCCCGCCTGCGCCTCATACTCACCCTGTGAATAGCCAGCGACAAAGCGCGCCGGTATGCCGAGGCTGCGCGCCATCACCGTCATGGCGGAGGCATAGTAGTCGCAGTAACCTTCTTTCGTCTCGAACAGCACGTAGTCAATCGGATCTACATCGGCCGGCGGCGCAGCAATCTTTTCATTATACTTGATCTCCGTGCGCAGGAATTGCTCCAAGGCAACCGCCTTGTCGTAGGGGTTGGCTGCCGTGGCCGTAATCCGGGCCGCCAGTTCCTTGATGCGCGGCGACAGATTTTCGGGCAATTGCAGGTAACGCTCGCGAATGAGGGTCGGATAGGCGGCGCCGGCCTGGCGCAACGATTTTTCGTCGGCCGTACTGATGGCCGAAACGACCTGGTAGGAAGCGCCCTCTTTGAACAGCTGGCGGCTGCGCATGCGTGAGATATCGACCGGCTGTGCGTTGCTGTCGGCAATGGGCTGCGCCCCTGCTGCCTGGCTGGGGAGATAGGACAGGTCCGCGCTGCCGGCCACTTCCGCCCCAATCGGCTGCGGCGCGGCAAAGAGCACCGATTCCCCACGCAGGTAGGTGGTCACGGTCTGCGTGATGACGCTGCGCGCGTAGTACGCGGGCGGGGTAAGCCGCGTCCCCTTGCCGATGGCGGCAGCTTCCTGGTCGTTGTTGATCCATTGGCGGCCATTGTACGTGTCGAAGGTCACGCCGCGCCAGTAGTTGCCATTGGGCGACTTGATGTCCATGACCACGTTGTTCCCCAGGGTGCGCGGGCCTGAGAGCGTCATGCTGCGGCCAAAGGCGCTGGCCAGCGAGCCAGGCTGGTAGTTCAGCGAACTGAACAGACGGCCCCATTCCTGGCGCACACTCTCCCAGGGTCGTTCGAGAGGCCGCAACAGCGGGCTGAGTTGACCGCCCGTCGCGGCCGTGGGCATGACCCACGCCAGGAGAATGACCAGGAACGTGAAGATGGCGCCATCGCGTAGAAAATCAACGCCAATATCGGGCGCGTAGCGAACGCCGGTCTCTTGCCATGTTTCTTCCTGGCGCGTCAGGTTGGAGCGCACGATCAGTAGAAGGGCGCTGACCAGGAAGATGACCAGGTAGTTGCGCAGGTGGCTTGGCCCATAGTAACCGTTGACCAGCATGGCCAGGCCGACGGGGATGACCGCTCGCCATACGCGCCCCTGGCGGAAAATGGCCCAGGCCGCCAGGTATCCCAGCCACCAGCTCAGAAACGCGACTTGCAATACGAACACCAGGTTGTTTGCAATGGGCTTGCCAGTCAACGCGCCCTGCGTCCAGGTATAAACCTGCCGCCACAGCACCTGCGTTTTTTCAAAGAGCGTCAGGTCGGCGTTGATCAGCGTGGTGGTCAGCACTAAAACCCACGCCGTCCCCACGATGAGGGCGTACAGGCGGCCAAACGCGCCAGACCAACGCGTCTGCGCCAGGCCAGCGCCGGCCAGGACGCCGCCCAGGGCTGCCCATTGCAGGATCGAAAGGCCGGCTGCCCAGCCTGCGGCAATGACCGCCCACGCCAGACTGAGAACCATGACGGTCAAGAGCACAAAAGTCACCCATCCGCCGCTGGCATAGAGGGCAACGCGTTGGTTTTGGTCCAAGATGACGGCGTCAGATGATGTGGGTGTGGTCAAACTTGCTGATGCTTGCATGGTATTTTTTCGCTGCTGCGGGCTGATCCCAGACTGATTGGCTCAAGTCTACCGCCTGGGCGGCCTGGCGTAAGTACGATGCCCTACGGTTTGGCTGGTTACTGGTCAAATCAAACCGTTTCTTCATCAATCCTTAATCTAACTGGCGCGCCACCAGAGCCAGGCCGTGAGTACTGCCAGCAGCAAAAGGCCGGCCGCGGCCGCGGCGATAGTTTCGGGACGGTAGTCGCGCACGGCTAGATTGACTGTAAGCGGCTGCTCAGGACCTCCTACCGCCGTTTGCGCAATGTTGGCGCCGATCCTGCTCTCCAGCGTCAAGCGATAGCGCACTTCGCTGGCTTGCGCCAGGGCTTCCCAGGCCGACGCCTCCTCTTGCCAGAGACGGCGCTGAATCGCCGCCAGGGAAAGGGTCGCGGTCAGCGGCGTGCTGCTTGCCGGCAGCTCCAGGGCGCTGATCGCCTGCTGATAACGCGCCGCCTGCTCCATCCAGATGCGCTGCGCCTGCGTCAGGTCAACGGCTTCGCTCAACTCGTGCGTGCGCCAGAAGAATGACTCGGTTTCGCGCTCGCTCAAGGTGGATGACGCCAGCAGCGCATGCAGCAGCGCCAGATCGGGATTGTCAGCCACATGGGCGGCCAGGCGCAGGCGCTGCGCCGGCAGTTGCGCGCGCTGCGTGAAGTCAATTTGCATCTGCAAAACCGGCGCGGCGTTGTCAGCGGCAATGCGCGCGTGAACGCCTGCTTCCGCGCTGAGGTCGGCCACGAGAGATTGCAGCGCGTCAAGCGCGCCTGGCGCCTGGGCCTGGCGCAGCGGCAATGTCACCGTGATGAGCTGGCGCTGACTTTCCAGGGCCACGTCGGCAATCTGGGCATTGAACATGGCGCGCCGCGCGCCCGGCGCCGCCAGCGCTGTCTCGCCCCAGGTCTGCTCCACCGTCTTGCGGGCCGCAACCAGGTCGCCATCGGTCACCTGCTGCGCGGCCAGCTCCAGCGCCACGAACTGACGCAGCGCCAAGATCTGGTCGGCGGGCAGCCCGGCCTGGGCGGAGGCCGGCAGCGCGGCCAGCGCGTTCAAGAACTGGGCGCACAGCGGCCATGCGCTCTGCTGTTGGGCATAGCGGGCCAGCTGAAGATAAAGCGACGCCAACGTGGCGTCGCGCTCGGCGTCGGCGACGCCGTTGACCCGCGCCGCGGCCAGGAATTCGGCGGCCAGTGTGCGATAGGCCATCTGTTCATTCTCTGTCGTTGCCCGGTCTGCCTGCTGTTGATAGAGCTTGGCCAGGAGCAGCGCAGCCTCGCTGCGTTCAGGGGCCTGACGCCAGGCGCTATCCAGCACGGCAATGGCCTGGGGATAGAAACGCGCAAAGAAGGCTTGCTGCGGCGCTTCGATCTGCGCCAGGCGATCATACCAGCGCCCCAGCGCCAGCGCGGCCTCGGTTGCACCCGGCGCGGCCGCATCCTGGCGCAGCTGAAGCAATTGACGCCAGGCTGGCGTGATGACGAAAGCCAGGTCCAGCGGCGCGATGGTCTGTACGTTGTCATAACTCCAGGTGAAGAGGGCTTCGGTTTGGGTGTAGCCGTCCGGTTGCACATAAAGCAGCTGGTCTGAAGCGGGCTTTTCGGGGAAGCGCACCGTCATCCGGGCGCTGCCAATTCCGCCCCAGGCCCGCACCGGCTCATAACGCAGACGTGCGGCCGCGCCGCGGCCCAGGGCAACGCGGTAGGTCAGGATGGCTTCCAGCCGCGTTTGTCCAGCGAGCGGCGTTGCCCAGCGCCAGCGCTGTTCGCCGTCGGCCGTCAGCGCCTGAGCGACCCCGCCGGCGCGAAGCTGGAGATTGTCAACGCGGGGCGTTTTATCGGCGCCCTCCACCACGGTATCGAGCGTCAGGGTGCGTGTCAGGGGATTCTGAAAGCGCAGCCAGGTCGCCACATCAGCCCAAGCGCCCTGGTCATTTTGCGTGAGGGTGATATCCACGCGCATGGCATCCAGGCGGATGCGGGTGCTTGTACGCGGGCTAATCGTGATGGTGCCGTTCGCCGAGAGCACGTCCGGAGGCTCGCTCGTTTGCGGCCGTCGCGCGGCTTGGGCATGGAACGGCCAAAGCAGGCTGCTGAAGAGCAGGGCAAGGCTCAGGAGATAGGCATAGGCAGGCCGCGCACGCGCGAACAGCGTCTGCAAGCGCAACTGACGTAAAAAAGGGAACTTGCCTAAAGCCCTAGAATCTGGTATGCTATAATTTGTCATGACATGCCTTCGCCCCCGGCAGATATGCCTCAATGAGGGGTCTGGCCAGGTAGCTACACATTGGGTGCGTGTTGAGATAAACGCAAAAACATCGGCATGGTTCCTGGATCAGCGACATGGCTGAACCAACGCCCGCGCGGCCAAGCCCGCGTGGGAGATAGGCAAACAATATGATTAAGCTGCTAATGAGTTGGAATATCAAGATGGGGCGTGAGCAGCCGTACTTTGAATTCATCGTGCGGGAGTTTGCTCCTGGCCTGATGCGCCTCGGCATTCAGCCGACGGAGGCCTGGTACACCATCTATGGCAAAGGGCCGCAAATTCTGACTGGCGGCGTCACCGAAGACCTGGAAACAATGCAGCATATTCTAAACAGCCAGGATTGGCAGCGCTTGCATAGCAAATTGCTGGTCTATGTGACCAACTATCAGCAGAAAGTCGTCGAAGCAAGCGGGCGCTTTCAATTGTAAAATGGCTGTGGCTGCTTTTAACGTTGTTCTTTTAAGTTTGTAATGTAAGCCCCATGGCGCTGGCCATGGGGCTTGTTGTTCACGGCGACTGACGAAAAAATGGCGCTGAGGCCGCGCGCCCGCTCAATTGGAGACGGGCTGCGGCGCGGAGGGCGGAAGGGCCGGGCCGCTTTCCGTTTTGGTTTGACTGGCGTCGCTGGCCTCATTCTTGGGGGGCGTGACTGCCT
Organism: Chloroflexota bacterium; assembly: GCA_036822415.1. Taxonomy (GTDB): domain Bacteria; phylum Chloroflexota; class Anaerolineae; order SSC4; family Amarolineaceae; genus Amarolinea. The sequence goes on from DAISHS010000223.1 coordinate 5,266, forward strand.
CTTTGCTGGCGTCTTTGCTGGTTTCGCTTTTTACGGCCGATGGCCCGGTGCTGCTTTTGCCACGATTATCCGTGACATAAAAGCCCGAACCCTTGAAAATGATGCCCACCGGTTGAATGACCCGAAATAGCGCGTTTTCGCCACATTCCGGGCATAGCGTCAACGCCGCGTCAACCATACGCTGCTGGCGCTCGAAGCGAATTCCGCAATTGCGACATTCGTACTCATACAGTGGCATAAACGACCCCGCATCTTCATTCCAATTTTTATGTTTGGCTGTTATCCTAACAATAGGCCACAAACGGCGGTCATTATACACGAAGCTCAACCCTTTGACAAATGCCCCTACAAATTGGCCCTGCGGCTGACAGCAATTGTCAGCCGGCGCGTCGTCTCCTTCGTCAGGAATTAACGTCCTGCCGTTCGGATGATGAGATTGATGGATACCCCCTATCAGAAGCTCGGGGGATTGCGGCGCGCGGCCGGGCGTTTCGCTGCGGCGCTGCGAAGAAAGGCTAGATGAAATGCAGAGACAACCTGGAATATCCCTGGCGCGGCCGTCGGTCAGGCGCGGCCGGTGGATCAAAAGTACGGCGACCAGCCTGGCTCCTGGCCTGGGCTTAGGCGCTGTGTTGGCGGTCAGTTTGCTGTTTGTGCTGCGCGTTGGCGCCACGGCCGCTGCACCGACCTCAAGCAGCGCCCCCCCGTTGGCGTCGCCGGCCGCTGCGACCGGCAATGCCTTGCAAGTCGTACCCGACGGTCAGGGGCTGACGCTGGACCTGACCACGCAGGCCTACCAGCTGGAACCGGTGACGCTGGATGGCGCCGCGTTTCTGCGCCTGTCGGCTCCGGATACCACGCCCATGGGCGACCCTGGTACGCCTGAAATTCCTGTGCGCGCCGCGCTTCTTGCCGCGCCTGTCGGCGCCACGGTCAAGGTCACGGTTCTGCGCGCAGACACGGAAACCGTGCCCTTGAATGGGATGCTGGCGCCGGTCGCGCATACTTCAGCCCGCCCGGCCGCGCTCGATGGCCCGTTTGCGGGGCTTCCCAGCGACCTTGCTGAGTCTTACTCGCTGGATGCCGGGGTCAAGACACGCGACGGCTGGCTGCCCGCTGACCTGACCAGTATAGATAGCGATGGTTACTTGCGCGAGCAGCGTTTGGTGCGCCTTTCCCTGCACCCCTTCCAGGTCAACCTGGCGCAGGGCACGCTGCGCGTCATACGCCATCTTCGCGTCAGAGTGGACTTCGTCGGCCAGCCTATCTTAGCCGCTGATGCCGCCGCGCCGTCCCCCTACGAGTCCATTTTGCGTAGCCAGGTGCTCAACTACGAGCAAGGCAAAGCCTGGCGAGTAACGCCGGCCCAGATTCCGCTTGACGCCCGCCCAGCCGCCGCGCAGATCGTTCGTCCTGCCGACACCGGCGAACGCTGGCGCGTGGAAGTGGACCATGACGGTTTGGTCGTGCTTGACTATGCCACCTTGCGCGATGCCGGCGTGCCGGTAGACAGCACCGATCCGCGCTATTTTCACCTGTGGCGTGCGGAGCAAGAGGTGGCCATCCTGGTCGAAGGCGAGAGCGATGGCCGTTTCGATCCAACCGATAGCATCTTTTTTTACGGCCAGCAGATGGACTCGCGCTATACCGATGTCAATGTCTATTGGCTGACGCGAGCGGCCACGCCGGGCCTGCGCATGACCACACGCCCGGTCGCGCCGCAGAGCGGCGTCCCCGCGCCAGCTTTCTGGCAAACGATGCGCCTGCGCGAATCGCATTTTTATCTGAGCGACCTGCCGCGTGAGGAGGGCGCCGATCATTGGTACTGGGCCAGCTGGTCAACCGGACGCCGCGGCGAAGTGCCCACGCACACGATCACGGTAACGTTGCCTGGTCTGCTGCCCGATGTCAGCGGAACGCTGACCGCCACACTGCGCCCGGTTCTCCATGGCCAGAGCAGCGACTATTTCATCAATCCTGACCACCATCTGCGCTTTTTGGTCAACGGGGTGGTGATTGGGCAGGCCTATTTCGATGGGCTTA
>DAISHS010000224.1:0-7232 GCA_036822415.1 Chloroflexota bacterium
CCGACAGCGGTGCCGGCACGTTTGAAGGCAGCAACGTGTCGCGATGCAGCGCGTGCGAGGCGTCGAGCGTGGCGCCGGATCCCAGCATGTCCTCGACCAGGCCACCGGTGCCGAAGGGTGCGCGCACGCTGACCAGCGTGTAGCCGCGCCGGGCAGGCGCGGCTGCACGCTGACTGACTTCGCTTTTTGCCCCTTGTCTTCGGCCTGGTGTTTGGGGAAAAGATCACCCGCCACTGGTCTTCACCTTGTAACCCATTTCGCTCAACAGAGCGGCGGCCCGTTCGCGGTGATCGCCCTGAATTTCGATCTCTGGGCCTTTCTCGCCCTCTTTGATCGTGCCGCCAGTCCCCAAATGCTTCTGCAAACTTTTCAGCAGCTCGCGCAGGGTGTCCGGGTTGTGCCGCAACCCTGGCGTGGGCGTAGAAAATGCCAGGGTGATGACCGTCACAGTTTTGCCTCGCCGCCCCTTACGGTCGCGAGCTATCGTGGCTGTCATCTGCCTGGGCGGCTTTTCGGCGGCCTTTGGCGGCGGCGGCGGCGCTGGTTCGGGATCGGTCGAATAAACGAGTTTGCCCATCATTCATCCTGGCGCGGGGCTTGCGCCCTTCAGAGCGCGATCGCCTGCACCCAGTAGGTGTGGCTGACATCCTTGACCAAATCATACAGCGCCTCCGGAATCGGCTCATCGGTGCCCAACACCATGATGGCCTCGCCGCGTGGGCTGTGACGACCGACGTGCATGAACGCAATGTTGACGTCCGCATCTCCCAGCATCGTGCCGATGCGGCCAATGATGCCTGGTCGGTCGTGATGACGCGTGAGCAGCATGTGCCCCAGGGCCGGGAAGTCCACCCAAATGTCGTCCAGGCCCACGATGTGCGGTTCCCCCTGCACCAGCGCGCCGCTGACCTTGCGCGCGCCGCCGCCATTCATCACCTGCACGCTGATCATGTTCTCATACTGCGACGCACGCAGCGTCTTCTGTTCGCTGACGTCCAGTCCGCGCTGCGCGGCCAGCCGCGTGGCGTTGATGATGTTGACGCGCACGTCCACCACCGATTGCAGCATGCCTTTGATGACCGCGGCTGTCACCGAGGACAGGTCGTGCTCAGCCAGCGCGCCGCTGTAGGTGATGGCGCACGACTTCAGATTTTTGCCGCCCAGCTGCACCACCACCCGCCCCAGGCGCTCGGCCAGATCGAGGTAGGGCGTCAGGAAGGGCAGGTCGCGCGGGGCCATCAGCGGCGCGTTGACCGCGTAGCGCGCCGGGCGCCCTGAAAGCACATCCACGACCTGTTCGGCGACATCAACCGCTACCTGATCCTGCGCTTCGATGGTTGAACCGGCGATGTGTGGGGTGATGATGACCTTTGGATTGGAGAGCAGCGGACTGCCCGGCGGCACCGGCTCCTTTTCGAACACGTCGAGCGCGGCGCCCGCGACATGACCGCTGTCGAGCGCGGCCAGCAGGGCAGCCTGGTCAATGATGCCGCCGCGCGCGCAGTTGATCAAACGCACGCCGGGCTTCATGCGCGCCAGAGCCTCCGCGTTGACAAACTGGTTGGTTTCATCCGTCAGCGGCAGGTGCACCGTGATGAAATCCGCGTTGGCATAGAGCGTTTCCAGCGACACCAGCTCGACGTTCAGATTGGCCGCCATTTCGGCCGAGATATACGGATCATAGGCGATGACGTTCATCGCCAGGCCCTGCGCGCGCCGCGCCACTTCACCGCCGATGCGCCCCAAGCCCAGGCAGCCCAGGGTTTTACCGCGCACTTCGGTGCCCATGAAGCGGCTGCGCTTCCACTCACCGGCGCGCAGCGAGGCGTCTGCTTGCGCAATGTTCCGCGCCAGGGCCACCAGAAGGCCGATCGTGTGCTCGGCCACCGAGATGGTGTTGCCGCCTGGCGCATTGACCACCAGGACTCCCAGGTTCGTGGCGGCGTCCAGGTCAATGTTGTCCACGCCGACGCCCGCGCGCGCAACGACCTTTAGTTGTTTGCCGGCGCCAAGCACGGCCGCCGTCACTTTGGTCTCACTGCGCACCAGCAGGGCGTCATAGGCGGGGATGATCTCGATCAGCTCGGCCGGCTTGAGGCCGGTGCGCACATCTACGGCCAGCCCATGCTTCAGCAGCAGGTCAAGCCCAATCGGCGCCAGTGGATCCGAGACCAGGACCCGGCCTGCGCCGCTTATTTTTAGTGTCTCCATGCGTTTCTACAACCTTGTTACTCTGTAATCTGTAGGCTCAGCCTGGCGCGACGCCACGGTAACATCAGCGCCAGGCCGAAAGGCGGGGAATCATGTCACATCTGTTCTGGCGCGCTCATGCCCATCAGGTGCAGCGTATGCGCCAGCACAATGCGGCAGGCATCTACCAGCCGCAGGCGCGCCTGTCCCAACGCGGCGTCGGCCGGGTCGCTCGAAATCACGCGGCAGTCGCGGTAAAAGACATGAAAGGCGTTAGCCAGCTCTTGCGCGTAGTACGTTAGATGATGCGGCGCCAGGTGCTTGGCGGCCAGGGCGATTATCTCTGGCAGCTCCAACATTTTGCCCAAGAGCGCCATTTCCGACGGATGGTGCAAGAGGGTCATAGTCGCCTGACCCTTTTGCCCAAGATCGCCGGCCTGCGTCTGAGACTCTTGCGCGCGACGCAGAATGCTGCAAATGCGGGCATGGGCATACTGCACGTAGTAGACCGGATTTTCGCTGCTCTGCTCGGCCGCCAGCTTGAGATCGAACTCCATTTCACTCTCGGCTGCCCGCATCAGCAGCAGGAAGCGCACGGCATCGGCCCCCACTTCGTCAACCACTTCGTTCAGGGTCACAATGTCGCCCGCGCGCTTGGAAAGTTTGACCTCTTCGCCGCCGCGCTTCAACTTCACCAGGGCATAGATCGGAATCGTCAAGCGCGCCGGATCCAGGCCCAGCGCGATCATAACGGTTGCCATGCGCGGCACATGCCCCTGGTGGTCCATGGACCAGACATCAATCACGCGCTCGAAGCCGCGCCGCACAAACTTGTCATAATGATAGGCGATGTCCGAGGCGAAATAGGTCGGCTCGCCGTTGCGCCGCACCAGCACCTCATCCTTTTCGTTGCCAGGGAACTGGCTGGCGGCAAACCAGACCGCGTCATCCTTGCGATAGACCAACCCCTTCGATTCGAGCAGGGCCAGGACCGTCTGATACGTGCCGTCGCGGTAGAGCGAGCGCTCGGAGAACCAGCGATCGAAGTGAACGTCAATCCGCGCCAGGTCGCTGCGCAGGTTTTCCAACGCCATGGCCAGCGCCAGGTCGGTCAGCTCAGAGATGGCCTGCTCTTCTGGCAGTTCCAGGAAATGGCGATCGTGGGTGGCAGCCAGCTGCGCGCCCCACGTGGCCAGGTAAACGCCGTGGTAGCCGTCTTCGGGCAGCGCCCGGTTGACGCCCAGGGCCTGGGCGTAGCGCGCCAGCAGCGAAGCGCCGAACTTGCGGATCTGATTGCCCGAATCGTTGACATAAAACTCGCGCTGCACATCGAAGCCTGCGCCGGTCAGCACGCGGGCCAGGGTGTCGCCAAAAACGGCGTTGCGCGCGCCGCCAAAGTGCAGCGGCCCGGTGGGATTGGCGCTGACAAATTCCACCTGGATGCGGCGGTTCTGGCCCTGACTCAGCGTGGCCCAGGCTTCGCCCTGGCGGCAGATGTCATCCACCTGGCCGGTCAGCCAGCCGTGCGCCAGGTAAAAATTGATGAAGCCCGGCCCCAGCGCGCGCGCGTCGGCCAGAGCCGGATGCGCCAGCTGCTGTACGTGCGCCGCGATGATTTGCCCAATCTGCAGCGGCGTCAGTTTGCCGGCGCCCTCGCTGGCGCGCGCCTCGTTGACAGGGCGCACGATCTGCAACGGCAGCGCCGTCGCCCAATCGCCCTGGCGATTTTCTCCCGCAAGGCTGAGGTCTTTACGCTTGGGGCGCTCGACCAGAATGTCAGGCAGGGGCACGGTGGGGAGTTGACCTGACGCCTGCGCGGCCTGCACGGCCGCGATCACGACCTCGGTAAGTTGCTCAGCAATCAATTTCATCAGACAATATCCTTGGCGTTAGGGTCGAAAACGCCCTGTGATCTTGCAGGCGGGCGTTATCACAGAAAACGCACGCTGTTTTTCGTCGCCTATCCAGCATGACGCCAGAAAATCTAGCCAGCGGCTTCCATTTCCAGCCAGTTTGGCCCGATTTCAACATCTACCTTGAGCGGGATGGAGAGCGTGAAGGCCTGGCTCATCACCTCGCGCACCAGCGCCACGGCGACCGCGCGCTCGGCGTCGGGCGTTTCCAGCACCAACTCATCGTGCACCTGCATGATCATGCGCGTGCGCAGGCCTGCCTCCTGCAGGCGCTGCGCCAGCCGAATCATCGCCAGTTTGATGATGTCGGCCGAGGTGCCCTGAATCGGCGCATTGATGGCCGCCCGTTCCAGGGCCTGGCGCACGTTGTAAGGCGTCTTGGCGCTGGGCGCCAGCTCGGGGAAGTAGCGCCGCCGCCCGAGCAGTGTTTCCACGTAGCCAACCTGACTGGCCTGCACGCGCAGGCTGTCCAGGTAGGTCTTGACCTGGGCGTAGATCGTGAAGTAGCGGCTGATGAACTCCGTGGCCTCGCCGGGCGTCATGCCGGTCTGCTGCGCCAGGCCAAAGGCGCCCTGGCCGTAGACCAGCCCGAAGTTGACGGTTTTGGCGCGGGCGCGCATTTCTTTGGTCACCTCGCTCAACGGCACACCGTAGACGGCCGCGGCCGTGCTGGCGTGGACATCTTCGCCGCGTGCAAACGCGCCGAGCAAGTTGGGATCGCGGCTGGCATGCGCCACGATGCGCAGCTCCACCTGCGAATAGTCGGCCGAGATCAGCTGCCAACCTTCGGGCGCAATGAAGGCGCGGCGCACCTGGCGTCCCAATTCCGTGCGAATGGGGATGTTCTGCAGATTCGGATTGGAGCTCGACAGGCGTCCGGTCTCCGCGCCGGCCTGGTTGAAGCTGGTGTGCACGCGGCCGCTGCGCGGATTGATCAGGCTGGGCAGCGCCAGCACGTAGGTGGATTGCAGCTTGCCCAACTGGCGATATTCCAGGATTTTGTCAATGATGGGGTGCTTGCCCGCCATCCCTTCCAAAATAGCGGCTGTCAGGCTGATTTTGCCTGTGCTGGTGCGCGCCAGGCCGGTCGCAGAAATTCCCAGCTTGCCAAATAGCACATCGGCCAGCTGCTGCGTCGAGTTGATGTTGAAGGTCTGGCCGGCCAGGGCGTGAATTTCTTGCATCAGCCCGGCCAGGCGCTGCGCCAGGTCGCCTTCCATCTGCTTGAGGAACGGGACATCGAGCAGCACGCCGGCCCGTTCGATAGCGCAAATGACTGGCACCAACGGCATTTCTACCGTCTCGAAAAGCTCAATCTGGCGCTTCTCTTCCATCTCCGCGCGCAGCAAAGGCACCAGGCGCAGCGTCATGTCCACGTCTGCGCTGGCATACTGGGCTACTCGCTCCGGCTCCACCTGATCCATCGTGATTTGCGCCTTGCCTTTGCCGATCAAGGCTTCGATTTCGGTCATCTCGACGCCCAGCCGCGCCAGCGCCTGGTCTTTCAGACCCAGGTTGTGCGCGCCAGGGTCGCACAGCCACGCGGCCAGCATCGTGTCCCAGGTCAGGCCGTTGACCTGAGCGTTTTCGGTCAAAACGCCGGGCAGGCCGGCTTCGGCCAGCACGGTGATGTCGTAGGAGGCGTTGTGCGCGGCCTTGGCCACGGCGGCGTCAGCCAACAGCGGCCCCAGCACCCGGCGCAAGGTCTCGAGCGGCAGTCCCACAGCCTGCGTGGCGGCCACGCTGTCGCCTGTGCGGGTCAGTTCCGCATCTGGCATCACGGCAAACAGCGGCAGGTTGGACGTCTCCCGCAGCATGGCCGTGGGCGGCGGGCTGCTGCGCGCCACAGGCACATAGGCGCCCTGGCCGGCGGCCCATGACAGCGACACTCCCACCAACTGCGCCTGCATGGGGTCGGTGCTCGTTGTTTCCACGTCGAAAGCCACCAGCGGCGCGGCGCGACACAGCGCCACGACCGCGGCCAGTTCGTCCTCGCTGGTGATCAGCCGATAGGTCACGCCGGGAAGCGTCATGTCAACGGTCGGCGGCGCAGCCTCCGCGCCGGCGAGCGCGGCCTCGGTCTGCGGCAAACGCTCGATCAGGCTTTTGAATTCCAGCTCGCGGAAGAGGGCCACGACGCGGTTGCGATCGAAATCACGGGTACGGCACGCGTTGAGGTCGAGCGTGACCGGCAGCTCGGTGACAATGGTCGAGAGCTGGCGGGCCAGCTCGATTTGGGCGCGGTGCGCAGTGATGGCCTCGCGGGCGCGCGGCGGCTTGACCTCGGCCAGGTGGGTCAGCAGATTATCCAGCGTGCCGTAGGTTTGCAGCAGCGTGGCGGCTGTTTTTTCGCCAATGCCGGGCACGCCAGGGATGTTATCGGAGGTGTCTCCAAGCAGCGCTTTGTAGTCAATCACCTGTGACGGCGCCAGGCCATAGCGTTCCTCCACCGCGCGCACATCGTAGATCGAGGTTTTGGGCTTGGGGCCGCCGGCCGTGTAACGCACGCGCACATGGTCATTGATCAGTTGAAACAGATCGCGGTCGCCGCTGATCAAAAGGGCGTCAACGCCCTGCGCGGTGGCCTGCCGTGACAGCGCGCCGATCAGATCATCCGCCTCATACCCTTCGATTTCAAAGATGGGAATGTTGAGCGCCTCGATCACCTGGCGAATGCGCGGCACCTGAGCCGCCATGTCTTCTGGCATCTTGGCCCGCGTGCTCTTGTAACCGTCGAACTGTTCGTGGCGGAAGGTGCGCCCCACATCGAACGCGACGGCCAGATAATCGGGCTTCTCATCGGCAATGACGCCCAGCAGCATCATCGTGAAGCCGTAAACCGCGTTGGTCTGCTCACCGCGACTGGTCGCAATCTCCAGCGGCAGGCCGTAGTAAGCCCGAAAGGCCTGTGAGTAGCCATCAATCAGGGCAAGAGTGGGCATGGTTGGCTCCCATGAAATGCTTGGCGTTCGTGTAGAGAACGCAGAGAATGTTGTAATGCTGTAATCAGAAGACGCGGCGACGCCTGGCGCGCAGCACGCGCGCAGGCGGTTTGTCAGCTCACGCGGCTTTTTCCCAGGTCAAGGAGCCATTGCTGAGCAGTTCCTTGACCTGGGGATATTCCAGGAT
>DAISHS010000225.1:0-7139 GCA_036822415.1 Chloroflexota bacterium
GCCGTGGCTGTGGGCGTGGTGACGAGCGGCGCGTAGTGCAGGATGCTGCCATCCTCGGCTACGGCCCAACCTTCGTTGGCGTTGACAAAGCTGAGGCTGCGGATCGTCGCGGTGATCGTGCTGCTCTGCGCCGCCCAGGTCAAGCCGCCGTCGCTGGTGCGCACGATGTGGCCATTGGCCCCGGCCGCCCAGCCATAAACGTCATTCAGCATGGTCACGGCCCACAGGTCATCGCTGACGCCGCTGGACTGGGAGCTGAAACTGACGCCGCCGTCGGTGCTCGCCAGGATGGCGCCGCCGCCGCCAACAGCCCAACCGTTCTGGGCGCTGACAAAGGCCAGGGCATTGACGTTCGCCGTGGCGTTGACCGTCGTCGCCTGCCAGGTCTGACCGTCGTCGCTGCTGCGCTGCACCACCGCGCCGCCATTGCTGATCCACAGCCAGCCAGCAGCGGCGGCGATGTCCCACACGGGGCCGCTGAAACCGACCGTGCTCTGCTGCCAGAGGCCGCCGCTGTCGCTGGATTGCCAGATTTTCCCCTGCGAGCCGCCAAACCAGCCGTGCAGTTCATCGGTCATCTTGATGCTGTAGAGGAACTGCCAGTATTCGGACGATTTGGGCTGTGGACGCCAGGAACGGCCGCCGTCGCGCGTGGCCAGGATCGTGCCAAAGCGGCCCACCAACCAACCGCTGGTCGGCGACATGAAATCAAGATCGTGAATGAAGCCCTGCGCGCCGCTGTCGGCCGGCTCCCAGGCGCCGCCGCCATCTGTGGTCAGCAAGAGCAGGCCAGGGCAATCGGGATTGGGGCAGTTCTGCACGCTGGTGCGGCCGCCGGCGGCCCAGCCGTGCGCCGCATCCACGAAATCAACCGTCAACAGGGGTTGGCTGGCGACAGCCTGACGCGTCCAGGCGCCGTCTTGCACCGGGCCGGCCGGGGTAGGCGTGGGTGTGAACGTTGGCGTGGGCGTCGGCAGCGGGGTGGCGGTGGCGGTCGGCGTCGGCGTGGGCGTTACCGCGGGGCCTGTGCTGGTCGCCGTGGCAGTCGGCGTAGGCGACGATGTGGGGCGCGGCGTGGGCGTCGGCAGCAGGCCAGACGCAGGGCGCACATCAATCAGGTGAAACCACTCGTCGTCGCTATCGTAGCTGTCCAGGTAAAAGTCAGACCCGCCGGCCAGGCTGTTCATGAAGCGCGCATCGTTGAGCACGAACTGGGCCTGTTTCCAGGTATGGGTGTCGAGCTTCTGGACATAGGGCAGACTGCCGCCGAGCGGAATGGCTGCTGTGGCGACGCCGCCCGGCCCATCGTAGAGCAAGCGCCAGGCGCCCGTACCCACGTCAGCATAGGTGACAGTGATCGTGATGATATGCCCGGCGGTGTTGTAGAGATAGCCGTCGTCGGCCTTGAAGAACATGAACGGATTGCCGGTGCTGCGGTCGGTGCGCCGCGTGACCCATCCCTCCTTGCCGGCCGGGATGCTGACATTGTAAGCCGCCGTGTTGCAGGGCGGGCGGCCGCTGACCGGCGGGCACCAGCCGAGTCCACTGGTCACGCTGGCGTCGTTGGTTTCGGCCACGGTGCGTCCCCCGGCCACACTGTCATCTTGCTCCATGAAGTAGTCGAAGTTGCCAAGCTGCGGGTACCAGGAGGCCTCGTTGATCAGACCGCCGCAGTAGTTCAACGGCACACGGTGCTCGCGCAACGCCACCCAGGCGCTCGGCGCGTTCTGGCGCGTGGCGCCGATGTACGGCTTGAAGCGATTGAACAGCGCAATGTTTTCGACCTTGTCGTACAGCCAGTTGTAGTTGGGGTCGGTCTGAAAGAGCAGCGTGTAGTCCACGCGCAGGAAGTCCACATGTTTGTCCAAGCCATTGAGAATGCCCCAGTAGACGGCCTGCTCATCGCACAGCATGTAGTCGTAAGTCTCGAAGGCAATCGGCGCCTGGCCGTTCCAGTTGACGATGTGATCGTGCTGACCGCAGTACGGGCAGCCCGACTGGTTGCCGACAATGGAAAAATTGGAATCGGGATAGAGGCCATTATTGGACAAGCCGACGCCTTTGGGCGCGACATAGTTCGCCAGATCGCGGCGCTCGGTCTCGCTGAAGGTGTAGGAGGCGTTCTGCACCAGCAGGCTCTTCTTGAGCTGGCCGTTCTCTGAAAAAGCCGCCAGGTACCAATCCGCGATTGCCTTGGTGGTGGAAAGCCACAGGCTGCTGGTCAGGCCGGCATTGGCAACCGCGGTGCGGTCATACCAGTTGTACCACGGCTTGTCAGGGTCGGTGGCATGCAGCTCGCCGAAGGTGCCCAGGCCAATCGCCACCCATTCCAGGCGCGGATCGTTGCGGTAGCGCTGGCCAAAGGCTGTGATGAACGCGTGGTAAGGCGTCAAATAATCGCTGTGCCAGTAACGCGGGATGTGCCAGGGCGTACAGGCGCCGCTCAGGTAGTCGCAGACGTTGAACGTCGCATTTGGATAGTGGATCCGCACCCAGGCTGGCATCTCCAGGTAATTGGTACAACAGCGGCCATTGTACGTGGTGATGCCGACGCCGGCCGCCTTGCCCTGTGAGGCGACATTGTTGAGCCATGCTTCGAAGGCGTCCCATTGATAGTTGCCGGCGTTATCGTAAAATTCGCCCCAGCCCCACGTGCGCAGGCTGCCTACATTCCCGTAGCGTTGAGGATCAATCAGGCCAGAGTAATCGCTGGCAACGTAAATGCCGGGCCGCGTGGCGGGCGGCGAGGGAAAATGCGGCGCCTGGCTGCTGACAGCCGGGGGCGGCGCCGGCGTTGGCGGCGCGGCCTGCGCCGTCGCGGGCCGCTGCCCATACAGGCAAGCCAGGATCAAGGCCCACCACAGCCAGTGCAACAGGGGCAAACGGCGCGCCAAACGGTTGGCGCGACTATCTGAATTGAGCGATGCAGGTGAACGACGCCAGATCATGCCAGTTCCTCCCAATGAGCAGCAGTATAATCGAAAACGGCGCCGCCGACATGACAAATCTCTTATAAACCGGGCCTGATTGATGACAATTTTTTCATAGACGGCGCACGCGCCGTCGCCAGGGCCTGCTCCAGGCTGCGATCAGACGCATCGGCCACGCGCACGCACGACTTTTTGGACTTACATTAACGAATGATGAGATTGTAATCATAAACACTGTACAAACCATTGACATTGTATAAACTTTGCATCAAGTTAGTAAATAGTTTGCAAGGCCTGATGGCCTTATCAAGCGATGGGGTAGTAAACTCGAAAGGAGAGGTTTATCATGAAGATGGGTCGTCTGTTCAAGGGTGTCGTTGCCGTCGGTTTGATGGCGACATTGATGGTTTCCGCGCTGAGCGCTTATGCAGCAGGTCCGCGGGTGCGTGTGGTGCACGCTTCCCCGGATGCGCCGGCGGTTGATGTGTGGGTGGATGGGGCCAAGGCCTTCACCAATGCGCCGTTCAAGGGCATCACGTCGTATGCAGGCCTGACGGCCGGCGACCATAAGGTGCAGGTAGTTCCCACCGGCGCGACCGAGCCTGCGGTCATTTCGGCAACGCTGACTCTTGACAATGACAAGGATTACACGGTCGTTGCGGTTGGCAAGCTGGCCAGCATCGAGCCGCTGGTTCTGGTAGACAACAACAGCGCCCCGGCGGCGGGCAAGGCTCATGTGCGCTTCGTGCATGCCTCCCCGGATGCGCCGGCGGTTGATGTAGCGGTCAAGGGCGGCCCGGTGATCTTCAGCAACGTGGCGTTCAAGGGCGTCGGCGACTATACGCCGGTTGATGCAGGCACGTACGATCTGGAAGTGCGCCTGGCGGGCACAGACACCGTGGCCCTGTCGGTTCCTGGCGTCAAGCTCGATGATGGCACGGTCTACACGGTCTTTGCCATGGGTCTGGCCAGCGGTGAGCCGTCCCTGGTAGCAGTGCCCAGCGTGGACAGCACGCACAAGTCAGCCACTGCGCCTGTCACCCTGCCAACCACCGGCGGCAGCCAGAACATGCTGCTGTTGGTTGCAGCGGCTGGTGTGGCTCTCATGATGGCGGGCGGCGTGCTGCGTCTGGCGAAGCAGACCAACCGCTAACCGGTAGAGACGATTTGGACGATGCAGGCGCTGACAGAACCGAGACGGATTGGATAGGCTTGCGGCTGAGATGATAGGAAAAGCGCTGAGATTGTCCTCCACGCCGTAGAGTTGCAGCATAAGCAAAGGGTCGGTAATCAATACCGGCCCTTTTGCGTTTACACAGAAGCCCGGCCCCGATTTTGGCGAATCGCGGCGGTTCAAGCAAAATGCACGGCGGCGCCAGCGCATATCGCGCAGCAGCGGACGCGCCGCTGGCAAAGTCAGCGCGCAGCAACGGGAGATGAGATCAACATGACAACAACAGAGGGCTGGCGAGGCCAGGGAGCAGACAACGGCGCCGGGCTGGCGCATGCCGGTCAATGGTACGTGGCCGCGTTCAGCGCAGCATTGAAACCAGGGCGCACGTTGGTCAAAACGATCGCCGACCAGGAGATCGTCTTTTGGCGCAGCGCCGGCCCGCCTTTCGCCGTGCAGGCCGCCTCCGCCGTTTGTCCGCACTGGGGCGGGCCATTGGGCGAAGGCAAGGTCAGCGCCGATGGCTGCCTGACCTGCCCGTGGCACGGCTGGCGCTTCCAGGATGGTCACTGCCTGGAACGGCCGCGCCTGCAGCTGCCGCGCTATCTGGCGGTTGACGATGGCATCGCCCTTTGGGTGCGCCTGCCGCATGATCTGGCGGACATCACCACCCCGCCGCTGCAAGCGCGGCCGGCGGATGCGCACCGCTTTTGGTTCGACATCACCATCGAGTCGGACGTCTACCATGTGCAGGAGAACTATCTCGATTTCCTGCACCCGTCCGAGTACCACACCGGCGTCTTCAACCACTGCCGTTACCTGGGCAAGGAGACCGATGCGCAAGCCGGCGAGGTCAACCTGGTGGAGTTAGGCTACCGTGCGCCGTTGGGGCGCAGCCTGCTGACGCGCACGCGCGTCTGGGGGCCGACGCCCTACCAGGTGCGCAACGAGGTGTACGACGGCTTCGGCCAGGGTATGGTAATCGAGAGTCACATCACGCCGCTGAGCGCGGCGCGCGCGATCATCCACGAAATCTACCATGTCCCGAAAACGGTCATTCCGGCGCAGGGGTGGTGGATGATGCGCTTTTTCCTCAAGCGTTCGGCGCAGCAGATTCGGCGCGAGGATGCGCTCTTCTCACGCCGCCGCTTCACGTTGCGCCAGCGTGGCTTTGTGGACGGCCGCGGCCTGCCGATCAACGGCCAGGTGGCGCCCTATCTGGACGAGTGGGAAGACTCGGCTGCGGCTGAGGCCGCGGCAAGCAAGCTCAGCAATCTGGTGGGCAAAAAAGCGCCCAGCCACTGGTAAGGCTGCCAGGCAGCGTTCAGTCACGCCGCAGCACGGCGCCGCGCGCCAGCAGGCGTTCGATGTAAGGCTGCGGCGGGATGTGCGTTTCCGGCAGCAGCACGCCGGGCGCGCGAATCTCTCCGTTCAACACCATCGCGGCGGCGATGCCGGTGGCCCAGCCCACGGCCTTGACGGTGGAGGGCGCGTAGAAACGAATGGTCTCGCGGCCGCCGCCATCCGCGCTGGAGGCGATGTCGAGGCGGATGCCGAGCGCGTCGCCCACCCAGCGGTCCACACGATGCACGTAGGGCACCATGAACTCGGCTGAGCGGTCCAGAAACGCCGTATCCTGCCGGTATTGGGCCGGCGCCAGGGCCAGGGCCAGAGTTGACCAATTCCACAGCTCGGGGATGGAGCCAAAGCGGCTGGTGATGGTCTTGAGCTGCGGGAAAACCTGGGCCAGGCTCCAAATTTCGGGCACCTCGAAGTTGTAGATCGGCCGCCGGCCCAGAGGCGGGCCAAAGTCCACCACGCGGCGGCCGCGATAGGAGGGCGTCTGCTGCCAGCGCCCCTCGATACGCTGCTCGTAAGGCCGGCTGACGGCGAGAAAAGTGGTCTGCAGGACGCCGAAGCCGCCGCCGCCAGAACCAGCGCAGACGAACGACAGGTGCAGCGTATCGGCCTGCGGCAGACGCGCCAGAGCCTCCGCTACCAGGACATTGTCAATGCCTGGGAAGGTGCCGGTGTCAATCAGGGCCGTGACGCCGGCGGCTTTGGCGGCCGCGTCCATCTGCAAACGCTGCTGCGTGCCGCCGCGGTCATCGCACACATCCACGTAGTTGACGCCAGCCGCAATGGCGGCCTGCAACAAGGTGGGCGGCCGCGAGCGGAACGGCCCCACGCACTGCAGCGCCAAATCCACCTCCGTCAGCTGCTGGCGCAGATCATCCACGCTCGCCCGGTCGAGGTCAAGCGCCGCGAAGCGCGCACGCGCGCCGAACTGTTGGGCGACCGCTTCGCCATGCGTGCGATTGCGCCCCGCCAGGATCAGCTCGGCATCGGTAAACGAGGCCAGGTCATGCACGACCGCCTGGCCGATTTTGCCCGTGCCGCCGACAATCAAAATACGTTTGGACATGATGGTGTTTGCTCTCACTTGGCCTGGAGTAGGCGCATGATATAGATGTTCAGATAATGTTTCGTGGTAGGGCGATCCCTTGCGGTCGCCCAGGGCAGGCGCAAGGCACTGACCCTACTATAGCACGGCGGCCACGCGCCGTCAATCCAAATGGCGGCGGCGGCGCACACCCCCGCCTCGCTGCAATCTTGACATATGGGAAATCCTTGTGTAAGATAATTGAAGTTTGATTTTCGCGACCCCTGCCCCGGCATTGCCTGGCGTGATGACTCGCTGATTGACGCAAATTCACCGATACAAGGGGAAGCGATATGGACTTCATTCTCAACGGTCAGCCCAAGCAATTCACAGGGGATTCTGATTTACCCCTCCTCACCTACTTGCGCCAGCATGAGGGCATCGTATCGCCCAAAGATGGCTGTTCACCGCAGGCGGCCTGCGGCTGCTGCGCAGTTGACCTCAACGGCAAGGCGGTGCTTTCCTGCGTCACACCGATGAAAAAAGTAGCCGGTGGGCAGGTCACCACCACCGAGGGCCTGGACGAATTCCGTCAGCGCGTCTTCGCGCACGCCTTCGTCGCCGCGGGCGGCATTCAGTGCGGCTTTTGCATCCC
>DAISHS010000226.1:0-7130 GCA_036822415.1 Chloroflexota bacterium
GGTAGGGGCGACCCTTGCGGTCGCCCTGGTCGTGGGCGCCGATGTGGGCAGGCGCAAGGCCGTCGCCCCACGTTCCAGAAAACAAAAGGCGATGGCAGGTTGCGCCATCGCCTTTGTCAGAGAGCGCCGTGGCCTACAGGCCGTTGACCCGGCTGAGCACGGCGACGATGTTTTGACCGCCGAATCCAAAGGCGTTGACCAGCGCATGATGGACTGTTTTGCGGCGCACGGCGCCCGGCACATAGTCCAGGTCACATTCAGGGTCGCGCACGCTGTAGTTCATCGTGGGCGGAATGACGCCTTCGTGCAGGCTGAGCACCGCGCCGATGGCTGACAGCGCGCCGGCCGCGCCCAGCGTGTGGCCGATCATAGATTTGGTGGCGGTGACGGCTACGCTATAGGCGTGTTCGCCCAGCGCCTTCTTGATGGCGGTTGTTTCCACCGCGTCATTGAGCGTGGTGCCGGTGCCATGGGCATAGATGAGATCAATATCTTCCGGCTTCAGCCCGGCTGCCTTGACCGCGTTGCGAATTGCACGCGCCGCGCCATCGCCGCTTGGTTCGGGCGCGGTAATGTGATAGGCATCGCCGGTGATGCGACCGCCGCGCACTTCGGCCAACAGCTGTGCGCCGCGCGCCCGCGCATGGGCTTCGCTTTCCAGGATCATGACGCCGGCGCCTTCGCCGCAAACGAAGCCGTCGCGTTCTTTGTCGAACGGCCGGCAGGCATGTTCAGGGTCTTCGTTGCGCGAAGAGAGCGGCCCCATGCGGGCAAAGGCGGCCATCGTCAGTCGGGACATCGCCGCCTCGCTGCCGCCGGCAATCACCACATCGGCCTCATCGCGCTGAATCAGGTTGTAGCCCTCGATCAGGGCATAGTTGCCGCTGGCGCAGGCCGCGGTGGAGGTCATGACCGGGCCGCGCGCGCCCAGCTCGATGGAGACGACGCAAGCGACCGCATTGGACATCACGTTGGGAACGAGGAAAGGCCCCACCGAACGCGGCCCCTTTTCAACCAGGCCCACCGTGCCTGGCTCCATTTCGGTGATGCCGCCGCCGCCGGTGTTCATCAAAACCGCGACGCGTTCGCTGTTATCCGCGGTGATGGCGAAGTTGGCGTTGGTCAGGGCTTCGTGGGTGGCCGCCACGGCCAGCTGAATGGCGCGCGCAGTGCGGCGCGCCGTCTTGCGATCCATGAATTGGCCGGGGTCAAAATCCTTCACTTCGCAAGCGATCCGCACCGGTAGATCACTGGCGTCGAACGCAGTAATCGGCCCCGCCCCTGCTTTGCCTGCCAACAGATTCTGCCAGAAGGTCGGCACATCATTGCCAATCGCGGAGAGTGCTCCCATTCCAGTTACAAAAACACGTGTCATGCCGTGATACTCCTCTCGTGTCATCAACGATTCCAGAAAATTTTAGATGAAGAATCTTAAAATTGATGCAACATCATAATGAAAAATGGTTTCTCTGTCAAAAAGTTACCCCGTCGCAAGGGTAGTTTAGCGACCACCCGTTTGGGTAGGTGTGCCTAGCCGCAGTCGCGCGCAATCCCTGGGCGCCTTGCACCGCATGGATAGGGGCCATCCCCGGTCGGCTCACGCTGCATTATATCTGATTGTAGAGAAAAAGAAAACTGCCTTCTTGCCAGCCCCTTAGCTGCGGCGTAAAATAGGGCTGACCGGTCTGGCAATGCCAGGCCAACCCGGCGACCTGGGCAATTGACAGGAGGCATTTTGAGGTTAGCCCGCAGCTTTCTGAACGAACTCTAATCCACGCGCTTGCCAACCTGTGGTAAAATGACCCTGAGGGGCTGTTCCTCTCTGCGTTGCGCGCGGGGAGGACGGAGGCGGCGCCATTTAGCCCTCATTCGAAAGGTTTTGGCTCAAGTATGCGATCTGTTTATTTGGCCCTTGCCGGCCTGTGTGCGTTAACCCTGGCGGTAGCCCTGGGCGCGCCTGTGACGCCCACCACCACCTATTTCCCATTGATTCACATCCTGGATGGCGGCCCCACGTTTACGCCGACGCCGACGCCCACGCGGACGATCACGCCCACGCGGACCGTTACGCCGACGCGGCCCATGACGCCTTCGTCCACCCCCTCGTCCACGTCCACGTCCACGCCGACGCGGCCCATCACGCCTTCGTCTACGCCGACGCCCAGCCCCACACCGAGCGCGACGTTCACCGATTCCCCGACGCCGACCGCGACCCTGACGCCGACGTACACGAAGACGCCGTCGCCAACCCCGAGCGCGACCCCTTCTCCGACGCCAACGAGTACGTCCACCAATTCCCCCACGCCAACGAGTACGCCTACCGATTCTCCGACGCCCACGGATCCGCCTGGCCCCGTGCCCACGCCGCAGGCGATCAATCCCGGCACACCCACCTGGGCGCGTTTCCAACCTCATGCCGCCTATGATGGTCAGCATGACCGTTTCCTCGTCGTCTGGCAGGATAAGCGTAATGACCCCGGTCGGCAGTGGACGTTGGGCTACGGGTTGGACAACAACGGCGACATTTATGGCCGCCTGCTGCGCGCCGATGGCGCCCCGCTGGGCGCGGTGGATATCGAGATCAGCCGCACCGCGCCAGACGCGCAATGGCCGTTCGTGGTTTACAATCCACAGCAACAAGAATACCTGGTAGCCTGGCAGGAGGTCAGCCCATTGGCGACCCCTTCGACCTGGTTTGACACCTGCTACGACATCAAGGCGCAGCGCGTCAGCGCGGATGGGCAGTTGATTGACTCGCCGCTGGTCATTTCTGCTGCCATAGATTGCCAGTGGGTGCCGGTGATTAGCTACGACGAGCAGAGCAACCAATTTCTCATCATCTGGCACGATCACCGCTATCGCACCGGCATGACCCCGCCGCGCCTGCCCGAAACCGCCAAAGAAATTTTTGGTCAGTGGCTGGGCTACCTCTTTGGCACTCTGCGCCTGGAAGGCGAAAATTTCGTGGTGACAACCGAAAGCCAGCTGGCGCACAATCCGGCGCCGCGTTATCAGCAGTACGCGACCATGGCCTACCATGCTGGCAAGCATTATCTGTTCTGGAGCGATGATCGCAGCGGCTCAGGCGACGAGGAGGCGTTCGACATCTATCAGCAGCTGCTTGGCAGCGGCGCCACTGCGTCTATCAGTAACACCGTGACCTACGCGGCCCCCGGCGCGCAGGAAAAACCGCGCGCCGCGTTCAACCCGGCCAGCGGCCAGGTTTGGGTGGTCTGGCAGGATTACCCATACCCGCCGCCTGCACCTGATCCCGGCGTGACCGCGCTGCGCCTCGCGCGCGTGGCGCCCGATGGCGCTGTGCTGGCCACGGTCACGGTTGCCAGTCAGGTGGGGCCCTGGCCCGTGCCTGACCTGGCATGCAGCAGCAGCGGCCAGTGCGATGTGATTTGGGGCGGGGGCGGCGGCGTCTGGTTGGCGCGCCTCGACGCCGCCGCCAGTTTACGCCAGGCGCCGATGCAACTTGCGACCACGCCGACCGATGACCCGCGCATCATCCAGGCCGGCCCGCAGCGCCTTTTCCTGCTTTTTGCCCACAGCGGCTATCTTTACGTCACGGCGCTGACCGAATAACTACCCGCCGCGCCAGCTGGGAACGCAGGTTTTTGTTTCGAGATTTCCCCGCAGGGAGGGGGCATAACCCATGTACATTGGTGATTATCTTGGTCGGCGGGCGATCTACTCACCGACGCGACTGGCCGTTGTAGATGCTGGCAAGACGCCGGCCTTACGGCTGACTTACGCAGACATGAACCTTCGCGCCAACAACGTGGCCCACTGGCTGCGCACTGCGGCCGGCGTCAACAAAGGGGATCGGGTGGGCGTCCTGGCCCGCGATGGGGTGGAGCACCTCGATCTCTTCTTTGCCTGCGGCAAGCTGGGCGCCATCCATACGGCCTTCAACTGGCGCCTGCACTGGCGCGAGCTGCTGACGGTGGTCGAGGAAACGACGCCGCGCCTGCTGTTCTATACGGATGAATTTCAGCCCACGGTGCTGGCGCTGCGGGAGGCCCTCGACCGCGCGGGCGCTGACAAACCGGTTTTTTATGTTCACCTCGAAGGCCGCGGCATGGCAGACAGTCACCCGTATGCGGACATCGTGGCCCAGGCGGCGCCGGAGCCTGTTATCTGTCCGTCACTGGAGGCGGAAGAGACCGCGGCGCTCATCTTCACCGGCGGCACCACCGGCCACCCTCGCGGCGCACGCATCACGCATCGCCAGATTGCCTGGAACACGCTCAACACCGTTATTCACGACCTGCAGCACCACGACATCTTTCTCAATGTCTTTCCCTTGTTTCACACCGGCGGCCTTTTCGTGTATACTCTGCCGCAGATCGTGCTGGGCGGGACCACGATCCTGACCCGGCAGTTCGACCCGGTGCAGGTGTTGAGCCTGATCGAGCAGGAGCGCGTGACCGTCTTTGCCGGCGTACCGACGATGTACGAACTGTTGACGCAGGCGTCCACCTGGGCCACGGCTGATCTAAGCTCGCTGCGTTTTTGCACGAGCGGCGGCGCGCCGCTGCCGGTGCCCCTGGTCGAAAAGTACACCGCCGAGAAGCACATTCGTTTCAAGCAAGGTTTTGGCATGACCGAGTTCGGCCCTGGCGTTTTTGCCCTGGCCCCGGAAGATGCCATCCGCAAGGCTGGCAGCATCGGTCGCCCCAATTTTTACGTGGATGCACGCGTCGTTGACAGCGAAAACCGGCCGCTTGGCCCGGATCAGGTGGGCGAGTTGGTCCTGAAAGGCCCCTCTTTCGCCGCTGGCTATTTCAATGACGAGGCCGCCAGCGCTGCGGTCGTAGATTCCGCGGGCTGGTTTCACACCGGCGACCTGGCGCGCTACGATCCGGAGTGGTATTTCTTTATCGTCGGCCGCAAAAAGGATATGTTCATCTCTGGCGGCGAAAACATCTACCCGGCTGAGATCGAAGCGGCGCTTTATCGCCATCCCGCGGTGGCCCTGTGCGCCGTCATCGGCGTGCCGGATGAGCACTGGGGCGAAGTGGGCCGCGCCTTTGTCACGCTCAAGCCGGGGGCCGCGGCCACGCCAGAGGAATTGCTCGCCTTTTTGCAAGCCAGCCTGGCCCGCTTCAAAGTTCCGCGCCGTGTGCTGATTGTGGACGCCATGCCGCTGTCGGCCGCGGGCAAGATCCTCAAGCACGAATTGAAAGCGCGCTTCGATCCGGCCTGAAGCGGGAGTCATGTCAACAGCAACCGGCCGCCGCTTTTACGAAAAGAAAACGCAATGCGGTCGCAATTTATCGAGCAGGGCAGGGCCAGATGGCAATCAAGCTACTTTTATTCGATGTGGACAGCACCCTGGTGCACTCTCATGGCGCCGGGCGCCTGGCGTTGGCGCGCGCGTTGCACGCGGTCTATGGGGCCAGCGGCACGATCGAGGTCATTCCCCTGGCCGGCAGCACGGATTGGCGCGCCGTGCGTGAGGCGCTGACCCCAACCGGTCTCAGCGAAACTGACATTGCGGCCCTGTGGCCGGAGTTCTGCCGCCGTGCGCCGCTTTACCTGGAATTGACCATCGCTGAGCGGGGTCTTGACCCCTGCCCCGGCGCATTGGATCTGTTGGCCGCGCTGCAGCCGGCGGTCACGCGCCATCAGGCTCTGTTGGGGCTGGTGACGGGCAACCTGGAGAGCACCGCGCCGGTCAAACTGCGCGGCGCGGGCATCAACCCGGCGCAGTTTCGCGTCGGCGGCTACGGCTCAGACAGCGGCGATCGTAATTTACTGCCCCGTCTGGCCGTGCAACGGGCGGCCGCGCTGACCGGTCACACTTTTGTTGGCAAAGAGGTGGTCGTCATTGGCGATACGCCCGCCGACATCGCCTGTGGTCAGGCTGTGGGCGCCGCCACCGTGGCCGTGGCGACGGGGCCTTACGGCGTTGATGTTTTGCGCGCCGCGGGCGCTGATTGGGTCTTCGAGGACCTGCGCGATACCGCGGCGCTGCTGGCGGCGCTGCTGCCTGACGGGCAGGAAGCCGTTTCCCTGGCCGCGACTGCGCGGGCGCTTGCAGAAGGGACGTTTGCCTGATGCCAATGATTGCCCTGCGCGATATTGACTTGCATTATACCGACCAGGGGCCGGCCGCGGCCGCGGAGACCCTGCTGTTCGTGCATGGCAGTCTGGCGAGCAGCCGCTGGTGGCAGCCGGCCCTGGCGCGGCTGCCAGCCGACTGGCGCTTGATTGCCATGGACCAGCGCGGCAGCAGCGGCTCACGCCGGGCCGGCGCCGAGGAGGACGAAGCCTTTTACACCGTCCCTGGCCTGGCGGCTGATCTGGCGCAGCTGGTCGCGGCCCTGGGGCTGACCCACTATCACCTGGTCGCGCACGCCTTCGGCGGCGCGGTGGCCCTGGAGGGCATCGTCAGCGGGCTGCTGCAGCCTCACTCCCTGATCCTGGTGGACACCGCGCCGGCCATGGGCGTGGTGACGCCGGCGGAGGCCTTTCCTTACCTGGCGCAGATGCGGACTGATCGAGGTTTGCTGGCGCGCGCCTTAGCCAGTCTGATGCCCAGACAGCCGCCCGATGACTTTTTCCAGCGCCTGGTGGATGACGCGCAGGCCATGCCGGCCGCGGCGTTTACAGGCCCGGCGCGTGCCCTGGCGCACTGGAATGTCATGGCCCAGCTCCCACATATCCACCTGCCAACTTTGCTAATTTGGGGCGATCAGGATATGATGGTAGACAGTGAGGCGACTCGTTTCACCTTTCTGGGCATTGCGGGCGCGGCCAATCTGGAAGTCTTCCGCGGCTGCGGCCACTGCCCCATGCTCGAACAACCTGACGCCTTTGCCGATTCTGTCGTTCGCTTTATCGAAGAGGATAAACTACTGCCGCATGCCGACCTTGAACGTTAACGGAATTGATTTCTATTACGAGCTTCATGGGGCGGACAACGCCCCGGTTGTGGTTCTCAGTAATGGCATCCTGGCAAACACCGCCAGCTGGTTCAACCAGGTCCCGGCCCTCAAGCCGCATTTCCGCACCCTGCTCTACGACTGTCGCGGGCAGGGACAGTCGGCCCATCCACCGGGGCCTTACACCTTCGAGCAGCATGCCGATGACCTGGCCGCGCTGCTCGATCGCCTGCG
>DAISHS010000227.1:0-7048 GCA_036822415.1 Chloroflexota bacterium
GCCCATCAAGCAAAAAACGCCCAGGCGCTCAGTAGGCTTCCAGGTAGGCGCGCAGGCGCGGCAGGTGCGCAGCCAGGACGGCAGGCGCGGAAAGGAAAGAGAGGACGAGTGCAGGGGTGGGCATGTCGTAATACCAGCCCGGATGGGTGAGGATGCCGGTCTCCAAAAGCAAATCTAGCGCCAGGTGCTCATCGTTGGCGGTCAGCTGGCTAACGTCGAGGGTGAGGTAAAAACCGCCCGCAGCCGGTACCAATTGAAAACGCTGGGCGCCGCGCAGCAGCTCATGCGCCAGGGCGGCGCGCGCGGCAATCTCCTGGCGATAGCCGGCTAAGAACGCCTGACCCTGGCTGAGCAAGGCGGGCGCGGCCCATTGAATCAGCTCATGCGTGGCTAGAAACGTGTCAGCGATGGTTTCCAGGGCGGCGACGGCCGTGGCGCACAGAGCCGCCTCGCCGCTGACGGCAATCCAGCCCAGCTTGACGCCGGGCAGCGCCAGCATCTTGGAGAATCCGTTCAGGGTAAAGACCAGCGGGGCTGCCGCGTGCGCGGCCGGCCGCTGATGTTGACCGTCGCCAAAGATAAATTCGCAAAAGACCTCATCGGCAATGATGGGCAGGCGCTGAGCCGCGGCCAGTGCGACCAGCGCGGCGACCGCAGCCGCGGAGGCGACGTGACCGGTGGGGTTGTGGGGCGAGATCAGCACGATGGCGCGCGTGTTGGGCGTAACGGCGGCCGCCAGCGCCTCCGCATCGAGCGCCCAGCCGGCTGCCGTGCGCGTCAGCGGGTAGGGCTTCAACGTCACGCGGCAGAGGGCGGCAATGTAGTCGAACAAGGGGTACGATGGCTGCGGCGCTAAAATCTCCTGGCCGGGGTCAGCCAGGAGTTGAAACAAGTACCAATAGGATTGGCTGGTGCCTGGGGTGAGCAGAATCTGCTCCGCAGCGATGGGCGCACCCTGCGCCGCGTAATAGGCGCTGATGGCCGCGCGCGCAGCCAACTGTCCTTTGGGCTGGGGATGATAAACAGCCGTCGCGGCCTGCGCTTGATGCAGCGCAGATTCAAGGATGGGCGCTGGGAATTGCAGGCCGTGCTGCGTGGGGTTGCCGTTGATCAGATCAATCAACGGCCGGCCAGATGCCCTGACCCGGGCTTGCGCCTGGGTCAGGGCATTTGGCGTACCGCTAAACTGCGCGACCATGCCGGAAAAGAGGGTCACATCCGGGCGAGCTGCATCTGGAAGTCAAACTCCAGTTTGATGGTATCGTTGACGCTGAGCAAAACCGGCACCCGCGGCTGCGTCAGGTTGAAATCCTTGAACGTGAAGCTGGTGGTGGCCGTGCCCGACAGCTTATCGCCGTCACGCGTGATGGTGATTTGCCAGGTGACCGGCCGCGTCACATCCTTGACGGTCAGATCGCCGGTCAGCTCGAAGGAGCCTTGGCCCGCTGTGGGCAACGGCGAGGCCAGACCGCTGGCTGCGGTGGGCACAAAGGTGGCATTGGGAAAGCGGCCGGTCTGCAAGATGTTGTTGGCGACAAAGCCATCACGCCGACCGGAGTCGCTGGTCAGGCTGGCCAGGCCGATGACGAAGCGCGACTGCGCCGCCACGATAGCGCCATCCTGGCTCACCGTCAGCGTACCGCTGACATCCTTCGTGGCGCCAATGGCGTCACTGGGCAGATCACGATTCGCTAACTGCTCACGCACCCGGTAGCGCGCTTCACTGGCTCCGGCCACGGTCACAAAGTGCAAGCCGTCTGTCGCCGACAAGGCATCGCTGCCGGCTGGCGCCGCCGCGGTAGGCGCAGCGGCAACCGGTGTGGCGGCCGCGGCAGGCGTGTTGGCCGCGGGAGCCGCCGTGGGAGGAACGGTGGTAGGCGCCGGCGCGGGCGCGTTGGTGGGGGCAGTCCCGGCGCAGCCGCTGATGAGCAGGCTCATCAGCACAATCAGCAGGCCGAGGGTCATCATACGTCGCATTGCTTATCTCTCCTATCATGATGCAAAGGCGGAATCTTCCGCCTGATTTGGGCATTATGGCGACAACGGGAACTTTAGCTTGTCTCTCAGGCGTCAACGCGTCGAATGTCCGCCGGCGTCGGCCAGCGGACCAATGAGGATGAGCGGGCGTGGCGATGACAATCCTGGTGCATCCTCTGAACAGTGCGTCATCATAGAGGATAATGGCTGGCCTGACTGTAAGATGCCTTTTGATGTGTTGCCTCGTTTTGGATTTCATCGCTGAAAGACAACCTGACCCGGCCATGAGTGACTCTCGCAGCCTATCTTTGTGCTCTCGGCGGTCAAGAAGGCCGTTTGAATTGGGAATTGCTGAAGGCGCCAAGGGCCGATTGACGGCTGATTTGAGGCCGGGTATACTAAGGCCAATGATGACTTTCCCCTTGAGGTGACGTATGCCGCGGCGCAAAACACGACGCAATCAGGCCTGCCCGCGGGCGGGCTATCACATCCTTTTGTTGCTGGCGATCTTTCTCTCCCTGCTGACCCCAGGGCCGACGTTGGCCGCGCCCGCCCCGGCTGAGACCGATGTGCAAAAGCTCCTCAAGCGCATGACCACCGGCCAGAAGGTGGGGCAGTTGTTCCTGGTCAGCTTTCAGGGCAGCGACAGCGGCGCGGATTCGCAAATTGCTGAGTTGATTCGCGACTACGACGTGGGCGGGGTTTTGCTCACGGCCGAGAACCTGGGTCAGACCGGCGCAACGCCGGCGGGGGTCGCCGGCCTGACCAACCAGCTGCAGGCGCTGGCTTTCAATCAGCCGCTGCCGCCGCCGAACGCCACGCCGACGCTGGTCATTACACCCACCGTGCGCGCGCCCAAGTCACTGGAGGCGGAAGACAGCACGGTCCATGTGCCGCTCTTCATCGGCGTGACGCACGAAGGCAATGACTTTCCCTATACCTGGCTGCGCAATGGTTTTACGCCGCTGCCCGACGCCATGGCGATCGGCGCCACCTGGCATCCCGCCAACGCCGAGGCTGTCGGTCAAATCGTGGGGCGAGAACTGGCGGCCGTTGGGGTCAACTTTTTGCTGGGGCCATCGCTCGATGTGCTGGACAACCCCCGCGGCGGCCGTGAAGGCGACCTGGGGGTGCGCGTCTTTGGCGGCGACCCTTATTGGGTCGGGCGCATGGGCCAGGCTTACATTCAGGGCGTGCACCGTGGCAGCGACTACCGGGTGATTACGGTAGCCAAGCATTTTCCCGGTCAGGGCAGCAGCGACCGCCGCCCCGAAGATGAAGTAGCCACGGTGCAAAAACCGCTGGCTGCCCTGCAGCAGGTGGAGCTGCCGCCCTTTGCCGCGGCCACACGGCTCGATGCGCGTAAAACCCTGACCCCAACCGAAGCGCTGATGTCGTCGCACATTCGCTACCGCGGTTTCCAGGATAACACCCGCCAGCTGACGCCGCCCATCAGCCTGGCGCCGCAGCTGCAAACCATCATGAACCTGCCGGAGTTCAAGCCCTGGCGCAGCGCGGGCGGCCTGCTCGTCAGCGACAGCCTGGGCGTTCCCGCCGTGCGCCGCTATTACGACGCCCAGCTGCAGAAATTTCCTCAGCGCCAGATTGCGCTGGACGCGTTCACCGCCGGCAACGACCTGCTCACGCTGACCAACTTTGCCCTGACCAATGATTATCGCGAGCAGATGGCGAACATCAAGGACACCATCCTCTTTTTCCGCGAGAAATATGACAGCGACACCGACTTCCGCGCCCGTGCGGATGCCGCGGTGACGCGTATTCTGAGCGCGAAGCTCAAGCTCTATCACCAGTTTGTCGTTGACAACGTCCTGGTGAATGTCGCGACCGCCGCAGCGCAGGTGGGCCTGGAGCGCACGGTCGTGGCGCAGATTGCCAAGGAAACAATCACGCTGCTCTATCCAGGCCCACAGGAACTGGCCGACCGCGTGCCCACCTCTCCCCTCACGGATGAAAAGCTGGTGGTGTTTACCGACAGCCGGGTGGTGAGGGATTGCGCCGATTGCCCGCCTTACGCGCCGGTGCCGGTGGATGCCCTGCAAAAGATCATCCTGCGCCTCTATGGCCCGCAAGCCACGGGTCAGGTGCAGGCAGCCAATGTGACCAGCTTTAGCTTCGAAAAGTTGAAGGCGGTGCTCGATGGCAAAGCGACGGCGGCGGACGTGACACTGATCGAAGGTTCGCTGCGCACGGCGTCGTACCTGATTTTTGCCATGCTCGACGTGGCCTCGACGGAGGTCCCGTCCTCCGACATGGTGAAGGCGTTCTTACGCCTGCGCTCGGACAGCCTGCGCGACAAAAAAATTATCGTTCTGGCGCTCAACGCGCCCTATTACCTGGACACGACAGAGACGAGCAAGCTCACCGCGTATTACGGCGTTTTTTCCAACACCGAGCCGTTCCTGGAAGCGGCCGTACGCGCGCTCTTCCGTGAATTTACGCCGCCAGGCGCCTCGCCGGTCAGCGTGCCGGGCACCAACTACGATTTGCAGGTACGGCTGGAGCCTGATCCCGCGCAGGTCATTTCCATCGCCCAGGCATCCACGCAAACCGGCAGCGACGCCAGCGGCAGCGCAGCTTCGGAGCCAATCCCGATCAAGGTAGGCGACACCTTGCAGCTGGCTACCGGCATCATTCGTGATCGCAATGGCAATGCCGTACCGGATGGCACCCCGGCCACGTTCCGTCTGTTTTACGCCAGCGAGGCGCTGGAACTTCCTCGCCAGGAAGTAACCACCAGCAACGGCGTGGCGCGCGCCAGCGTCAAACTCGAGCGTACGGGCGAGCTGCGCATTACCGTCAGCGCCGGCAACGCGAAAGAATCTACCACCCTGCTGGTCACGATTCAGGGTGATTCGCCGGCCCTGATTGCCACCGTCGTGCCGACGCCCACCGCCACGCCGACCGAAACCCCCACGCCCACCCCCACGCAAACGCCTGTTCCCGCGCCGACCGAAACCCCCACGCCGACGCGAACCCCCGGATTCAACGGCCTGAACCCGCGGGCACGCGTCGATCTGTTCGTTTTTGTTCTGGGTCTGTTAGGGGTGATCGCGGCCGGCGGCTTGATCTACTTTACTCAGGCCAACCAGGATCAGCGCACGCCCGATGACATCGTGCGTCTGCTGGCCTGGGCCGCGATCTGCGGCCTGACCACCTACGTACTCTACAGTCTGGGCTGGCTGCCGGGAGCGACCTGGTTGCAGCGCAGGCTGTACCCGTGGGGCGCGCCCATGGTAACGTTTGTCAGCGGCCTGGCGCCGCTGGTCATTTTGCTCGGACGCGAGGCCGGGGCCCGGCTTGCGGCCAGCAGGATCGAGCCAGGCGCCAGGACGGAAAAAGAGGAGCCGCTTAAAACGGAAGAAGGCCAGGCCGAAACCGCCCGCGTGCGTTAAGGCAGCAGCGGGGCCAGGAGGGTGACAACCAGAGCCACGGCCGCCAGACCAAGCGCGGCGCCGATGAGCCAGCTGTTGGCTTGCACCGCTTGCTCCCAGGCGACCAGGGAGTCAGTGCGCAGGTTGGCCGAATGAAAAACGGGGTCGAATAAGGCGCGACGCACCTCCACCACCGAGGGTGGCCGGTCATTGGGATGCATCGCCATGCAGCGCATGACCGCCTGCTCCGTGGCGGCAGAGACGGCCGGATTGAGACTGCGTATCGGCACCAGACTGCCCGGCTTGAGGAAACGCTGCTTGGCGTCGGCCGGCGGTTGCCCCGTCAACAAGTGGTAAAGCGTGGCGCCGATCGCGTAGATGTCAGAGCGTACATCGGTGTAACCGGTATCCCCCCCGTATTGCTCCAACGGCGTGTACTGCACGGTGCCGCGGCCCTGAACCACCGTCACCGTGCGGCTGTCATCGGCCAACAACAGTTTGACCAGGCCAAAATCTACCAGCTTGATGACCCCTCGCGGCGTCAGTTTGATGTTGGACGGTTTGATGTCACGGTGCAGTACGGGCGGATCCTGGTTGTGTAAATACTCCAGGGCATCGAGCAATTGACTGATCCAGCCAAGCGCCTGCTCTTCGCTGAGAAAGCGCTCCTGCCGGCGCGCTTCGTGGACCAGGTCTTGCAGGTCACGCCCCGGCACGAAATCCATCACCAGGTATTCGCGGCCGCGTGTGGTAAAATAGTCTGAGACTTTGGGGAGATTGGGGTGATCGAGACTGGCCAGGGTGCTGGCTTCGCGGTAGAACTGTTCAGAGGCTTGATCGAAGAGATCGTCGCCTTGATCGGGCACGACCTCCTTGATGGCGCACAAGCGGCCCTTCAGGCGGACGTCTTCGGCTTTATAAACCGCGCCCATGCCGCCTTGCCCGACCAGCTCGATTACCTTGTAGCGGTTGTAAACAAGCGTACCGTTTGTCAGTGTTTTGCTCATAAATCGTCGTCGGGCTGGCAGCCCAGCCTGCATTTATCCTTGACCGGAGTATACCATCGTCATGCTGAACCGTGAAAACGCGATGCTCATTCTACAACGCGGCAATCAGACCGGACGCAGTTACCCGCTCGATCAACCGGAACTGGTGATTGGCCGCAGCCCCGACTGTGACATCTTTCTGGACGATCGTCAGGTGTCGCGGCGTCACGCGCGCGTTTTCCGTGCTGGGGATCGGTTCATGGTCGAAGATTTGGGCAGCAAGAACAGCACGCATCTCAACGGCCGTGACCTGGAAGGCCCCACCCCGCTGCAGGATGGCGATGAAATCCAGATTGCCCTGCGCTTCAAGCTGGCTTTTGTGGATGCCGAACAGACGGCGCCCCTCGTATTCGAGCAGCCGCCGCTGCTGCCGGTGCTGCGCCTGGAAGCGGACACACGCCAGGTGTTCGTGGGCGAGCGCTTGCTCAACCCGCCCCTTTCCCTGCCCCAGTATCGTTTGTTGGAACTGCTGCTGCAGGCGGCCGGCGGCATCGTGAGCCGTGACGAGGTGATTCATTATGTCTGGTCGGAAGACGCCGAAGAAGGGATTTCCGAACAGGCCATTGATGCCCTGGTGCGGCGTCTGCGCGAACGCCTGGCCGAACTTGATCCGGGGCATGCTTATGTGCTCAC
>DAISHS010000228.1:0-7039 GCA_036822415.1 Chloroflexota bacterium
GTGGCGCGTGGCGACGTTGTTCATGTCCACGTCCTCCACCCAGTAGAAGTAGGTCACGCCAGGGACCAGATCGGCGCGGTCTTCCCAGGTGTAGATGTAGCCGCCGGGGCTGCCCGGCCCCTGCGAGGGGATCAGCGCCGCGTTGAGCTGGCGGTCGGGCGCGCCCGGCGACACGCCGCGGTAGAGGTTGAAGCCGCGGTTGTCCAGCTCGCTGTTCGTCTCCCAGGTCAGCAGCACCGCCTCGCCCGCCTGCGCCGCGGAGAAGTCGGCCAGGGTGACAGCCGCGGGGGCGAGCGTGCCGCTAGGGCCGGCTTCTTTCATGCTGCCGCTATTACAGTTGCCCGCGTAGCCGTCAATGCGCCACGCTGCCGCCACGTTGTTAGGAATGTTGTTGAGCGTGCAGGTCAGAGTCCCTGTGCCCGCGCCGCACGAGGCCGAGTAGCGAGTGTTGTTAGGTAAGGTTATCACCACGCACGCCTGGTTGCTTGGGTTTGACATCTCTGTCACGTTGATCGTCCACTGCACGTTCCAGGTACCGTCATGGTTGTTGTTGAGGATGGTCGGTCCTGTGAAGCCCGAATAAGTAAACGTCGCCCACACATTGCCAACCGCCAACGCGCTGATGAGCAGGGCCAACGCGATGGAGAGGCTGGTTCGCTGCCACACCGCGTGGGCAAGAGATGATGATCTCCTTGATGCCTTCGTCATACTTTTCCTTATTTGCCAGCTTACCCTCCGGCCAGGGGGTGCAAAACGCTTCAATTTCAGGCCTGAGCCTGTGACGATGCGCATGACGCAGGCTGTTGCCAACCTGCGGGCGCGACAGGCCCTGCGGGTTTTGGGAACCCATAGGGCCGCTCGATGTTTACCTTTGCCGCCGCCGGGCGATGAGGCCGGCGAGGGCGAGCAGCGCGGCGCCGGCCACGGGCCAGGGGTTGGGCGAGGTCGCGGCGGCGACGCCGGCGCCCTGCAGGCGCACGGCCGTCGGCGCGCCGTAATCTACGCTGACCGGGCCGTGGCGCGTGGCGACGTTGTTCATGTCCACGTCCTCCACCCAGTAGAAGTAGGTCACGCCAGGGACCAGATCGGCGCGGTCTTCCCAGGTGTAGATGTAGCCGCCGGGGCTGCCCGGCCCCTGCGAGGGGATCAGCGCCGCGTTGAGCTGGCGGTCGGGCGCGCCCGGCGACACGCCGCGGTAGAGGTTGAAGCCGCGGTTGTCCAGCTCACTGTTCGTCTCCCAGGTCAGCACGACGGCCTCGCCCGCCTGCGCCGCGGAGAAGTCGGCCAGGGTGATGGCCTGGGGGTTGCGTGTACTTTCAACCTGGGCGCTGTCATTGCCCGGCGCACAGTCGCTCGTCCCGCTCGACGGGCTGGAGGTTGCGCTGGCGTGCAGGACGCCGCTGACGCCGGTCGGCACCGCGCCGGCCACGGTTAGGGTCAATTCCTGCACGGAGCCGAACAGGAGGTTGTCCCAAACGCCGCTGCTGGCGTGGTAGCTGCCCTCGCTGGCGCTGTAGCTGATGTTTTGCAGGGTGGGCAGCGTCAGCGCCAGGTTGAAAGCGGTCAGGCCGCTCTTGCCGAAGTTGGTGACGACGACGATGTAAGTCAATGGCTGCCCAGGCACGTACTGCGCCGGCTCGCTGCTGATGCTCACCGCCAGGTCCGCGCAGCGATTGAGCGGGTTCACATCGGTGGCCGTGTCGTTGGCGCTGTGATTGTCGGAGCCGCCGATCGGGGTCACCGTCACGGTGTTCTGCACCGTCCCCGCGGCCAGCGGATCCACCTTGCCGCTGATGGTCAGATCGAACGCGCCGTTCTTGCCCAGCAGACCGCTCCAGACGCCGCTGACCGGGTCGAACGCGCCCTGGCTGACCTGGTAGACCGCGCCCTGGATGGCGCTGGGCAGCTCATCGCTGAGCCGGACCTGATCGAGGCCATGCTCGCCGTTGTTGCTCACGTGGATCGTGTAGACGATGTCCTCGCCGGCGCTGGCCGGATTGGGCGTGCTCTGCTTGCTGACGCCCAGGTCGACGCGTGAGAGCAGCGGTACGCCCGCGGCGGCCTGCCCGCTGCTGTTGACCGCGTAGTCGTTCTGATAGGCCACGGTGGCCGTATTGGCCAGCAGATTGCGTTCGGCTGGCAGCACCGTCACCGGCGCCTGATCGGTGGCGGTGCAGCCCCAGGCGTCCCGCGCCGTCACCAGGGCGGTGTAGCTGCCCGCGCTGGTGTAGGTGTGATTGAAGCTGGCGCTGGCGCTCCAGGCCTGCGTGCTCCCGTCGCCGAAGTCCACCTGGTACTCGAACGGCGCCACGCCGCCGAGGACGGAGGCAAGCATGGTGAACGGGACCGGCGTCCCGGCCAGGGTCATGGCCGGCGCGGCCGCAAACGGCGCCAGGCCCGTGTAGGAGGTGGTGATGCGCGAGACCAGGCCGGGGTGATCCGAATTGTCGTTGCCGGGGTTGCCGGCATGGACGTTGTTCAGCAGGCGCACGGCGTACAGGTTGGCGCCGGCCTGCAGCGCGCCCGTCGCCGGGTAAGTCTCGATGGCGCCCGCGCCCACTTTGGTTCCCAGGAAGACCTGGTTGATGTAGAGGTCGCCGTAGTCGTCGCTGGCGACCTCCAGACTGCCGGTCAACCCGGTTGCGTTCAGCGGCGCGCAGAACTTCTGCCGGAAAAAGGTGTAGTTGGCATACTGCTGGCTGGCCGCTGACACCGCCACCCACTGGGCGTTGATGCGCGCGGCATCGGCCCAGTAAGATTCGCCGTATCCTGCGGTCGTCGGCCCCCAGGCGCTGTCGTCGAAGCTGGCGGCGCGCGGGTTGGCGTTCCAGCCCGCGGTCATGGTGGGATCGCTGCCCCTGGCAATGGCCTGCAGCTGGCTGTCGCCTACCAACGTGGTCACAACGACGCTGCCAGCGCTGCTCTCCGCGCTCAGCGTGGCGGCCGTCTGCGCCGCCGCGCTGGTCTGTTCGGCCACGGTGACGACGATCTCCCTGCTGCCCGCGGCGTCCGCGGCCACGTCGCCCACAGCGCACGTCACCACGCCGCTGCTCGCCGTGCAGCCGCTCGACGCGCGCACGAAGGCTGCGCCCGCGGGCAGCGGATCGCTGATGACCACGTTCCTGGCCGTCGTCGGCCCCTGGTTGGTGTAGCTCAGGATGAAGGTGATCTCCTCGCCCCAGGCGGGCGGCGTGTTGACGCTGCTGCTGCGCTTGGTCAGGACCAGATTGGGCGCGGCGACCGTGTCGCTGTCATACGCGCTGTTGTTCGAGGTGTTGGGGTCCACGCCGTGCGCGCCGTCGTCGCTGATGGTCGCCTGGTTGAGCACGACCGCGCCCGCCGCCGCGGCGGCGTTCACCGTTCCGTTGATCGTCAGCGCGCCCTGCGCGCCCACCGCCACGCTCAGCCCGCTCCAGGCGACGGTCCTGGCGCCGCTGTCGTAGGTGCACGCCGGGCTGCAGCTGACGAAGGTGACGTTGGCCGGCAGCGTGTCCACCACGCTGACGCCGCTGGCGGGCGCGTTGCCGTCGTTGCGATAGGTGAGCTGGTAAGCCAGCCCCTGCCCCGCCTGCACGAGGACTGCGCCGTCGCTCTTGCTGACCTTCAGGTCGGGCGCGACGGCCAGCGCGTCGATATCGGTGATCTCGTTGTTGGTGACGTCGGCCTCAGGGCTGCTGGTGCTGGTGGTCGCCTTGTTCCACACCACGGTCGCGCCCGTCGGCAGAGAGGGCCTGACGTGCGCATGCACGATGAACGCGAACGAGGCATTGGGGGCCAGCGCCGTCGCCAGGGTGTAGGTGCGGGTTGTCGTGCCGTCGGGGTTGTTCCCCACAACCGGCGTCAGCCCCGAGGTGTCGCTGATGAAATCGAGCAAGTTGGGGTCCAGGGTGTCCACCACCTGCACCCCGGCCGCGGAGATGGTGCCGATATTCCTCACGGTCAGGGTGTAATCGAGATACGCATCGGCCTGGGCCGTGGGCTGGCCGTCGCTCTTGGTGATCCAGATGTTGGCGGTGTCGAGCGCGACGTTCAGCGGGTTGACGCCGCACGTCGTGATGGCCGTGCTCTGCGTGCTGCTTTGATAGCCGGCCTTGCTGATGACCACGACGGCGTTGCCCAGGGCGATGGGCGCATCGCCTGTGCTGGTGAAGCTGTAGGCGCCGCCGGCGCCGCTGGTCGTGCTGTAGAGGTGATTGGCGCTGTCGGTCAGCTGCACCGTTGCGCCGACAAGGGCTATGCCGTTGCCCGCCTCGCTGACCACGCCGTTGAGCGCGACGACGCCGCCCAGGAGCAGGCTGGCGCTGGCCGCGTTGTTGGTCGCGTCGTAATCGTAGGGGCTGCCGGCGCTGCGGCTGGCGGTGTTGTTGATGACCGCGCCGCAGGTGATGCTGTTGACCGCGGCGACGATGCTCAGCGCGGCGGTCGAACCCGCGGGCATGGTCCCAACGGCCCACTTGCCTGTGGCCGCGCTGAACACGCCCTGGCTGGCGCTGAAGCTGCTGTAGGTCAGCCCCGCGGGGATCGCCTCGCTCACCTCCACGCCGGTCGCGCTGCTCGGCCCGTTGTTGGTCACGACGATGTCGTAAGTTACCTGCTGGCCGGCCGCGGTGACCGTGGTCGGCGTCGCCGTCTTGACGACGGCCAGGTCTGCGCTGTCAATGACGGTGGGATCGCTGGCGCTGTTGTTGGCCGGGTTTTCGTCCGTGTTGACGATGCTGACGCTGGCCGTGTTGGTGACATTGGGCGCCGCGGCCTGCCCGACCGCCACGGTGAGCGTGATGTCGGGCAGATAGGCGCCGCTGGCCAGCCCGCTGGTGTTCGGGTGCGTGCAGGTGACGGTCTGCCCGGCCGCGCTGCATGTCCAGCCGGTTCCGGTCCCGGAGACAAAGGTGAGACCCGCGGGCAGCGGATCGCTCACGGTGACGACGCCGTTGATCGCGCCGGCGCCGCTGTTCGACAGGCGCATCGTGTAGCTGGCGTTCTGACCGATGCTGAACGCGCTGGCATGCGTCTTCTGGATGCGGGCGTCCTGGTTCTTCTGCGCAATGATCGTCAGCGTATTCTGGATGACCGTACCGGGGAAGTAGGTCCACAGGTCCAGCCCCTTCCAGTTGCCGAAGCCGTTGCCGCTGCCGTCGCCCCACTTGCGCTGCGTGGACGACGAGTCGAAGCCGCTGGCAGGGTTGGCGTAGGTCGTCGTGGGCGGGGTGTTGCCGCCGGCCGCGGTCAGCGGGTTGACCGTCACGCCGCTGGAGGTGGTGTAGGCGCGATCGTCGTAGAAGGCGGTGCTGCACGAGGCGTAGGGGCAGGTCCCGCCCACGGGGTTGAGCAGGGTCAGGGTGGGGCCGCCGTTGGCGCTGTTCTCGGCGTCGAGCAGCGGAAAATGGTACTCGCCCGCA
Organism: Chloroflexota bacterium; assembly: GCA_036822415.1. GTDB lineage: Bacteria > Chloroflexota > Anaerolineae > SSC4 > Amarolineaceae > Amarolinea. Next base: position 5,400 of record DAISHS010000228.1, read on the forward strand.
TGCATGGCGGCATTGAACTTGTACGGCCCACCGACCGGGAACGGATTGCCGGCGTTGTCCTTGCCATCCCAGGGGATGACGTTGACGCCCGACACGGTCAGGCTGCGCAAGACGCGGTTGGTGCTGAGCGTGGGGTCGAAGTTCAGCCCGTCGCGGCTGATGACGATCTCCGAGATGCCGCCGACGCTGCCGGTGTAGCGAAATTCGCCGCCGATGGCAAAGACGCCCACGGCGCCGCCGGCCGAGCCGGTGAAGAGGACGTTGGTGAGGTTGGGGGTCTGCGGCGTGGGGATCAGCGTTGTCGGCAGGTCGGCCGCGGGCCGGCTGAACCAGATTTTGGCCGTGGCCGGCGCCTGCCGCACCCCGCCCAGCGGCGTGGCGAGCGTGTTTTCGGTCGCGACCAGGTCGTGATAGAGCGGCGTGCGCCCGTCAGGGTCGAGAAAGCCGACGCTGTTGCCGTAGAGGATGTAGCCGTTGGGGTCCAGCCCGCGCAGGTCAATGCGGTAGATGAAGCCGTCGGCCGAGGAGGCGTAGACGGTGGAGAACTGCTGATAGGCGCTGCCGTTGCCGCCGGCCAGCATGGCCAGGTAATCCACGAAGACGCGGCCGGGCCTGGCGACGCCGGCCGCGCGCACGGTGATGTCCCACAGGGCTACGCCGGCGTTTTGCGTGCTGTTGATCGTGGGCGCGTCGATCGTGCCGGCCGTGCCGTCGCTGTTGCCCAGGATGCCCGCCGGCCCCAGCATCGCCACCCAGTAGACGCCGGCCTCGGGCGCGGTGTAGGTGCAGGGATCGTAGCCGCCGCTGTTGGGCTGCGGGCCGGCCTGTTCCTGCGCGCGCGTGGTCAGTTTGCCTTTGGTCGGTTGACTCGTCGAACATTTGAAGGTGGGGGCGGGGATGCTGGCGGTCGGCATCTGGCTATCGCTGATGAGATTGGGATTCCAGAGCCAGATGTCGCCGGACGTGCTGCCCGAGACCACGCCCATGCCGGACGATCCGAGCAGGATCGTCTCGCCGGCCCTGGCATAGACGCGCAGCCAGGTGCGGCGGTAGAGGCCGGCGGTGGTCGTGTTGCGGAACTCGGTCAGCGCACGTTTGCCGCCGTTGGTCAGGAGATCGCGCGTGCCTTCGGCGCGCACGCGCCCGGTCGTGGGCGGCGCCAGCAAGCTGGACAATAGCAGCAGGCTGGCCGCCAACACGGTTTTCAGGGATCGCTTCGTTTTCATCTTCAACCTCGTGCCAGAATTCAGGGCTGCGGCGCGCGGTTCGCGGCGCTAAAGCAAACGCCCGCCGGCCTCTCCTGTGCCAGGATGAGCAGACGAGCGCATACGAATGGTCAGAACTTGCCGCTGCCGGATCAGCTCGCTTCGTGAAGGATGACGCAAGCGCACGCGCAAAAGCGCGCCAACTTTACGTTCAGCCTGATCCAGGATACACCAGCAACGTTGCGATAGAGATAACGAAGATAGGGAGGAAGAAGATAGGGAGGAAGAAAATAGGGAGGAAGAAGATAGGGAGGAAGAAGATAGGGAGGAAGAAGATAGAGAGGAAGGAAATAGAGAGGAAGGAAATAGAGAGGAAGGAAATAGAGAGGAAGGAAATAGAGAGGAAGGAAATAGAGAGGAAGGAAATAGAGAGGA
>DAISHS010000229.1:0-7037 GCA_036822415.1 Chloroflexota bacterium
CGGCGGGCTGCTGGACGAGTATGAGTTGCAAGAGGCGGAGCACTGGCTGGCCGGCGAGGACGCAGGGGAGCTGGGCTACAGCCAGGAGCTGGCGGATCTGGTAAAAGTCAGTCGAGAGGCATTGGCCCAGGCTGCGGCTGAGCAGGAGGAGCAACAGCGGCGCGAGCTGGTGCAGGCGCAGAAGTTGGCCGTACAAGAGTCCAAGTCCGCAAACCGGTTGCGGCTGTTGGTTGCAATTGTGGCCGCGTTGGCCCTGATTGCTCCGGGAATGTGGGTTCGTAAACAGATTCTCAAGCTACTAGCGGCAAGCCCTCTGGTCGAAGTCTCTGCAGTACAGTTATCGGTGGAACCATCTGTAATGCCGATTCAAGTACCTGGTTTCCACATCGAGCAGTATGAAGTGTCCAATCGACAGTATGGCCTGTGCGTACAGGCTGGCGCATGTGAAGTTCCTGTAGACCCGAAACCTTTCCAGGATCCAGACCTCTGGAATCATCCGGTGGTATACATCACGGCATATCAAGCCGATAACTACTGCCGTTGGCTTGGGCGTCGTTTACCTACCAGCCTGGAGTGGATCCGGGTAGCACAAGGTTCTGATGGAAAGTCATGGCCGTGGGGGCCAGAGCCCCCTGACCCATCGCGCGTCAACATGAGTTTCGTTGATCACGAGTCAACCGGAACGTCACCGGTGGATAGTTATCCAGAAGGGAGATCAATAGATCCTGAAGGTATCTTTCATCTGATCGGCAATGTGTGGGAATGGACTGCTACCCCTATGAACGAAGACCCCTACAGCTCACAATCCGAATGGAAAAGGCCAATAATCGAACGCTCAGACGTTGGTCTGATGATCTTCGGTGGCTCATTCATGGATGATGGCACCCAGGACGGTTGGACAACGATGTCAAACCCCTCGTCTACAAGTCGAGCTGAGCGCTGGCTGGGCTTTCGATGCGCCCAATAAGAAACGGAATCGCTGAGTATCGCTGGAATAACTCTTGAGTTGTTTCACACAATGAATGGAGGTGAATCATGACAATCGTAAGCTCACAGGACTTTCTGACGTACTATCAGAAAACCGCCAATGAAAGATCTGAGAGGTTGAAGGAACTTATTCCACAGGACTTCACTTGGGATCTGGACGACCTCATCGAGGCTCCAGCTCGGAGTCTGCCGGATTGGCAAACGTCGCTCGCAGAAGATCAACAAGAGATCATGAAGAGAGTATGGGCCACGTTACGCCCGTATTATGGTCCAAATCCAGATACACCCTTTTTGCCCTCAGATGATCCGCCCCGCGAAGACAAAGGAGCACCATCTCCCGCCGGCGGCCCTGTTCTTCCACCAGGTTTTTTGCCAAAATACACGGTCACTGTTGGCTCGACGAAGCTTCCATTGGGCAATCAACTGCTCAAACTTGGTATTCTTGAGTACAAAGGACCGAAAGTATTCAGGGTCAATCAGGCCATTATTGATACCAGAAAGTGGGAAGTATCAGACGGTATCGTCCAGTTCGAGCTCATGGAAGGTCAAGATGAATGGGGACCCTGGATACTACGTTGTGAGTTCACCCTGAAGAAAGGAGATAAGCCTCTGGGGTGCACATTCAACAAAATGGCTTGGTGGCTATTGAAGGTAACGTTCCCGGTGCCAAGCAATTACATTGCGCCACCTTTTGTTTGGTAGTACACAGCTCTTGAAGGTCACTACCAACTACAAAAGCTGTTTGATCGGGCACGGGCATAATAATCGGCTTGAATGACAATTGGGCTTGAGCCCTGTCGTCGAATCGGAATTCAGACTTGGCGGTGATCACCTGGTGGAGCGACGGTAAGGAGTCGTCAAAGAATAAGTTCCCGTTCTATCTCGGCAAAACGTGGGCAAAAACGGGAAGTTGTTTTTTGACAAGCCCTAAGACGGGAGCAGTAGGCTGCGGTTCTGGGAAGAGGAGCTGCGACCGCTCGCCGCCCTGGGCGTCGGCCTGTCGGCCCACCAGTTCGATGTCGCGGCGTCGCGGCTATACGTCTTGTACACGGATGGGCGAGCCGAGATCCTGGACGTCGCCTGGCTGGAGGCGCTGCAACAGGAGCCGCAGCCTACCACGGTTGAGCAGTGGGAGCGCATTTTCTGCCACGGACCCTGGCGCAGCGCAGGGCTGGATGACCAGGAGTTACGGGGTCTGTTGGCGGGCGCCGAGCTGCGTTCATGTATGCCGTGAGTTCACTGCATCGGGCGCTCAAGTTTTCGAGGGTGTCCGCCACACCAGCGCAGCCGGCGGCGCGTCGGGGCGGCCGCCGCCTGCCCGGCCCAGGCAAACGCCTCGGCCGTCCTGGCAAAGCACGGCCGGGGCGCCGGCGCCTGCTGGCGCTGTGGTGCACTGAGCAGGAATGGGACCTGCTGCTACAACAGCTGCCCGATGACACGCGCGCGCGCTACCAGGCGCTGGCGGCCGCTGCGGCTGCACGCGTCGCGCCCCCGGATTGAGCCTCCTCGTCAACCGCGACCTTTGCCGCAAACGCACGTTTCTGATACAATGGGCCATACCGAAGGAGATCGTGTAATGGAAACAATCGTCGCAGCGATTCCGCAGACTGGCGCCATCCGTTTGGTGATTGAAGCCTCGGCTCGCCAAAACTTCTCGGCCCGATCGGCCCAAAAGCTGGTTCGGCGCTTCATTGCCGACGAGATCAGCTATCTCCTGCGCGTCGGAGAACCTGTCTTGGTCGTCGGCCAACAGTTGTACTGGCGAGTGCCCGTTCAATTGGCGTTTCCTGATCGGGGAGCCGCCGGAGACGTCGGGGTCATTGACGTCAACGTCGAGACTGGACAACTGCTGATCACACCTGAGATTATCGCCGAGATCACCCGCCAGGCCAAAAGGCTCGCTGCCTGACGTTCCTGCGCTCAAAGCGGCGCACTTTGCACAGATAGACTAAAGAAGGTAAAAACGAGCTTCAGATGTACCACCGCCACCTCAACCACCAGAAATTCACCCTGGCTGCCATTGACGACATCATCGCCCGCGGCAAGCGCCCTGACTGGGCAGCCCTGCGCACGGCGATGCTGGCCGATCCGTTGGTGCGCGAGAAGATTCTGCGTGTCTGCGCGGCGCACATCGCTGACCCATACGCGCAACGCTTCCATTTCTGGAACCATTATGCCGGACGAACAACTACCTGATTGGGAACGCGTGCTGGCAGCGGCAGCTCACCTGCAGCGCATTCTACCAGATGCGGTGTTGGTGGGCGGTACGGCCGCCGCAATCTACGCGCACCATCGCCTGTCCACCGATACCGATCACGTGGTCGGCGACCTGCGCCTGCGGTTCGACCAGGCGCTGGCCGAGCTCGAAGCGGTGGCCGGCTGGCAAACCGCGCGCGTGGCACGTCCAGTCCAGATTCTTGGCAATCTGGATGGCATCGAGACGGGCGTGCGGCAGTTGATCAGGGACGCACCCCTGGAAGTGACTCGGATTGAAGTTGACGGCGAGACGATTACCATTCCTACCGCAGAGGAGATGTTGCGGATCAAGGGAATTCTGATCCTGCGGCGCAACGCGACCAGGGACTACCTCGATTTTGTGGCGTTGGCCGATCATCTTGCAGAAGACCGAACTGTGGCGGCGTTGCGCGTTTTCGACCGCCTCTATCCACAGCCAAACGGCGAATCACCCCTGCAGCAGTTGCAAATCCAGCTTGCGCAACCCCTGCCATACGATCTCGATGAGGTCAACCTGCTCGAATACAAGAACCTATCTCGGCTTTGGCAGGACTGGCAACACGTACGCAGTGCCTGTCTTCGCTGCGCCGACCTGATCTTCGACCGCATCACAGGCCTGGAGGATTAAAGGACTTGCGCCTCTCCGGTTTTTGTCCAACAATGCTTGAAGCTCGCGTTGCTGTCCCGGCGCGCCGCGTGCCTTCGCGCTTCGCGCTCCAAACGTCCGCCGCGCTCCAAACGTCCGCCGCCCGGCGCGCCGCACGACGGGGCCGCTGAAAACTCCATCAACAGACGACGGTTGATGGCGCCTTTGACAGCACGATGAATCGGCGTATAATCGCACTATCAATCGTATCCCAAATCGTCTACTCAAATGAAGGATGACCCATGCCTGTTCTCACTGCTAACGACCTGAAAACGAAGGGCGTCTCCGATATCGAGCGCCTGCTGCAGGAGGCTCAGGAGGTGTTGATTAGCGTGCGCGGCAAGCCGCGCTACGTGGTCATGGACATTGCCTACTACGACTTCCTGCGTGAGTGCGAGATAGCGGCCGCCTGGGCGCAGACGCGCAGCGACCTGGCGGCCGGCCACTATCGCCGGGAAAGCGCCGACGCGCATCGGGCGCGGCTCGCAAGCGAGCTGGCCGATGGCGTATGAGCTGATCTTCACCGAGAGCTACGAGCGGATCGAGCGTCGTTTCCTCCGGCGCCATCCGGACCTGCGCGACCGTTACCATAAGGCGTTGGCGCTCTTGGAGAAAGACCCCTTTCACCCCTCCCTGCGCCTGCATACGCTGGAAGGACGCCTGACCGGGCTGCACGCTGTCGCAATCACCCTGCAATATCGCATTACCCTCGAGTTGGAACTGCGTGAGCACGAGATCATCCTGGTGAACGTGGGCAGTCACGGCGAGGTCTACTGATACGCCAACTCATCCCCTACGCACTCTGTGGGCGTTGTTGGCCCAATGTGCACAGAGAATCGAGAAGATGCGATGCTTTATTCGCAAACCCGTGAAAGGCCCTGAGTGGGCCGGCAGGAGGCAGCCAATATGTCCATTGCAGAAGCAGCACTCTACGGCGATCTAGTCAAACACCTGCGTGACGTTTGTGCGCAGCAGTTGGCCGAACTGAAGGGCGTCAGCCTTGCAGCTGAGCGCGCCGCGCTGGATGAGGTCATCCGCGCCTGGTTCTTCACCCCCCAGGACGAGCTCTATGGCTTTACGCCGCAGCGGGTGATACGCAATGAAGAGCTGGGCATCGCCAACACGATCCCTGGCGGCAGGCTGGGCGATATGTTCGAGGACGACTGCCCGCTCTGCGCTGATATGCGGGCCGCGGCCGAGGCTGATCTGGCCGCCGATCCAGATCACGACCACGGCTGGGCCTTCGGCCTGGCGCCCGATTCGAGCCTGCTGGACGAGTACGATCCCGAAGGCTCTGACGAGCGCTGGCGCATCGAAGATGAGCGCATGAAAGCCAACCAGGCTGCGCGCAAGGCCGAAGTGCAAACCCTGCCCTTCACTGGCGCCGATGACCCAGATCTGGCTGACGACATCCGACGAGAACGCACCTGGCTGGACGACGACAATCTCTTCTAGCCAGAATCGCTGGCGTCGCCGGTCATTGCTCGCATGGTTCCCGCTGGCAGCCGGCCTTCCATAACCGCAGGCCAGATTGCTCAGCCCCACAAAAGATCGGCTCGTTGAGGGCCAGGATCTTCGGCGCTGTCCGTGATGCTAAGAGGAGGTTGCTCTGAGATGAACTCTCCTAACCGCCTTGCCCTTCTCCTCGCTGCGCCGCATCCCGGCGAAACGGCCATGCTGCGCGATCAGTCGGCGATGGCCGCGGCGCTGTTGACGCGCGGCTTTGCAGCGGACGAGATCCTCTGCTTGCACGGCCGGCTGGATCGGTCGCTGGTGATCGCCTTCCTGCAAGCCGCCAGCCGACGCGTGGCGGCATGGCCCGCCGGCGTGGTCTTCGTTCACGTCAGCGGCCACGGCTTCTTCGATGGCGATACGCTGGAGACCGCGCGGCCCGGCCTGCTGTTCGGCGACTCGGCGGACGTGACTGACGACAATCGCCTGTTCTGGGACGATCTTTTTGCCGCGCTGGCGTTGCCCGCCGGCGTCCGCCTGACCCTGCTGCCCGACCTTTGACACGCGAACTTGCTGGCGGGCCGTGCGCCCGCTTATGCAGCCGGGCTGATCATGCAGGCAGCCCCTGGTGCAGAGCTGGCCTGCCGCGCACACAATCTGCCTGCGCAGCACCCGGCCGCGCCGCGCGGCGTCATTTCGTACTATGCGACGACGGCGCTGGCCAGCGCCGCCACCCTGGCCGACTGGCTGGCCCGCAGCGCAGCGCTGGTGCAAGAGGATGCGCGCGCCGGCCGGCTGCCGCCTTTCTATCGGCCCCGATTGGGGATCCTGGCCGACGGACTTGACAGCGGGCAACTAGGGATAGAGCAGCCAGTTTGATCCAACGGAGCAAGTCACTGTTGACGCCAGTCAAGCAGCCTTGCCATTACTCGTCAAACAATCAATGTGTTGCTGACGACAATCAACTGGCGTCCAGCGCTTGCCATGTCCGCATGTCCTCGTCAAGTTCAGCGACGCCGTAGTCGGGGGCGATCTGTCGGCTGGCTGCTAACTGGCGAAACTCCCAAAGGCTTTTTCCTGCCAGCTCGCGCGCATGACCGATCGAGAGGCGCCGCTGCCTGTAAAGCTCTAGAGCCAACTCGATTTTGGCCCCTTCTGGCGTCATCCGAGCCGACTCAAGCACATGACGAGGAATCTCAATCGTGGTCATCATCTCCATCAATCCCTCCCGAAGACTCGCATCGCTGTATTCACTTTGCCTGTGCGTCCAAACGGTTTCTTGAATTATACTGCAATGAACGCATCGTCCCAAACGAGCGTACCTTGCCCTCCCTGGGTGCTGCGGGTACAATACCCGCGCAAATCGGCGCAATTCAAGAGAAGACCGAAATGACGCAAACCCAGGCGACTTTGCGAACCCTTCTTCACCCGTGTGGCCTGCAGCTGGCTGGCCCCCGTCTGATCTCCGACAAAGACACTGCTCAAAAAGGAGTCTGCTGATGACGCATGCTGTCCATGAAATCAATGTGTATGTGGAAATCGGGGCAAAGCGCACGTTTGCTGGCGCGCTTGACTGGCCCGGTTGGTGCCGCCAGGGGCGCAGCGAGGCCGAGGCGCTGCAAGCCCTGTGCGACTACGGGCCACGCTACGCCGGTGTTCTCCGCGCCGCACAGATCGAATTCCAGCCGCCTGCCGATACCATCACATTCGCCGTGGT
>DAISHS010000230.1:0-7024 GCA_036822415.1 Chloroflexota bacterium
TGCGTGGCTGCGGCTGGTGGGGGCGCCAGCCGCAGCCAGTTGTCCGGCTTAGTGTACGGTCGGGGCCGTACTGTCAATCAGACGCTCAGTAGGCCCATCCAAAGTCAGCGGCGACGAGCTGGATGTCCACGATGTTGACGCGCCCATCATTGTTGATGTCATAGCGACTGTCGTAAACACCGTACCAGCGCGCCGCGGTGGCCACGATGTCGAGCACATTCACCGTGTTGGTGCAGTTGACGTCGGTGCGCTTGCAGACCTGCACCGAGCCGGTGGCGCCGACGTTTTGCACATCACGATAGACGAAAGTGCCGATGTTGTTGAACTGACGCTTATAGCTCTGGCCGGCGTCCAGCAGGCCGGAATCGAAGCCGGCGGTGTTGGCGCGGGCGTCCAGGTTGCTCGTGGCGCTGTGATAGTCGCCAGGCGTCATCTCTGTATTTTGCCAGGAGACCGTGGCGCCTTGCCACACCTGGATCGCAGCGGGCTGGAAACCACTCTCATCCACGCTCACCCCGGCCTCCGTGCTGGCGTAAACCTTGGTCAGGGGAACGTCCAGGTGCTGCGGCGTATCCACCACCGTGATCGTCCAGCTGCGGTAGGGCTGGTACTGCGCGTCGCCGGCTACGGTGATGCGATAGTTGCCGGGCGGTGTGAAGAAGCTGTAGTAGCCGTCCACGCCGGTCACCTGCGGATTGATCTGCGCCTCATAGTACTCGGCCGGCCAGCGCGTCCACGTATTCATGCTGACCTCTTCCAGCGCGGTCACGGTGCGGCCCTGCAGGTTGATGATCGGGGCGGTCTTGTCCACGCCGGTATCAACGTCGAACACGTAACCATCCGGGTCAATGAGACCGGTGCCGTTGCCTGAGGTGGTGTTGCCATCACAGGTGCACTGCAAGGACATCGTTGCGTTGCCGCCGGTGATGCCGGGGATGACTGTCTGGAACCAACCGCCGCCCATGTAAGTCAGGACGTACGGGGTCATGCCCACGGTCAGCGTCACCTGCGCGGTCGCTGGCAGCGTGCAGCAGACATGCACATCCACCGTGTAGGTGAAGGGTTCGCGTAGCCGCACGGTCCAGCCGTTCGGATCGGCGCGGCCAGAGCCAGTCACGATATGCTGCACATAGGGCACATTGCCGTAGTAGGCCGTGAACGTCAGCGAGAGGGGATCCCAGGTCAGGGCCGTATTGACGATCACAACCACGGTGGGCGATGGCGGGCTGCTGTTGGCGCCGATGCGCGCCACGGCGTAGATGGAATGGGCGCCGTTGCTCAGTCCTGTCACCGGCAGGGTCCAGTTGCCCATGCCGTCGGTGATGGCGGTGCCAACCAGGATGTTGTCCACATAGACATCAACCACGGTGCCCAGGGCGCTCGTGCCGGCAACGGTGATGGCGCTTGAGCAGGTCGTTCCTGCCAACGGCCAGGTGATGCGCGGCGGCATGAGCGGGATAGTCCCGCTGGCGCTCGCCCCGTTGTCGGTAGGATCGCCATCAGGGCTTGTCGTGCTGATCGTCACCGTGTTCGTAATGGCGGTCCCCGATGGCAGGCTTGACGCCGGCCCCGACAGCCACAGATCAATGAAGCCGTTGTCGCCTGGCGACAGCGTGCCAATGCTCCAGGTCGCGCTCGACATCCCCAGGGTCGGAGGTTCGTGGTTCGGGTTGGAAGTGCTGCTGGCATAGTTCATGCCGGCGGGGAAGTTATCCGTGACGCCGACGTTGTAAGCCGGCGCGCTGCCGCTGTTTCCGTAATCAATGTGCCAGAGCGCACGCCAACCCGGGCCGCCCTGCTGTCCAGGGATGGAAGTCCCATCATCAGGTTCGAAGCGACGCAGGGCCTTGTGAATCCACACATTGGCAACCCCGGCGCTATCGCCATCAATGTAGTCTTCCGTCTCACCGAAGCGGTAGGCGCTGGCCGGGCCGCGGCCATCGGGCCGCAGCGTGCTCGGATTGACAGGCGCCGTCGCCTCAGACAGCGTGAGCCGCAGCCACATCGCCTGGTTCGGATTGGAGTTGAAAGGCAGGAAGATCGGCGAAGTCATCGTGTAGACGCCAGGGCCAAAGTTGATTATCTGGTTCTTGACCGCCCACTCATCGGCGCCTGTGGGCAGGCCTGGGCACTGGAACGTGTCTTCCCAGTCGCCGTCGCGATTCCAGTCGAACCAGGCGTTGACATAACGGGTGCGGGCCGGGCCAACGACCGTCACCACGTAGGTGATGCGTGAAGGCTGGCAGTTGGGGAGGACCAGAGGCCGCACCAGACCGTCGTCCATGCTGTCATGGTTGGGGATGTCCGCCGGCGGGTCGAGGTTAGGTATGCCGTCCTGATCGGGTGTCAGATCCGCATCACGCTCGCCGGAAACGCCGCGCCCCAGGAAGGCGTCAGCCTTGGGCTGCAGGTGGCGCGGGCCTTGCACTGCGCCGGTGGCGGCATCGAATACGGTGGGGTAGCGGGCGCCCACGCTTGGGTAGGCGGTCATCGCCGCGCCGAAGTGATTCGTACTGTCAGGCGCGTCGCCGAGGTCCGGGCACACCAGGTAGAAGTTGACCGGATCGGACGTCAGCGTGACGCCGTCGGGTGAGGCCAGGGTGGCGCGATTGACAATCTTCTGATTACATTCTGGCGGCGTGACCGCGCTGCCCACGACAGTCACCTTGAACCAGATGACCACCTGGCCCATGGCTGGCACGGTGCCGGTCCACTGGATGGCCGTGCCGGTGAAGATGGCCGTTGGCAGCGTAGCTCCCACGCTGCCGGAAACGTACGCGGTTCCTGGCGGGATCGTATCGGTCACCACCACGCCCGTGGCGGGTGTGCTGCCCAGGTTCTTCACGGTGATGCTGTAGGTGATCGTGTCGCCAAGCCAACCCTGCTGCACATCTGCGACCTTGTCAATCGTCAGGTGCGGCGGATCGCCGGGGCGGCCAGGCAGGAGATAGTCTTCGGTCTCACCGACGCGGTAGCCGGTGGCGGGGCCGCGACCATCGGGGTTGCCGCCCGTGCTGGCCGGCGCCGGCTGATCGGACAGGGTAATGCGCATCCACACCGGTGCGTTGGCCACGGGTGTCCATGCGATGTAGGGATTGGTGGAGAACGTGGTACTGGCGAAGCTGCCCGAGGCAGGGATCGCAACCACCTGGTTCTGCACCGCCCATTCCTGCGCCACCACGCCGTTGGCGCACTGGATCGTATCTTCCCAGTCGCCGTCCTGGTTGTAGTCGAACCAGACATTGACGAGGCGGTTGCGCGCGGCGCCGGGCTGCGCGGCCACGGCAAAGTTAAAGGTGTTCGGCTGGCAGTCGAGGAGCGGCACCGGCAGGCTGACGCCGTCATCGAAACGATCCTGATCGGCAATGTTCAACACAGGATCGAGGTTGGGCCGTGCATCTTCGTCGGGCATTTGATCGGCGTCCCGTTCCGCGCTCACCCAGGGGCCAAGCCAGACATCACTGCGCGGTAACCGGTGCAGCGGGCCTTGCGGCAGGCCGGTGACAGGATCAAAGACCGTGGGGAAGCGTCCTTGCACGCCGCTGCCGTAGGCTTGCATGCTTAGCCCAAAGTGATTGGTGCTGTCGGGCGCGTCGCCCAGATCGGGGCACATGACATGGGTCTGCACCACGTTGGAGTTGACCACGACGCCGTTCAGGAACAGCTGCGCCTTGTTATCAATGCGGCCCGCGCAATCTTGTGGCGTCGCCGATGAGCCAACCACCACCCTGAAGCCAAAGGTGACAGAGCCAAAAGGCGGGATGTTGCCCGACCAGACCACCTTGTTGGGAACCCAGGTCGCGGAGCCGCTGCTGGCCCAGGCGCTCCCCGACACATAGGTAGTGCCAGGCGGAATCTGATCTTCGGCGGTGGCGCCGATAATGGGTGTTGCGGTCGGGTTGCTGAGGGTGATGGTGTACCAGAGCGTATCGCCCAGGTTGGCAAACGTGGGGCTGACCATCTTTTCGATAATCACGTTGGGAGGGCACACAATCTGCGTGACAACGCCGTTGGTAGCCAAAACCTGCCCATTGAAGAGCACCATGCCAACGTTATCTACCACCCCAGGGCACTGGAACGTGGCGTTGACGGTGACCTGGAACGTGATCGTCACGCTGCCGTTGGCTGGGATATTGCCGATCCAATTGACCGACGTGCCGCCAAAAGTCACCGTGCCGCTGCTGGCCGTCGCGCTGCCTGACACGTAGGTCGTCCCCGTTGGAATGTTGTCCTGGAACTGCACGCCGGTGGCGGGGCCGCCGCCCGTGTTCGAGATGACAATGGTGTAGGTCAGGGTGCTGCCCGGCGTGGCCGTCGTGGGGTTGACGGTTTTGACTGCCTGCAGGTGAGGCTGAGCCTGCTGCTCGTGGATGAAGAAATAGTCCTCGGTCTCGCCGTAGGTATAACCGGGATCAGGGCCGCGGCCGTCAGGCAGCGTGGTGGATGGGTTGATCGGCGGCTGTTCCTGCCGCGTGAGCGTCATGCGCATCCACATCTTATTGACCTGCGCCGGCAAGAAGGGCGTGAAGGTCGGAGTGGTTATCGTATAGGAACCAGGCCCAAAGCCAATCGGCTGGTTTTGCACCGCCCACTCATAGGCCACCGTGCCGTCAGGGCATTGAATGACATCTTCCCAGTCGCCATCCTGGTTATAGTCGAACCAGGCGTTGAAGTAGCGTGAGGCGGCAGGGCCGACGATGGTCGCCTTGTAGTTGAAGGTGGAGGATTGACAATTTACGAATGTCCCGCCGAGGAAGCCGTCATCCGCGCCGTCATGGTCAGCCACGTCGGGCGGCGGCTCGATGTTGCGCATCCCGTCGTTATCCCAAAACAGGTCGGCATCGGCCTCGCCGCTCACGGCATTGCCCAGCCAGGAGTCGGCGCGGCTAAAGCGGTGATACGGGCCGCGCACCGAGCCAGGAGGGCCGCCATAGACGGTGGGATAGCGCGCAGCTACGCCGAGCGGGCCGCCCGGCGGATACGCGGTCATGCTGGCGCCAAAGTGATTGGTATTGTCGGGCGCATCGCCCAGGTCCGGGCAGATGACCTGCACCGCGGCCGGCGGCGACTGCCCGACGATCGTGTTGATCCGCAGGTAGGCATGGTTGATGATGATCGTCTTGCAGATCACCTGGGGAACGATCTTCGCGCGGAAACTGATCATCACATCGCCGCCGGGCGGCACATCACCGACCCAACTGATGAAGTTGCCGTCGGCGTTAGCCTGACCGGACGTTGCGCTGACCGATCCCTGTTCATACGTGACGAGTGAGGGTAAGGCGTCGGTGACGACGGCGTTAGGGACTATTTGTTGAATGGTGTTGTGCAGCGTCACGGTGTAGAAGACGGTGTCATCGGCGATCACTTCGGTGGGGTTTACAATCTTGTTAATCGTGATGACCAGCCCACCTTGCTGCACCGGCGCGGCATCATTGCTGGCTGCGACGAGTAGCGCTCCCAAAAGCAAGAGCGCTGCGGCGCCGACTAACGCCAAGAGCATGACCTTCGAGCGTGATTTCATGGTGTACCTCCTGCGAACAGTCACTGGGGATGTGAGATTAACAGAACGAAAAGTATGTGCGATTGCACTCATGCGGAATCAAAGAAGCGGTCGTAGGAGGCATCTTGCATCTGCGGGGTTTGTGGTTCTATGCACAAAGAAAAGCCTGCGGCCGGGCATCGCCCGGCCGCAGGCCTGGTTTCGATCAATGAACGGGGCTGCTCAGGCTGCCGTTGCGTAATCCTCGGCATCGTCCTCCATCTCATGGCTGCTGGAGGCGCCGGCGCTGAAAGCAACGACTTTGGCCTCATCCGTTGGCCCAAAATTGTGCACCCCCAGCCCTGCCTTGACTCGAATCTCGCCTTCCATCTTGGCCATGACCTCTGGATGTTCGCGCAGGAACAGCTTGACGTTCTCGCGTCCCTGGCCCAGGCGTGCTTCGTTGTACGCAAAGTAACTGCCGCGCTTGTCCACCAGCCCCATGGCGACGCCGAGATCCAGGACATCCCCTTCTTTGGAAATGCCTTCATTATACATGATGTCGAATTCAGCCACGCGGAAGGGCGGCGCGACTTTGTTTTTCTTGACCGTCACGCGGGTGCGGCTGCCCACCATGTCGTTTCCACTCTTCAGGGTTTCGATCTTGCGAATGTCCAGGCGGACAGAGGCGTAAAATTTGAGCGCCATGCCGCCGCTGGTGGTCTCCGGGTTGCCAAACATCACGCCGATCTTCTGCCGCAGCTGGTTGGTGAAGATCATGACGGTGTTGGACTGCTTGATCGCGCCCGACAGCTTGCGCAGCGCCTGACTCATCAGGCGGGCCTGCAGGCCGACGTGGCTGTCGCCCATCTCGCCCTCGATTTCGGCCCGCGGCACCAGCGCGGCCACCGAATCTACCACGACGACGTCAATGGCCCCAGAGCGCACCAACGCCTCGGCGATTTCCAGCGCCTGCTCGCCGGTGTCTGGCTGCGAGACATACAAGGCTTCGACGTTGACCCCGCAGCGCTCGGCATACCTGGGATCGAGCGCATGTTCCACGTCAATGAACGCGCAGATTCCGCCGCGCTTTTGCGCTTCGGCGATAATATGCTGGCACAACGTTGTCTTCCCAGAAGACTCCGGGCCATAAATTTCAATCACGCGGCCACGGGGGACGCCGCCAATGCCCAGAGCCAGGTCGAGCGAAAGCGCGCCCGTGGGAATGGAATCTATGTGCAGTTCGGTCGCGTCGCCCATTTTCATCACAGTGCCTTCCCCGTAGCGCTTTGTCAGGCTGGCGATGGTGGTTTCCAGGGCTTTCGATTTGCCGTCAGCAGGATTCTTGCTGGAAGTGGTCTTCTCGGTCGTGGTTGTGGCCTTGCTTGCTGCCATGTGTTAGGTCTCCTTATCCAATATCATGTGGTGAGAAACAAACAGATGTTGAACTATAGCACGAATGTTCTAATCTGTCAAAATGACAGACCCCGCAGGGTGCATTTCAAACTGGGGGCAGATCGGGCGACTGCAAGTCGCTGCAACGAT
>DAISHS010000231.1:0-7021 GCA_036822415.1 Chloroflexota bacterium
CCCGCCCCGGCTTGACCGGGCAGACGTAGGAGAAAATAGCATGAACACCTGGACGCCCGCGCGCATTAGCGCGCGCCTCGACCGTATCCTCTGGCAGGTGCAGAAGCCGCCCCGCTACACTGGCGGCGAGCACAACAGCGTAAGCAAGGACTGGGACGCGATCCCCATGCGCCTGGCTCTGACTTTCCCTGACACCTATGAACTGGGCATGTCCAACCTGGGCCTGATGCTGCTGTATGACATTGTCAACCAGCAGCCCGACATGCTGGCCGAGCGCGCGTACGCGCCCTGGGTGGACATGGAAGCGCTCATGCGCCAGGAAGGCATGCCGCTCTTCAGCCTGGAGACGCGCCATCCCCTGCGTGATTTCGACGTCATCGGCCTGGGCCTGCCCTACGAGCAGCTCTTCACCAACACCCTCAACTGCCTTGATCTGGCCGGCATCCCGCTGCGCACCGCGCACCGTTCCGCCGACGATCCGCTGATCCTGGCCGGCGGCAGCGCCGGCACGAACCCGGAGCCGATGTGGCCGTTCATAGATGCGTTTCTGATCGGCGAGGGCGAAGAGGCCATCCTGGAGATCCTGCGCGCCCAGCAGGCCTGGAAACAGGCGCAGCGGGCCGATCCGAGCGGCGTCACGCGCACGGACCTGCTGCGCAGCCTGGCGCGCATCCCCGGCGTGTACATTCCCTCGTTCTACGAAGCCCGCTATCATGCGGATGGTACGCTGCTTGCCACCACCCCGCGCCCCGAGTTTGCTGACGTGGCCCCCCGGATGGTGACCAAGCGCATTGTGGCGACGCTGCCGCCGCCGACGACCGACTTCATCGTGCCTTACCTGGACGTGGTGCACAACCGCGCGGCCATCGAGATCCAACGCGGCTGCACGCGCGGCTGCCGCTTTTGTCACGCCGGCATGGCTTACCGCCCGGTGCGCGAACGCCCCGTGCAGGAGGTCTTGGACGCGGTGGATAAAATGATCGCCAGCTGCGGCTTCGAGGAGGTGTCGTTCCTCTCGCTCAGCTCCAGCGATTACACGCATATCGGCGAGCTGGTCAAGGCGGTGGTCGAAAAGCATGGCGCGGACAAGCTCAGCATCGGCCTGCCCAGCCTGCGCATCGAGTCATTCTCCGTAGACTTGATGAACCTGCTGGAGAAGGGGCGCCGGCGCAGCGGGTTTACCTTTGCGCCTGAGGCGGCGACCGACCGCCTGCGCGATGTCATCAACAAGCCGATTGCTACGGAAGACCTGCTCAAGACGGCCGAGGAGGTCTTCAGCCGCGGCTGGACAACGATCAAGATGTACTTCATGATCGGCCACCCGACGCAGACCGATGAGGATGTCAAGGCCATCGCGGACCTGGCCTGGGCCGTGATGCGCGTGGGGCGGCGCATCATCGGCAGAAAGGCCAAGGTGCGCATCGGCGTCAGCACGCTGGTGCCCAAGCCGCACACCCCCTTCCAGTGGGCGCCGCTGGAGGCCGAGGAAACCGTGCGCCGCCAGATTGCCTATTTACAGGACAGCCTGCGTGGGGTCGGCTTTCATTTCAACTGGAACAACCCGCGGGAGACCCTCATGGAAGCCTATCTCAGCCGCGGCGATCGGCGCCTGGCCGATGTCATCGAGCGCGCCTGGCAGCTCGGCGCGAAGTTCGACGCCTGGGGCGATCAGTTCCGCGACGATGCGTGGATGCGGGCCTTCGAGGAGCACGGGCTAAGCCCCGACTGGTACGCACGGCGCGAGCGCAGCGTGGATGAAGCAATGCCCTGGGATCACATCAGCCTGGGCCTGAACAAAGAATTCCTCATTCAGGAATACCGCCACAGCCAGGTCGGCGCGGTGATTGATGACTGCCGCGACCACTGCTTTAGCTGCGGCATTCTGGGGCAGTTCAAGGAAGCACGCCGCAACACCGATGAAGAGGCCTGGGGCTGCCCGGCGCTGGGCAAGTCCGCGCAGCACAACCAGCCGGTGACCATCATGCCCATCCCGCTCTACATCAACGCGGAGATGAGCCCAGAACTGGCCGCGCAGGCTGGCCCGCGCGTGCCTCAATTGGCCGGCGGCACGGTCAGTCAACGGCTGAACTGATTCATGGCGGATCGCAACTTGTACCGAAAGTCAAGGGGTGGTCGCACATCTGCATCTTGTGTATTATCTATTTTGATGTATAGTTATTATACATCAAGTAGGATGGTGACGACATGACCGTATTAAACAAGAAACCTTTGCAGGTCTACCTGCGCCAGGATCAGGTTGATGCGTTACGCTCCCTAGCACGCAAACGTGAAGTGTCCCTGGCTGAGCTGATCCGTGAGGGAGTTGATCATCTGATTGCCGATATGCCTATCGAAGACGATCCCTTATGGGACATCGTTGCTCTCGGCGCATCCGGTGTTGGAGACCTAGCGGCTAATCACGATAAATACCTGGGCGATGCAGAGCGAGATAATAATCATTATGACGCGTAGGATTTTCGTCGATACCGGCGCCTGGGTTGGTCTGGCGGACCGTAGCAATGATTTGCATGCGCCGGCCAAGACTGCGTATGGTCGTCTATTACAGCCTGGCAATCGTTTGGTGACCACCAATTTAGTCATTGCCGAAAGCTATACCCTGATCCGTCGCCGTGTTGGCCACCAGGCGGCCATGCGCTTTCTCCAATCATTGCAAACGTCACCTCGTTTGGAGAAGGTATTCTCCGACCCCACATTGGAAAGAGAGGCGGAAGTAATCCTGCGCCGGTACACTGATCAAGATTTCAGCTACACCGATGCGGTGAGCTTCGCCGTCATGCAGGAAAAGAGTATCGCTGAGGTTTTTGGCTTCGACGGCCACTTCCGCACCACCGGGTTTGTCTTGCTGCCGTAGTGGCAGCAGGAGGTAGCCCCCAGGCGTGATCAGCGGACGCTAATTAGGTGGGCCGCTCAGACAGGACAAGATGCCCTCTCTGATGTTTCTGCCTGCGGGTTTGCAGACTACCGGGCGTTGAAGCCGCCATAAGGTGGCTTCAGTCGTCAGGTCTTGTCAACCGATACGAATAACGAAGGGGCGGCCGATAGTTCGACCGTCCCTTTTTGCCTGGCTCAACCCAAAGGTCGTTACGTTATCAGGGGATCGCCTCGCCTGGCGCCAGCGGGCGCCACTTGCCGCGGGCGCTCAATCATCAGGCCGCCAACCAGGGCCGTGGCCGCGCAGGCAGGTTCGTTCCCGCAGGCAATCGTCATCAGCAGTTGATCACCTCGACATTATGCACCGCATCGTGGTCATGGCGCACGTCGTAGGCCGTATCGGCGCCGGGGCCGCCGCGCAAGGTGTCGAGCGAACCGTCGCCGCCGCAGCCGCCGCCGGCATACAGGGTATCGTTGCCCTGGTCGCCGTTGAGTAGATCGGCCCCCCAACCGCCATTCAGCGTGTCGTTGCCATCCTCGCCGTTCAACACGTCATCGCCTGTGTTGCCGTTGAGGGTGTCATCCCCCGCGCCGCCGTACAGCGCATCGGCGCCTTCATTGCCGTTGAGGGTGTCGTTGCCATCATGGCCGCTCAACGTGTCATTGCCCAGGCCGCCGTTCAACACATCGCTGCCGGGGCCGCCGCTCAGCCTGTCTGCGCCGCCGCCCCCGGCCAGAAGATCGTTCCCGGCCTGGCCATCCAGCTCATTGGCCTGGTCGTTGCCGGTCAACGTGTCTGCAAAGGCCGAGCCGTAGACGTTCTCAATCGTGAGCAGCGCCAGGGTGTCGCTGGAGCCATAGCCATCCTGGCTGGCCGCGCCGGCGGCCAGGTTGACAATCACGCCCGCGGGCGAACCGCCGTAGCCAGCTTGATCTATGCCGCTGCCGCCATCGAGGAGATCATTGCCCTCGCGACCGACCAGGGTATCCTGGCCAGGGCCGCCATACAGCAGATCATCGCCGGCCATGCCGCGCAGCACGTCGTTCCCCGCGCCGCCGGTGACGGAATCGTTGCCGTCGCCGCCATAGACCGAGAGGCCGATCGGGACGAGCAATCCTGCGGCATCAATGCGATCGTTGCCGCCATGGGCGCGGATGCTGAGGGCCGGGGTTTGGCTCGCCGGGTGAGTGGTGGTGACGCCGTTGAACGTTACCTGCACCTGGCCGCTGCCCGCGATGCGGATCACATCGTTGCCCGTGTTCGAGCCATGCATGAAGAGTGGTCGCCCAGGTTGGTGGTAGACCCCCTCGAAGACCGCCGTCGAGCCGCCGCTGACAGCCAGCAAGAAGTAGTCGCCGGGCGCATCCACCGTCGGCAGCCAGATACGCTCGCCGATGATGAACGTCTGCGTCCCGCTGCCCGTCGTTGGTGAAATCACAGCCGTGGATAGACGCAGATCGTTACTGCTGTAAATGGCGTCGGCGGACCAGTAAAAGTTGACTGTAAACGCGCTTCCCGGCGTCGCAAAGCGGTAGCTGACAGCAGCCACGCGATAACCGTTGGCCGTAAAGCCCGTCAGTTCCCGCGGACGAGGCGTTGGCGTCGGGGTTTTCGTCGGCGTCGGCGTAACCGTCGGTGTCGGGGTGTCGGTCGGCGTTGGCGTGTCGGTCGGCGTCGGGGTGTCGGTCGGCGTTGGCGTATTCGTCGGCGTCGGGGTGTCGGTCGGTACTGGCGTGTCGGTTGGCGTCGGCGTATCGGTCGGCGTTGGCGTGTCGGTCGGCGTCGGGGTGTCGGTCGGCGTCGGGGTGTCGGTCGGCGTCGGGGTGTCGGTCGGCGCCGGGGTGTCGGTTGGTGTCGGCGTATCGGTCGGCATTGGGGTGTCGGTTGGCGTGGCCGTTGGCTCGCCTGTAATCGTGATGGTATAGGCTTGCTCCGCCGAGACCGGTATGGTAAAGGAATCGGTCGCGCTGAGGGTGAAGGTAAAGACGCCGCCGGCGTTGGGAATCCCATTCACGCTATTGCCGGTCAGCTGCACGCCGGGCGGAAGGTTGCCGCTTACGATGGCAAACTGATAAGGGGCAACGCCGCCCGTTGCAGTCAGCGTCTGCTGGTAGGCCGCTCCGTACTGCCCGTCCGGCAATGTGGCCGGTGTGATCGTCAAGCGCGGCGCCTGGCCGGCAAAGCCGCGACCCCAACAGGCCAGGGCGCCGTTGGTGCGTACGGCGCAGGCATGAAAGTTGTTGATATCCAGATCACTGAAGAGACCCAATGGCGGCGTGGAACGCCCTTCGTAGGTGGTGCCCCAGCAGCGCAGGGCGCCGACATCGGTGATGCCACAGGCAAAGGCTTCACCGGTGTCTACCTGACTGAATGTCACTCCAGCCGGCGGCTCGAGGGCGCCTGGTTTCCCCCAGCAGGTCAACGAGCCATCGGGCCGCAGGCCGCAGTTGAAGTCATAGCCCGCGCTGATGTCACGGAAAATGCCTGGCGCGGGCACAGCCTGCCCGTACGAATTCGACCCGCCGCAGGCCAGGGTGTGATCGGGCTTCAGGCCACAAGCGTGGTAGCCGCCGCTGCTCACTTTGAGATAAGACCCGGCCGGCAGACCACCGCCCGCTCCCCAACAGACCGCGCTGCTGTCCGGCCGCAGCGCGCAGGCAAAGTAGCCGCCGCTGCTCTCCTGGTCAAAGGCGCCAGCGGGCGGCGTCGTCACATTGGCCCAGTTGTTCTGTCCCCAACAGGCCAGCGTGGCGTCGCCCCGCAGCGCGCAGGCATAATTATAGCCGACGCTCAGCTGTGTGAAGGTTCCTGCAGGCGGCGTGGTGCGACCATCCGCCGCCGCCCCCCAACACAGCAGCGTGCCATCGTTCTTGAGCGCGCACGTGTGGTACGATCCCACACTCACCTGAGCCTGGCCGAAGACGCCCGTGGGCGGCGTGGATTGACCCCATCCATCATGGCCCCCGCAGGCCAACGTGCCATCGAGGCGGCGGGCGCAGAAATGCCAGGCCCCGGCGCTGACTTCGGTGAAAAGGCCAGATCCCGAGAGGGTGCCCCAACAGGTGAGCGCGTTATCGGTTCCCAGGCCACAGGTAAACGTGTCGCCGGCCGTCAGCTGCTTGAACGTGCCCGCGGGCGGCGAGGACTGGCCGCTGGCATTGAGGCCCCAACAGACAACCGTACGATCACTGCGCAGGCCACAGCTGTGCTGATCGCCAGTGACAACTTGAATGAACGCACCGGCCGGTGGTTCCGCCTGGTGTTCATTGTTCAAGCCCCAACAGGCGAGCGTGCCATCGGACTTGACGCCGCACGTATGCGCGTAATGCGCATCAATCTGAACGAACGTGCCGGGCGGTGCATTTTGTCCGCCATAAGGATCGTCGCCCCAGCAGACCACGGTACCGTCGGTGCGGATGCCGCAGGAGTACTGGAACGCGGCGCTGACTTGCAGGAATGTCCCTGGCGGCGCAGCGGTGCGTCCCTGGTAGGGCATGCCCCAGCAGATGGCGCGTCCATCGGCGGCAACGCCGCACGTATGGTAAACCCCGCCGTCCAACTGCCGAAACTGGCCGGCTGGGGGCGTTGCCTGACCATAGTCGTTTTGGCCCCAGCACGTGACTGTGCCATCGGGCCGGATGGCGCACGTATGATAATGGCCGGCGGCAAGGATAGCGACCGGCGGATCAGCGGACCATGCTGGTCCGGCCTCGCTCACTCCTGGTGTGGTAATAGCGAGGGCAAAGGCGACCAACAAGGGTACGATCAGCACCCAGAGGGTGCAATGGCTTGAGCGAATTGGCGTAACCATGGCAAATCACCTTTCGTGAAACCCAACAGGCTTTTCGATTCAGGTGTCCAGGTTTAGGAAAACAAAAACGTCGCCGCCTCTACACCAAAAGCGGTGAAGATGCACCTGCGACGCTTCGATGAGGCAGCGACGTATTCGTCGCTTTGTGGGCACCCCTGAATCAGTTCGGCGCGCTGACCCGTGTCAAACGCCGACTGCTTTCATTATACACCTGTCCGGCAGTTACGTCTATAGAACGCACGTTCCAGGGTGTGGTTCAAGGTTTTGCATCGGCAGGCTTGGCTGGGGGCTCGAAGCGTGCGCGGCCTACGGGCATG
>DAISHS010000232.1:0-6996 GCA_036822415.1 Chloroflexota bacterium
CTTTGCAATCGTTGCAGCGACTTGTAGTCGCCCGATCTGCCCCCAGTTTGAAATGTACCCGACGCGGCAAAGCCATTGACAGGCGGCGCGGCAGGGAGTAAAATGAAGTCAAGGCGTTGTCGCCAACAACGCCGGTCGCAGTGAGCCGCCCATGCGCCAGCGCTGCCGGTTGTTGTGAACGAAGATCAGCGCACGGAATTGGCCTGAGTGGTTATTGACCCATGAGCCGCGCCAGCACGCGCGACAAAGGAGCCGCAGATGTCTCGTCAACCGATGTCCAACGCCGATGCGGGTTGGTTCCAGATGGAAAGCCCCACCAACCCCATGATGATTGCGGGGTTCTTCGAGTTCGATCGGCCCATGGACTACGAACGCTTGCAGGCCACGATCGAACATCGTCTGCTGCGCTTCGAGCGCTTCACACAGCGCGTGGTCAAGCCCAGGTTGCCCTTGCAGCCTTACTACTGGGAGACAGACCCGCATTTCGAGCTGGAGTCCCACCTGCATCGTATTGCCCTGCCGGCCCCCGGCGATTTGGCCGCGCTGCGGGCCGTGGTGAATGACCTGGTCAGCACGCCGCTTGATCTCTCGCGGCCGCTGTGGCAATTCCACCTGATCGAAAATTACGGCGCGGGCTGCGTGCTCTGCTGCCGGCTGCATCACTGCATCGCGGACGGCATCGCGTTGATGCACGTGCTGCTCTCTTTGTGCGACGATACGGCCGACGCCCCCTGGCCGGCGCCTCGCCCGATCCCGGAGCGGCCGGCGCGCGGGGCGGTTTCCACACTGCTGCGGCCGGCGCGCGCCGCAATCGCCACGACACGCGGCCTCGCCAACGAGAGCGCCAATCTGCTGCGAAACCCGCAGCGGGCCGTGGAGCTCGCGCAAACTGCTGCGGGCATGGCGCTGTCACTGGCGCGCGTGACGCTGCTGCTGCCTGACTCGCGCACCGTGCTCAAGGGCGATCTGAGCGTGGGGCGGCGGACGGCCTGGTCAAGGCCATTGCCGTTGGATGAAGTCAAAGCCATCGGGCGCGCCACGGGCGCCACGGTCAATGACGTGGTCGTGGCGACGGTCACGGGCGCGCTGCGGCGCTATATGCAGGACAAGGACGAATCTGTCAATCATATCAACGTGCGGGCCATGGTGCCGGTGAACATTCGCACGGTTGAGGAGGCGCTCGAAAAGCTGGGCAACCACTTTGGCCTGGTTTTGCTGGGCTTACCGGTGAATGTCGCTGAGCCTATCAACAGGCTGCGCACGGTCAAACGGAACATGGACCAGCTCAAGCATACGCCTGAGGCCTACGCCACGTACGGCATCGTGCAGACGATTGGCATGACTCCCATCGAAATCGAGCGCCTGGTGACTCGATTCTTCACAAGCAAAAGCTCGGTCGTCATGACCAACGTCGTCGGCCCGCGCCACAAGCTGTACCTGGCGAATAACCCCATCGGGCAGGTCAATTTTTGGGTGCCGCAGACGGCCGGCATCGGGCTGGGCATCAGCATCTTCAGCTATGCCGGCGCGGTGGTCGTGGGCGTCATGGCGAATTCGCGGCTCGTTCCTGATCCTGAAGCCCTCGTCGCCGCCTTCCATGCCGAGTTTGCCGCCCTACAGGCGCTCACGGCGCCGCCCGCGCCCGCGCTTGCGCCGGCCGCTGTCAGCTCCAACGGCCATGAGCCGGCCTCACCTGGCCGTTGCCAGGCGCGCACCAGGTCGGGACAGCCTTGCAAGAACCTGGCTTTGCCCGGCGCCGCCACCTGCCGCGTCCACGCTGGCGCCCTGCCCATCCTCTCAGCGCAAACGGCCTGATGCGGCCCCGGCTTCTACCGTGGTTGGACGATGGTTGCAGGCGGCGCTTGAACCTGGGCGCTGCAGCATGAGTTGCCTTGCCTCCCCCCGCTGCTCTTTGCGCTTTGCTTCCCAAAATCGGCCCGCGCCCCATTCTGTGGTATAATCTGCGCCATGTCGGTTTTGGTAGCCCAGGGTCTCAGTAAATCGTTCGGTGCGCTCGACGTGTTCAGCGCGGTGGATTGCCGCGTGGAGCACGGCGACCGCATTGGCCTGGTTGGCCCCAACGGCGAGGGCAAGACGACGCTGCTGCGCATGTTAGCCGGAATGGAAACGGTCAGCGCCGGCCAGATTGCAACCAAGCGCGGGCTGCGCATCGGCTATCTCCCCCAGGACCCGCCGCCGGCCGGCGTGCGCTCACTGTGGGACGATGTCATTCAGGTCTTCGACGATCTGCGCGCCCAGCAGCTGCAGCTGGCTGCGCTCGAAAGCGCCCTGGCCGCCACGCAGGACGGGGAAGCGCATGATCGCCTGCTGGCGACCTACGGCGAGCTGCAATTGGCTTTTGATGTGGGCGGCGGCTACACCTACGAGCTGCGCACGCAGCAGGTGTTGACCGGCCTGGGCTTCAGCGCCGACGAGTACAGCAAACCGCTGGCCGTGCTCAGCGGCGGCCAGCGCACCCGCGCCCTGCTGGCGCGCCTCATCCTGGAACAGCCTGACCTCCTCTTGCTCGATGAGCCGACCAATCACCTCGATCTCGATGCCGTCGAATGGCTGGAGCAAACCCTGCTCGAATGGCCCGGCAGCCTGGTGGTGGTGGCGCACGATCGTTATTTCCTGGACAAGGTGGTGACGCGTATTTGGGACATGGCCCTGGGCCGCCTGGAAGCCTACCGCGGCGGCTATTCGCAGTATGTGCAGCAGCGCGCTGACCGCCTCTCCGCCCGCCGTAAAGAGTGGGAAGCCCAGCAGGAATTCATCGCCGAGACCGAAGCCTTCATCCGCCGCTACAAAGCCGGTCAACGTTCCAAAGAGGCGCGCGGCCGCCTGACTCGCCTCGACCGCTTCAAACGCGATGAGCTGATCGAACGTCCGCTCGAATTGAAGACGATTCGCCTGGGCCTCACCACCGACGTCCGCAGCGGCGACGTTGTGCTGCGCACCAAAAACCTGGTTGTTGGCTATGTGGACACGCCGCCGGGCGCTAACGGCGCAGGGGATGGGCAGGAGGCGCGCCGCCTGAGCCGCCGCGAGGAGCTTGCACACGCCGGCCAGGCGCCAGGCGCCGGCTGGCGTCATGAGCATGTTTTGGTCACGGTGCCTGACCTGGAAATCCGGCGCGGGCAATGCGTGGCGCTGATTGGCCCCAACGGCTCCGGCAAGACGACCCTGGTCAAGACGATCCTGGAGCAGGTCAAGCCGCTGCGCGGCGCGGCGCGCCTGGGCGCCAGCGTCATCACCGGCTACCTGGCGCAGGCCAGCGCGGGGCTAAATCCCAATCAAACGGTGCTTGACGCCATCCTGGCGGTGGAAAATCTGCCGCTGGCAGACGCGCGCAACTTCTTGGGGCGCTTCCTTTTTTCCGGCGACGATGTTTTCAAGCCGATCAGCGTGCTCAGCGGCGGTCAGCGCAGCCGGGTGGC
Organism: Chloroflexota bacterium; assembly: GCA_036822415.1. Taxonomy (GTDB): domain Bacteria; phylum Chloroflexota; class Anaerolineae; order SSC4; family Amarolineaceae; genus Amarolinea. The sequence goes on from DAISHS010000232.1 coordinate 3,441, forward strand.
CCTGGCGCGTTTGACGTTGCAGGGCGCCAATTTCTTGCTGCTGGACGAGCCGACCAATCACCTGGATGTGGCGTCGCAAGAGATTTTGCAGGATGTGCTTGACCGCTTCCCCGGCACGGTGCTGCTGGTGTCGCACGATCGCTACCTGGTGGATGCCCTGGCCGATGAAGTGTGGGCGCTGCGCGCGGGCCAGCTGTTCATCTACAAGGGCGGCTACCAGGGCTACTTGCGCCAGCGGGAGATCGAGAAGGTGGAGGCGGCCGGTCAACGCCGCGAGGAAACGCCGGCTGACAGTGGGCAGGAACGCGAGCGCATGAAGGAAGAACGCCGCCAGCGTAAGGCGGTCGCCGCGCGCGCCGCCCAGGCGACTGACCTGGAAACGCAAATTCACGCGCGTGAGGCCGCGCTGGCCGAGGTCGAGCAGCGCCTGGCTGCGGCCAGTCACGCGGCCGATGTAGAGCGCATCACCGCGCTGGCCGCGGAACATCAGGCCGTACAGGCAGAAATCGAAACGCTGATGGCCGCCTGGGCGGAGCTGGTTTGAGCGGCGTTTGGCCTGCGTGGACATGACAGGAAACGGGTGAGGCGTGGCAAGCAAAGTCATCGGGTTGACAGGCAATATCGGCGTTGGCAAGAGCACGGTGCTGGCTATGCTGCGCGATCTTGGCGCGGACGTCATTGACGCCGACCAGGTGGCGCACGAGGTGATGCGGCCCGGCGCAGCGGCTTATCAAGGGATTGTGGAAGCCTTTGGCGCTGACATCCTGACGCCTGAGGGCCTCATTGATCGGGCCAGGCTGGGCGCGCGCGTCTTTCGGGACGCAGAGGCTTTGCAGCGCCTGGAGGCAATCGTTCATCCGGCGGTCTTTGTGCGCACCCAGGAGCGTCTGGCGGCCAGTCAGGCGCCGGTGGTGGTCATCGAGGCGATCAAACTGCTGGAAGCTGGCCTGAGCGTCACCCTGTGCGATACGGTGTGGGTGGTGACGGCGACGCGCCAGCAGCAGGTCGAGCGCCTCCTGCGCACGCGCGGCCTCAGTCGCGCCGAGGCTGAGCTGCGCATCGAGGCTCAGCCGCCGCCAGAGGAGAAGATCAAGCGCGCCGACGTGGTGATTGATAACAGCGGCGCGCTGGAACAAACCCGCGCGCAGGTCGCGGCGGCCTGGCGAGCGCTGCTGGCCCAGGCCTAGCCTGTATCCTGCGACATTCAGTATTTCCAAAGAGACGATTTCATGAGCAAATTGCGTACTTTTTACGAACGGCATCCGTATCTGGCGATGTGGATCGCGTTGGCGATTGGGATGGTGGTCATCCTGATCTGGTCGGCCTGGAGCGTTGGCTTTACCATTCTGCAATGGCTGGCCTTGCTGGTAATCACGATCTTACTGGCCGGCGCCTGCGTGTGGATCATCAGTTGGGAAGATGGCCCAGACGCGGAAGAAGAAGAAGTCGAGCCGCCTGCCGAAGCGGGCAAACTGCCGTAAGGCAGATCGCCGGCGCCTGCGTACCGCGGCGAGCTTTTGGCCGCCCGAGGTTTCGATGCCGACGGCGCGGCCGCCCCACGGGGGGCTGCGAGCGATCCGCTCCGCCGTTTGCTGCAAGAGGTGCTGATCATGCGTTCCTCGCTTTTGCACAATCGTAAATTTCTAACGGGCCTGATTGTCGTCAGCGCGCTGGTGTTGATGGCCGCCGGCGCAGGCCTCTGGATCGCCACGCGGCCCTTGCCGGGGCCTTCTGCGCCCGCGAAACCGGCGCTTACGCCGCCTGATACGGGCCTGCTGACCCCCGTTCCGTCGCTCACCGAATTAGCCGCACGTTATCCCCAAATTGGGCGTCTTCTCCAGGATACATCGCTTGGCTCTGTGTACAAGGAGTTTGTCCTGGCCTATGAAACGGGCGGGGTGGACGCTGCGCGCGCCCTGGCCGAGCAGCGCGCTTTGCTCAACAAGAAAGACCAGGTGCGCATCACGCTGGTCATTGATGCGGCGGCCAATACGGCTGCCGTGGCGGCCGAACTGCAAGCGATGGGCATTGTCATCGAAGGTACTTACGAAGACCTGATTGACATCGCCGTGCCGATGACCTTGATCGAGCAGTTTGCCCAGGCCACGGACGCCGGCAAACTTTTCGAGCAGCTGACTCAGCTCGATCACATCATCAAGCTGCGCCTACCGCTGCCCACGCAGGTCAACGACCGAGACCTGCAGCCGCTGGCTGATGTGCGCGCCGGGCCGGCCCTGAGGCCGAATTTTGGAAGGCCGAAATTTGAAGGGCCGAATTTTGAGAGGCCGAAATTTGAAGGGCCGAAATTTGAAGGGCCGAATTTTGAGAGGCCGAATTTTGAGAGGCCGAATTTTGAGATGGAAGGCGTCCGCGTGACTGGCGCGGCAGCCTGGCAGCGCGCCGGCTTCACCGGCAAAGGCGTCAAGATTGGCGTGCTTGACCTGGGCTTCGATGGCTACAAGGCCCTCTTGGGAAAAGAATTACCGGCGCAGGTGACTGCCCGCTCGTTTGTGCCGGATGAAGAACCAGATGCTACGGGCCAGGTGCACGGCACGGCGTGCGCCGAAATCATCCACGCGATGGCGCCAGACGCAGAGCTTTTTCTGGCCTATTACAGCGGCAACGAAACCGGTCTGGGCCGCGCCGTAGATTGGCTGCTGGCGCAGGGCGTTGACATCATCTCACACTCCGCGGGCGGGTCTCTCGGGCCGATGGATGGCAGCGGCCGCCAGGCCAAAATCGTAGACGACGTGGCGGCCCGGGGCGTGTTGTGGGTCAACGCCAGCGGCAATGAGGGCGCCGAGCACTTCCGCGGCGTGTTCCAGGACAGCGATGGCGATGGTTTGCACAATTTTCCCGATGGCACCAACGCCATGGCCTATCGCCCGCCTACCGATGGCGACGCCACGATCATCTTGAATTGGAACGATTGGGACAAAAAAGACCAGGATTTCGATCTCTTTTTGCTCAACGCACAAAAAGAGGTCGTCGCCTCGTCCGAAGATGGGCAGACCGGCCAGCCGGGCGACCTGCCGGCGGAGGCATTTCGTCTCAAGCATCTGGAACAAGCCACTTATTTGATCGTGATCAAAGCCGCCGGCGCGACCCGCGCCGTCACCTTTGATCTTTTTGCTCTCGATGGGTTGATCGAGTTTCCGTCATCGCCCTACAGCCTCGGCACGCCGGGCGACGCTCGCGGCTCACTGACGGTCGGCGCGGTGCGTTGGGATACCGAGGAATTGGAAGCGTTCAGCTCGCAGGGGCCAACCAGCGATGGACGGCTGAAACCGGAGATCGTTGCGCCTGATCGCGTCACGACCCAGAGCTATGCGCCCGACTCTTTTCCTGGCACGTCGGCGGCCGCGCCGCATGTGGCCGGCGCAGCCGCGCTGGTGCTCAGCGCCTTTCCTGATTTTTCGCCGGACGAGGTGCGCAGTTACCTGACCGCGCACGCGCTTGACCTGGATGTGGCCGGCCCGGACACGGCCACCGGCTTCGGCGGTCTGGCCTTGCCGGACGCGGGGCCGGCGCTGGCCACGGCCACCGCGCCCGCGCC
>DAISHS010000233.1:0-3235 GCA_036822415.1 Chloroflexota bacterium
CCACGGCTGCCTCATCCACGCTGCTCGGCTCGGCGACGCCCGCGCCGCCGCAGCCAACCGTGACCCTGGCGCCGACCCTGGCGCCGGCGCCGACTGTGGCGCCAGCGCCGACCCTGGCGCCGACGGTCAGCGCGCTGTCGCCAGACGCGCAGGAGCAAGCAGCCTCCCTGCTGCCCCGCATGAGCCTGGAAGAAAAGGTCGGCCAGTTGTTCCTGGTGTACTTCGACGGCCCGACGCTCTCTCCGGCGCTCGAAACCATGATCGCCGATTATCATGTGGGCGGCATCGTTCTCTTCCAGATCGCCGACAATTTGCAAAGCGCCCGGCAGACGGCTGAGCTGATCAACGCCGCCCAGGCCGCCGCGGTCGCGCACGGCGCGCAGATTCCCCTGTTTGTGGCCGTTGACCAGGAAGGCGGCCCGGTGGTGCGCCTGCCCTCGCCGGCCACGCATTTTCCCAGCAACATGGCGGTCGGCGCCAGCGGGTCGGCCGACCTGGCTCGGCGCATGGCCCAGGTCACCGCCAGCGAGCTGCAGGCGGTGGGCGTCAACCTGAACCTGGCGCCGGTGCTCGATGTCAACGACAACCCGGATAACCCGGTCATCGGCCTGCGCTCCTTTGGCTCGTCCCCGGACGAAGTGGCCCGGCTGGGCGTTGCCATGATCGAAACTTACCGCGCGGCCGGCATGGTGGCGGCCGCCAAGCATTTCCCCGGCCACGGCAACACCGCCGTTGATTCGCACGTGGGGCTGCCGATCGTGACCCAGGACCTGGCCCATTTGCGCGCGGTCGAACTCGTCCCCTTCCAGGCCGCCATCAACGCCGGCGTGGATGCCATCATGACCGCGCATGTCCTCTTTCCTGCGCTCGAAGGCAGCTCCGGGCGCCCTGCCACCCTCTCCAGCCGCGTGCTGCAAGACCTCCTGCGCCAGCAGATGGGCTTCGACGGCCTGATCCTGACCGATTCACTGACCATGGGCGCGCTTGTCAAAACGGTTGGCGTCAACCAGGCGGCGGAGCTGGCTCTGCGCGCCGGGGCGAATGTCCTGGCCTTTGGGGCCGATGCCGGGCACACGCCGGCCGAACAGCAAGCCGCTTATCGCCACCTCCTGGCCCAGGTGCAGGCCGACCCTGACTTGCGCCGCCGCCTGGACGAATCGGTGCAGCACATTCTGCGGGTCAAGGCCAGATACGGCCTGCTGGCCTGGCAGCCGGTTGACCCACAAGCGGCCGTCCAGGTGTTGGGGCAGCCAACCCACCTGGCGGTCGCGCAGGAGATTGCGGCCGCCAGCGTGACCCTGCTGCGTGACGAGCCGGCGCGGCTGCCGTTGCCGGCGCATGAAGCGGTCCTGGTGGTTTGGCCCGGCAACGCCGGCAACCTGGGGCGCGCGCTCACGGCGTGTCATCCCGAGCTGGAAACCCTGATGGTCAGCGCGAATCCAAGCGCGGCTGAGATCGAGCAGGCGGTCGTGCGCAGCCGGCGCGCGGCGTCGGTGGTTGTGGGAACCGCAGATGCCCGCACGCGGCCGGGACAGGCGCGCCTGGTCAACGCGCTCAGTCAAACCCGGCTGCTGGTGGTCGCCTTGCAGTCGCCGTATGATCTGCTTCGTTTTCCCGGCGTTTCCACCTACCTGGCTTCGTACGGCGACGCTCCGGCCTCGCTGGCCGCGCTGGCCGATGTGCTCTGCGGCCTGGCCCCGCCGCGCGGCGCCTTGCCGGTGGACCTGCCCGGGCTTTATGCCAGGGGCAGCGGTATCCACTGAACTTGGCGACATGGCCCCAAGCCTCGATCAGCGCAGCGTCTGCCCGCTGCCGCCCTGCCCGGTCACGGGGGTGCGTTTTTCCAGATAGCGCACAAACAGCGAGAGGGCGATGGTCATCGCCAGGTAGAGGTAAGCCACGACGTTGTAGGTTTCGAAGAAGCGGAAGGTGCTGGCGGAGTAGACTTTGCCCAGCAGGGTAATGTCCTGCACGCCGAGGACGGAGACCAGCGACGAATCCTTGAGCATGGCGACGAAATCGTTGCCCAGGGGCGGCAGCACACGCCGCACCGCCTGCGGCAGGATGACATAACGCATGGCCTGCCAGTAGCTCATCCCCAGGCTGCGCGCGGCCTCGACCTGGCCGCGCTCGATGGATTCGATGCCCGCGCGGAAGATCTCAGAGATGAAGGCGCTGTAACCCACCGTCAGCGCAATGATCGAACGCACCGTAAAATCAAGCTGGCGCACCTTGAACCCTGCCAGCGGATCGCCCAGGAGCGCGAGGCCCACGCCTTGCAGCGCTTTGCCCAGCAGATTGATGCCATCCACCAGCCCCGGCGCGCCGACGAAGGCGATGTAGTACAGAATGACCAGCATCGGCACGCCGCGAATGATCTCCACGTAGAACGACGCCGCCTCACGCACCCAGCGCCGCCCCGACACCCGCGCCAGTCCCACGAGCAGACCGACCAGGAGCGAGAGCGCAAAGGCAATCAGAGAAACGTAGAGCGTGACCCACATGCCGGCCGCAATCGCGCCGAAGATGACGTTGTAACTCTGATTGGTCAGGATGCTCCCCAGCAGCAGCAGGCCGAGCAAAACCGTCATCACCAGCCAGTAAGGGATCTGGCGCAGGCGTGCAGCGAACGATGAGCGCGAGTTGGTTTCCATCTGGTATTCCTTGTCTGAGTGCAAAGTGGAGTGAGCATCCTCAGATGCGAACGGGGTGCAAAACGATGAACGATGAACGATGAACGATGAACGATGAATGGCCGCGGAGTGAGCATCCTCAGATGCGAACAAGTGCATAGTGCATAGTGCATAGTGCATAGTGCATAGTGCATAGTGCAGAGTGCAGGATTCGCAGGATTGACAGGATTCGCAGGATGAACGCGTTGGGTCCGGGTCAGTCAACAACTGGCGCGGCCAGCGTGTGCATCCTGAAAATCCTGTTCATCCTGTCTAAATTTCTCCGCTTTCGGTTTACTTCGTGCTGACGTTGAACAGGAAGAACCAGCGATTGCTCAGATGATCGAGGAAGCCATCCTTGGCCATGCTGCCGATCGCCTGGTCGAAGGGGGCGCGCAGGTCGGACTTGGGGGTGAAGATGAAGCCGAAGTCCTCACCGGCCAGGGGTTGGCCGACGAGCTTGAGCTTGTCGGGGTTGGCGCCGATGTAGCCAGCGCTGGAGGCCTTGTCCATCAGCACCATGTCGACGTCGCCCTTGATGAGGGCCTGCACCGAAGCGCCGA
>DAISHS010000233.1:3335-6977 GCA_036822415.1 Chloroflexota bacterium
CCACCGTGCAGTTCAGGCGGCGGCAGATTTCGTTGACCGCGTCGTACTCCCAGCCGACGGCCTTGCCTGTCCTGGCGTCAATGAAGTTCAGCGGCGTGAAGTCGTTCGCCGTCACCGCCTTGATCGCGCGCCCCTTCAGGTCGGGCAGCTGATGGTAGGCGTCATTCCCGGCCGGGTCGGCCAGGAAGAACCAACGGCGGCTCAGATAATCGAAAAAGCCATCGGCCTTGAGCGCGGCAATCGCCTGATCGAAGGGGGCGCGCAGGTCGGACTTGGGGGTGAAGATGAAGCCGAAGTCTTCGCCGGCCAGGGGTTGGCCGACGAGCTTGAGCTTATCGGGGTTGGCGCCGATGTAACCCGCGCTGGAAGCCTTATCCATCAGCACCATGTCGACGTCGCCCTTGATGAGGGCCTGCACCGAAGCGCCGAAGGTCTCGAAGATGATGATGCGTGGGTTCTTCTCATCGCCATCGAGCACGCTGTAGACGGCGGCGTAGAAGTTGGTGGTGCCGGCCTGTGAACCGATCAGCAGCTTGGGATCGGCCTTGAACTGCTCCGGCGTGCTGAAGCGGGTTTCGTCCGCGCGCACCAGCATGTACTGCTCCGAGCGCATGTACGGGGCGGAAAAATCCACCTCTTTGGCGCGCTCGTCGGTGATCGTGATGCCGTCCATGCCGACATCGAACTGTCCGGCCTTGACGGCAGCGATCATCGTATCCCACGAGGTGACCTGCCAGTCCACCGTGCAGTTCAGGCGGCGGCAGATTTCGTTGACCGCGTCGTACTCCCAGCCCATGGACTTGCCTGTCTTGGCGTCAATGAAGTTCAGCGGCGTATAGTCATTCGCCGTCACCGCCTTGATCGCGCGCCCTTTCAGGTCGGGCAGGTTGTTGTAAGCGGTCGTATCAACGCCGGCTGCGGGCGGCGTCGCGGTCGGGGATACGGCGGTCGGGGCGGCGGTGGGCGCGGCCGCGGGCGTATCAGTCGCCGCGGGGATGGGCGTGTTGGTTGCCGGGGCCGCGGGCGTGTTGGTCGCCGCAGCGGGCGGGACCGCCGTGGGGGCTGCGGTCGGCGCAACCGCGGCGGGTGTGGCCGGGCTGCACGCGGTCAGCAGCAGGCCCAGGATCAACAGCAGACCCAAGAGAGAGGTGCGTTTGCTCATGGTGTTCTTCTCCATTTTTCTTTTCGTCATCCACAGGGTGCGTCTGCGCCCGGCGCCGGGCAGATCGTGCGCACCGTTGGGGCAAGTATACCACAGGCCGGCGGCGAAGGGTGAAGGAGAAAACAACTTGCTGACTTTGATTCTCCTGTGCTATACTCCTCATTATCGGCCCAAAGCCCTAACACACTGCTCCACAATGGATATCATCGCGATGAAGCCCGAGAACCTGATTGACATACTACGAGCGGTTGCTGGCGACCGTCACAAGCTGGTCATCCTCCTGGGCAGCTTTGCAACGGGCAAGACAGTACTGCTGCGATCGGCCGCACAGCAGCTCGATGCTGGGATCGTCAATCTCAACCTGCTGCTGGCAGAGCGCCTGCTCACCCGCCCGCGCAGTCTCTATGCCGACGGTGTCACCGTTCCGCGCCTGGTAGATGAGTTGTGCGACGAGCTGTCGCCAGACGGACGCCCGCTATTCATAGACAACGTCGAGCTGCTCTTTTCCCCAGAATTGGGCCGGATCAACCCCGTTGACACGTTCAAACGCATCTCACGGCAGCGACCTGTCGCCCTGGCGCTGCCTGCACGACGACAGGGCATGTACGCTGAGTACAGCACGCTGGGGCGCGCGGACCACATGCTGATGCCGCTGGAGGACTTCACCGTGCTTGAAATGGAGCCGATATGACCACTCCGCCTGCGCTCGTTCGCGACCTGATCCACTTCGAGGAAGTCGAAGAGGTCATCAAGCTGCGTAGAGAAGAACGCGCACGCGAGTACGTCGAGACCTATGTCATCTCCGAGAGCCTGCGCAGTAATCTGCTCTATATGCTCAGGATGCTGGCGGGCGCCGGCCACAAGTCGTTCAATGTGGTGGGGAACTACGGAACCGGCAAGAGCCACTTTCTGGCTTTCGTTGCCGCGCTCCTGGAGCATCCGGAGTACCGCAGTGCCGTGCGCGACGTGGCCGTCCGGCAAGCTGCACTGGGTATGGAACGGCGCTACAAGGTCATCAAGTTCGAGCTTGGCGCTGCGGCCGAGGTACCGCTTCGTTACATCTTCTTCGACCAGGTGCGCCGCCAGCTTCTGGATCGCTACGATATCGAGGTCCGCGAGATTGACCTGGCGGCGGCCTACGATAACAAGCAGAACATGCTGGACATCCTGGCCGACATCAAGGCCGCTGACCCAGAAGCAGGCCTGGTAGTGATCGTGGACGAGATCTCGGACTTCCTGAAGCAAAAGGGTCGCGAGGCAATGAGCTACGACATCGCCCTGCTGCGCGAGCTGGGCGAGGTGAGCCAGGACAGCGACTTCCTGTACATCGGCGCGATGCAGGAGCATGTGTTTACGAACCCCAAGTACGTAGATCAGGCCGAGAGCATCGCGCGGGTCAACCAGCGGTTTGTGACGGTGACGATCACCAAAGAGGACGTGGCGCAGGTGCTGACCGACCGGGTCGTGCGCAAGGATGCAGACCAGGCGCTGCGCTTGCGCGGGCTCCTGGCCGATCATCGCGCCTACTTCCCCAACCTGGCGGACCAGACTGACCGCTATGTGGCGCTCTTCCCGATTCATCCTTACGTCATTGACGTCTTCGAGCGCCTGCCCTATTTCGAGAACCGCGGCATCATCGGGTTCACTGTGCAGAATGTGGAGCCGATCCTGGACCGGCCGGCGCCGACCTTCGTGACCTACGACCGCGTCTACGACCTCATCAATGCCACCCATGAAGTCCGCAATCAGCCGAATGTCGCCAGGGTGGTCAAAGCAGTGCAGACATTGGAGAGCAAGGCCGATCTGCTGGATCGTCGCTACCGCGATGATGCCCACAAACTGATCAAGGCGCTGGCGGTGCTCAGGCTGCTGGGCGGCGACCACGGGCTGGGCGCGACCTCGCAGGATCTGGCGAACACGCTGTTCATCCTGCCACCCGGCCGCCTGCTGGTCGAGCCGAACATGGCGCGCGATCATATCGAACGGGTGATGAAGAACCTGCGCGATGTAACGGTCGGGCAGTTCATTGACTACCAGGAAGGGCGTTATTCACTCAACCCCGAAAAAATAGAGGATTACGACGCGCTCATCGAACAGCGCGCTCGGGCGGCAGTGTTGGGCCACGAGGAGGAGATCGAACGGACATTCCGCGAGATCGCAGCGGCCGAGCTTGGAACGGCAACGACCCCCTCTCTCTTCCCAGGCAAGGCGGTCTACCCCGATACGGCGCCCTGGCCGTCGCGCAATGCCTATCGCCCCGGCCTCCTGATCATCGGTCGGGCCGACGACGCGGCGAATCTCTCGATCGGCGACTACCGGTTCGTGCTGGTCGGGCCGGTCGCGGGTAAGCCGCTGAACCGGCAGGAAGAGGTCATCCTCGGCCTGGAATTCGGGGATGAGTTGATCGGCCTCCTGGTGCGGGCCAGGGCCGCCGGGATGTTGGCCCAGGAGAAGGTTTACCCCAAGGTGATGGCCAGGCT
>DAISHS010000234.1:0-6971 GCA_036822415.1 Chloroflexota bacterium
AACGATTGCAAAGTCCACCTGCGTGGACTACGCCCCGAAACTGAAATGCACCCGGTTGGCAAGGGGCGGCGGCAGCCGGGGTCGTGGTTTTTGCCACGAATGACTCGAATTTCACGAATGGGGGCGTCCGACGATCATCCTCTCCCAGCAAGTGCGACCGAGGGGCGGGGACGGCGTGCAGCAGGGCGCGGGCGACGCGCTGCATAGGATAATGATACGCCCCCAACGTATGAACCAGCGACCGGGTAGACTCGTCCTAGACCACGATCATGTATAGTTTGGTTCCAACACCTGCTGCAAGTCCTCCACCTGCGCCGCCAGCTCTTCGGGCGACTCGGTGAAGTAGTCCACGCCGCGTTCGGCGAGCACCTGGATGAAACTCCACTTGGAGATTCCCAATAGCTCAGCGCCTTTTCCGGTGGAGATACGGCCTTCGCGCACCAACTCGACCACAATCAATTCCTGCAGTCGCTTCGCCACCTGCACTTCAGGAACATCCAACGCGCCCAACAAGTCGCGGGGAAAGCTGACTTGAACGTTAACTGTATTCATCCATTCCTCCGTGCTCACAAGAATTCCGCGTGATCCTGTGCCTACATTTGGGCGATTAGCCTTCCAGGTTTCGGGTACGACGCCACACGCCGGCCCATTGTACCGGCAACGGGACGGATTGGCAAGCAGATGTCAGCGCTGGAGCACGACGACCGTCTCCCAGCAATAACGCCCGACGGCGGGGACGGCGTCCAGCAGGGCGCGGTCGACGCGCTGGAGGCGCTGCTGCCAGGCGGCCCAGGCGCCGCGGCGACCGCCGAGGGTGGCGGCCAACACGGGCAGGACGGAGAAGAGGATGAACTCGCGGTGACTGCAGGCGCGGAAATGACTGCCCATCCACGCCAGCTGCCCCATGCTCAGGGCGCGCTCCGTCGGGCTGCGCAGGTGGGGCGTCAGGCGGCGGTAGCCCTCCAGGATGGGTCTGGACTAAGAAGGTGGTCTACGCCTGGTCCTGGCTGGCGACGCAGCGAGTACATCCAGATAGCGTTCCTGAGCTGCAATCGTTCTTTCCAGTTCGGCGTTTTGCTGCTCCAGGAGACGTATCTTCTCCTCAAGTATCTTCTGAAGCCGGCGCGCAAGGCGGTGAGCTACCAGTTGAGGGCGTTTTAGTCGGAGGACTGTGATGTGAAACGCACCTGTTGGCGTTAGTGAAGACGACCGGTGGCCTCGTCCTCAATACTGACAGGCTTGGTGACATTGGGGGGCGATGCCTTGAGCGATTCAGAGGTACTCTACGATTAGAACAGCGGTGATTGAGATATCGATCATAGCATCCTGAACCTGGAGGGTCAGCAATCGCTGATGTGCCCTGGCAGTCACTTCGTCCAGGATGCCTTCTTCCGCCAGGAAATCATTGAAGTTGTCCCCGGTATATGGGTTCATAATCCCAGTGTCCTCTTGTCTCCCCATCTCTTCATCTCCCTGCCCCCGGCTTGCATCTCCAGCCACTCTCTCGACAGCCGCCAGAAGGTGCGCGCCTCGGCCGGCCGCGCGGCGAGCGGGCACCATCAACGACGGCGACGAACGCGGTGTAGAGGAAGGCCCACAGTGCGCGGTGGGCGCGCCGGCCGGATCAGCGCCTGGCATTCTGAACCACCTGCATCATGATCTCATGCGCACGAAAGGCAAAAGCCTCGAACGTGTGTTGCTCCTCGAAGCGTCTGCGCGCAGCCCTCCCCATGGCGATAACTTCATCTGGGTGATCGAGCAGACGCTGGATTGCCATGTGCAATCCAGCCGCATCGCCAGGTTCTACGAATAATCCGGTTTTGCCATGTTCAATATAGTCAACGGTGCTACTGGTGCGCGTTGCAATGATCGCTTTGCCCATCATCATAGCAAACACAATCTGAGATGAGCCAACTGGGGACGGGGTATCGTAAAGAGGCACAACTTCAGCGACAGCGTCACGGACCAGTTGATGATACTTGTCACGCGGCGCCAGTTCACCGATAGTTACATTGGATGGAAGCGTTAAGTCGGCGAAGTTGTATCCTCTCCCATGGATCACCACCCTGGTCGGAAGTCCTCGTGCCGCCTCAACCAAAGTGCCATAGTCACGCGCCGAGCGGCCGCTGGCATGGACATACGGAGAGGCAACATCGCCCCGTGCCTTCGGAGGGCCTGCTGGATACAAATCGTATGTCCCCAACAAACACAGGCTAACCTTCGACTCGGAGAGGCTGAAGAGACGGTGATATGTGTTGATCTCGGCCAGGGTAAGCACTGTCACGTGATTGACTGCACCCAACGCATAGCGGACCAGTGGGAAAAACGCACGGGCCACCTCGCCGGGCGTAAAGGTCAGGATCGCGAAGGGCGTCCGGGTCTGACCGCTGAGACGGCGGAGCAAAGCAAACGGGATGCCGGTCTTGCTTTCCCAGGCAATGATCAGGTCGTATTCTTGCATGGCTGCTTGACGGAGCGCGCGGCGAGCCAGCCCCCAGAAGGGCGGATAGCGCGTCACAAACTTGCCAAGGCGTCCTGACCGGTCATTGGTTTTGGCCCATAGGAAGTCCACCTGATCGTTTACGCCGGGCAGATGGTTCCAGATCCAGCGGTCAGGCGGGTTAACCGGGAAGTCGGTCAGGCAAAGAACTTTCACAGGTTTTACTTCGATCTTCCTCTTGTAGCCCAGAATCGGGGCGGGATAGCGACGACGTTAACGGTCGGGCGTCTGCCCGGCGTTTCGGGCAAGCTGATAGTGTCCGGGAGGATTTCCGCTCCGCTTTCTGTCAAGAAGGAGTAATCCTGCACCTGCAAATAGCGCACGGCACCCATCGAGTCGGAGCCCATTTCCATCAGGATGACAGGGCGATAGCGCAGCAACGTATCCCGTGCGCCGTGCAACACTGCTTCTTCGAAGCCATCAACGTCGAGCTTGATGCAATCGAGGCGGCTGAACAGCCCTGGATGTGCCGTCACATAGCCATCGAGCGTCATGAGGGATACCCTCTCTGCGCGGGCATGGTCCGGCTTCAGGTCAAGACGCCAACTGGTAGCGAATGCGATCTCGATTTCTCCGTCGCTGCTTGACAGGCCAGTTTTCTCTGCGACGATGTTCGAGAAAGGGTTGAGCTGGATGTTGCGCGCCAGCTTGCCGTACGCCGCCGACATCGGCTCGAAAGCGACGACTTGCCCGGTCTCGCCCACCAGTTGCGCCATGCGGAGCGTGTGGCAACCCATGTTGGCGCCGATATCCAAGACGGTTTGCCCAGGTTTGATCAGCCTTCGCAGCGCAGCAACGGTATCCGGCTCCCAAGCACCTTCGTAGTAAATTGTGCTGTCAATCAGCTCGCGCAGGTCGAGTTCATAAGTGATCCCATCCACCGTGGCGACTATCTTGTTCTGGTGACGCAAGGCGAGATAGCGGTAGTAGATTGACGCAAGCATCCCGCGCAGCGGGCGCGCCGGGAGTCTTCGGTAGAGTCGTCGCAGAAATCCAATGATAGCGCGCATGATTTGAGGGTCCTGCCTTTGAAACTACATCCGCGGTAACTGTGTCATTAAGGAGCGGAATCTTTTTCCTTGATCTGCCAAACGTGGAGAGAGTATACCCATCAGTGTACCCCCCACCGTTCTTGGCAAGTAGGCCAGCCACAAGAGGCGCTTGAACCGCCGAGCACGACGTTCGCCGCCAAACTTGCGGAAGAATTGCACCTTGCTCCGGTAAAGCTGTATGTACATGGTCTCCCGCGCCTGCCGGCTGCTGCCCTCACCGTGATGGGTGACGACCGCCGCGGGGACGTACCACAGTGTCCAACCGGCCTGTGCCAGCCGATAGCAGAGGTCTACTTCCTCGGTGTACATGAAGTACGAGTCGTCCAGCGGGCCGACCTGGGCCAGCGCCTCCCTCCGCAATAACAGACACGCGCCCTTGATGACCTCGATGCGGCGAGGCGTGACCGCGTCCCACCGCGCCATGCGATAGGTGGCGCGCGGCCAGAGCCGGTCCAGGAAAAGCAGCCGCCAGAACTCGCGACCGGGGGTGAGCATGGGATGGCACGCGGGCTGGAGCGAGCCGTCGCTGTTCAGCAGCCGGGCCCCGCACGCGCCGGCCCGTGGATGCGCATCCATGAACGCGACCAGCGCTGCCAACGCGCCGGGGTGGACCTCGGTGTCCGGGTTGAGCAGCAACACACAGCGTCCCGTCGCCAACGCGATTCCCTGGTTGTTAGCCCGCGCAAAGCCGACGTTCTCCCTGTTCTCGATCAGGTGAACCCACGGGAACCGCTCCCGCACCATCGCCGTGGAGCCGTCGGTGCTGGCGTTGTCTATGACGAAGGTTTCAGTGGTCAGTTGACAGTTATCAGTGCGCGTAGACTGATAACTGACATCTGATGACTGACCACTCACTACTGGCAACTGACTACTGACAACTGATCGCAAGCATTCCGCCAGTAGCTCGCGCGTGTTCCAGTTGACGATAACGATGGAGAGGTTGCAGATCGTCACGCTTGTCCCCTGTCTTATGATCTCTGTCCCCTGAAGTTCTCCAGCGCCACCAGCCCGCCCATGAAGAGCCACACCAGAACGCTGGCCTGAAACCCGGGGAAGCCGATATTATAGACGAAGGGCAGGATCCAGTCGGCAAGCATCATGATCGCCAATGCTCCAGCGCCGGCCGCCAGCACGCCATTAAGATAGCCGGCCGCAAAGCCCGTGGTGTAACGGAGCCTCAGGCGCATAGCCAGGCGGACAACCGAAAAGCAAAACCAAAAGAATAACCCCAGCCCGAACAGACCGACGTGGGCAAACAAGTCCACGTAGTTGTTGTGAGAGCTAATCAGAGGCGCCACCCAATAGGCGCCCAAGTAAGGCAGCGGCTTCATGTTGGCATATGGGCGATAGGCGGCTGGGCCCAGGCCGGTGATGGGATTACGCATGGTCACTTCAACGACACGCTCGATTAACGTCAGGCGCGAGCCGCCGCTGCTCGCCCATTCGACGTCCCCGCCAGCGAAGTCGTAGACGGCTGGGAAGAGGATGCCGATTAACACGAGGACCACAATCGCGATGACCACCAGCCAACGCAGCCGCGGGAAGCGCAGCCATGCCAGCACACCCAACGCCGCGCCAATCCCCACCCAGTTGGACGCAGCCTCGCGCTGTTCGAAGAAGGCATAGGCCAGGCAGGCAGCCAGGACAAGCGCCAGGAAAAGGCGGGCAGGATGACGCAGATCGGTGTGGAAGAGCAGTTGCCCGGCAGTCAGCGCGGTCAGCAACGTCCAAAGCGGCGCACGGATGAAGGCGACGGTTGTGAAACGGCCGACGAGCATCCCGGCGCCGGGCAGCAGACGCAAGAGTGCCACACTGCCCGCCACGAGCAGGAAGGCCCACGTCAGGCGGCGCAGCCACGTTTCGTCTTTGACCAGGTTGGCGGACAGCCAGAATGCGCCGGCCGATAAGGCAAAGATGGCCCACTGCGCCAACTGCACCAGCGTGAAGTTAGGATTGCGCGGCACGGCCGGGTCCCACGTGGCGATGCCGATCAGCAGCGAGAGCAGCCCCGCGGCCAGAAAAAGGGTCAAAGGCCGGTTCGCGAGTGAGGGAGCAACCCGCACCTGTTGGCGGCGGGCCATGTTCAGCAGCCAGGCGACGAGTAGCGCGGGCACAAGCAGGCTGGCCAAGTTGAGCTTGACCTCGGTGCCGGTGCCGATCTCCAGCGGGACCACTAGCGCGATCGGAACCAGCGCGAGGATGCCAAGCATCGGTCGAGTTAGGAGGAGCACCCCGCCTGCCGTGACGCCCATCAGTTCCAGCCAGAAGGGCGAAGCGCGTTGGCCCAACAGAAACGCCAAGGCCAGCACGATCACAACAACCAGAGCGGTGACCAGGCTAGGCTGGCGGGAACGAGCACGAAATACAGTAATCAACGCAGCAGTCTCTTTTGTGTGACCATCTCCTCTATCAAAGTCGCGAAGCGCCGGCCGATGGCGTCCCAGTCACAACGCTGTTCGACCAACTGCCGGGCGTTAGTGCGCAGGCTGTCGGCCATTGCGTCATCACCCAGTAGGCGCAGCACGGCCGCGGCAAAGCGCTCCGGGGTATCAGCCAGCAGCAGGTGATCGCCGTCGGCCACGTCCAGCCCCTCCGCGCCCTTGGACGTGGTCACCACCGGCGTGCCCAAAGCCATCGCCTCCAGGATCTTCAGCCGGGTGCCGCCGCCCTGGCGGATGGGGGCGATGGCCACGGCTGCCTCGGCCACGGGGATACGCACGTCCTCCACGTAGCCGGTCAGGGTGACGGTCTCGTCCAAGGCCAGCCCTGCCAAATCCACTCCTTGCGTGAAACCGGTGAGCGTCAGGGAGACGCCGGGAATCTGCAGCTTGATACGGGGGTAGATCTCGGCCAGGAACCAGCGCATGGCGTCGTAGTTTGCGCTGTAGGTCAGGCTGCCGTTGAAGACCAGTCGGTGGGGCTGCGGTTGGGCCAGGCCGGAGCGATTGTGGGCGCAGTCCACTCCATTGGGCACGACCTCGACGCGCGGCCCGCGCCGGCCGGCGACGTCAACGGTGGCCTGCCGGTCGGTCTCGGAGACCATAGTGATCAGGTCGAAGCGCGAGAAGGCGCGGGCCTCGTACCAGCAGCCCTTACGCCAACTCAACCAGCGCCTGGCCCGCTGTGCCGCGCCCACCCCCTGCTGATAGCGCTCCCAAGCCCAGCGGGTCATGAAATTGTGCTCTTCAAGCACCTTGACCATCCCCGTTGGCGCTTGGTAGGTGTAGTCAATCATCATGCCGGTCGACGCGATAACCGCGTCGTAGGGCCGGGCGCGCAGGTTGCTGGCGACTAACCGGCGCATGCCCGGCACCGGCCGCGACGCTACCGGCCGCGGCGAGAAAAAGGTGCGCAGCGCGCCGACTTGATTGGCCGCGAAAGGATCGACCGGAACAACCTGAATTTGCTCGCACCAGTTG
>DAISHS010000235.1:0-6947 GCA_036822415.1 Chloroflexota bacterium
GGGACGAACCGTGGCGGCGCCGGCCTGGCGCGGATACGCCCTCAGCGCTGCGCTCATAGCCGGGGCGACCGCCGTGGGGTGGCTGCTGCGCGGCCGGATCGAGCCGGCCAACCTCGTGATGCCATACCTGGCTGCTGTACTGATTGCGGCGCTGTACCTGGGGCGCCGGCCTGCGGTGCTCAGCGCGCTGCTCGGCGTGCTCGCATTTGACTTCTTCCTTGTGCCGCCCTACCTCACGCTGGCGGTCAGCGACACGCAGTATGTGCTGACCTTCCTGGGTCTGTTCCTGCTCGGCCTGGTGGTGAGCGGATTGGCCGCGCGGGCGCGCGACCAGGCCCTGGCCGCGACGCGCCGCGAGGCGCAGACCGTTGCGCTTTACGATCTCAGCCGCGCATTGACCTCAGCCACCGACTTGCCGGGGATCGTTACCGTCGTCATCAACCAGGTTGAACAGGTTTTTGCCCGCGGGGCGATCGTCTTCCTGCCGCAAGCAGACGGCTTGCGACCGTTCGCGGGCGCGGGAGCCGCAGGCGCAGCAGAGGCCAGCGAGCATGATCTGGCCGTTGCGACCTGGGCGTTCGAACATGGCCGGCCCGCCGGGCGCGGCACGGACACCTTGCCGGCTGCGACGTTACGCTGCCTGCCGATGCTGACCCCGCGCGGCGCTATCGGGGTATTGGGGATCCGCCCGTCGAATGACGAGCACATGCTGACGACGGATCAGCAGCGCACACTGAATTCCTTCGCCAACCAGGCGGCGCTGGCCATCGAGCGCGCCCAGCTCGTCGAGAAGGCGCGCGCGGCCGAGCTGCTGCAGGTCACAGAAAAATTGCAGCGCTCGCTGCTCGACTCGGTATCGCAGGAGCTGCGCACGCCGCTCGTCACCGTCACTGGCGCGCTTAGCGTTTTGGAGGAAGATGGCGCGCGGCTGGATGCAGCCACCCAACGCAGCCTGGCCGCCTCCGCGCGTGAAGAAGCTGAGCGGCTGAACCGCCTCGTGGCTAACCTGCTCAGCATGTCCCGCCTGGAAGCCGGCGCGCTGCACCTGGCCTTGCAGGATGCCGATGTGGAGGATCTGGTCGGCAGCGCGCTGGATATGCTGGGCGCGCGCACGCAAGGCCGGCGGATCGAAACAGCCATTCCGGCAGATCTGCCGATGGTGCAGGTGGATTTCGTCCTGATGGTGCAGGTGCTGGTCAATCTGCTGGACAACGCGCTCAAGTACGCGCCGGCCGACGCGCCGGTTCGCATCTCCGCCGCACGCGACGGCGACGCGATAGGCGTGAGGGTGTCTGACCAGGGGCCGGGCATTCCCAGCGCGGACCTCGAGCGGGTTTTCGATAAGTTCTATCACATTCAGCGGCAGGACGATGCCGGCGGCGCCGGCCTGGGGCTTTCCATCTGTCGCGGCATTGTCGAGGCGCACGGCGGGCGCATCTGGGCCGCGGCAACGCCCGCCGGGGGAACAACGGTCAGCTTCGTCTTGCCGATTGGCCGCACGTGACGCTTCGATGAGCTTCTTTATTCTTACGCGCACCGGCGCGTCTGACCAGCCCTGAGGCGCGGACCACGACTCTCGAGCTGGCGCTGCCGGCAGGGCGCAATAGAGGTTGAAATGCCAACGGCATGATTGACAGAGAGGTCACAAAGATGAATAATATGGGCGGCAAGGTCATCGCCCCGCGGCAAGCGGGCCGGTCGCCTCGGGGCGTTGGCATCTCTCCCCTACTGCGCGATCGGCGTATCTTCCTGATTGCCCCACTCGACCCACGACCGCTCGTATTCGCGCACATCTGGATAACCCAGCAGTTGCGTCAGCACGAACCATGCGTGGGTGGAGAGGCCGCCGCGCACGCAGTAGGTGATGATGGCCCGCTCCGGCCCGATGCCCAGGCCGCGGCACAGGGCTTGCAGCTCCGCGACGGGCAGGAACGTCCCGTCCTCGCGCACGGTCGGAGTGCGCCAGGCGCGGAACGAACCGTCGGCATGGGTCTCTCGCCGCGCCGCCAGGTTGATCGCGCCGGGGATGTGGCCGCCGCGGGCCGCGCCAGCCTGATCCGCGCCGCTGAACATCTGGGGCGAGCGCGCGTCCACCAACAGTACGCCCGGCTGGCCGATGGCTCGCAACACGTCATCGCGATGGGCGCGCAGGCGCTCGTTGTAGGACTGAGCCAGGTAGCGCGTAGGGGCGAAAGCGGGTGTTTCGCCGGAAAGGGGGCGGCCCTCGGCCAGCCATTTGCCGCGGTCGCCGTCCAGCAGCCGCACATCGCGATGGCCGTACACTTTGAGCAGCCAGAAGGCGAAGGTCGCCAGCAGGTTGCTCAACCCGCTGTAGACCACAACCGTTGTGGTGGGCGCGACACCCGAACGGGAGAGCAGCGCCTCCAGCCCGGCCTGGTCTACGATGGCGTTGCGCGCCGGGTCCTGCAACTCGGCCGCGAAGTCCCAGGCCGCTGCGCCGGGGATGTGGCCGCTGCGATACGCAGCCACACCCCACGCCGCGCCCTCGCCCCAGACAACTTCGGCAACGCGTGTGTCGGGGTCGGCCAGGTGGTCAGCGACCCATTGCGTGCTGACCAGGCTTTCGTGATGATTGGTGTTTGACATGACTCCTCCAAGAGTACTGCGATCCTCGGATCGCCCGCTGGTTACGCCAGCACGATCTGAAGATCGTGGTACGTTCGTACCGCGATCTTCAGATTGCTCCCCGGCTACGCGCCGTTCTGCGCCACCGGCAGCCCCGCCTCGATCCACGCCTGCACGCCGCCCTCCAGGATCTGCACGTTGGTGAAGCCCATGTCGTGCAGCAGCTTGCCGCCCAGCCCGCCGAGCGGCCCCAGGATGCAGGTGGTCACGATGGGGCGGGCGCGGTCGGCCAGCCGCGGGTCGCGCCAGCTTTCGGGCACCTCGTGGTCGGCCATGTAGGTCAGCGAGCCATAGGAGATGTTGGCCGCGCCCGGTACGGTCCCAGTCTGAGCGATGTCAGCCGCATCGCGCACGTCAATCACCAGCAAGTCCGGCTCGCGCTTCTGGTGACGCTGCAGGTCGGCCGGCTTGATCGCGGGGACGGCCTGAAACGCTTCTTGCGCCATGCCGCCGAAGGTCTTGAGCGCGCCGTTTCCGCCTGTGGCCCCCGCGCCCACCGGGCCGCGCGTGATGGCGGTGTGCGCCGCCATGATGTCGAACAGCTTGACGCTGGCGTTGCTCAAGCGCGGGTCGGCCTGGACGGCGGCTACCAGCGGGCTGTTCAGGAAGCCCTGCACGGCCGTTTCGTCGTCGAACAGGTAAATCCCTCCACATTCGCGCTGGGCTTCGTTGATGATCCAGACCTTCCAGCGCAGGCCGGGCGTATCGGCGATGGGTTGCGCCGCCGGCAGCCAGCTCTCTTGTAGCTCGGCCCCTGAGACGCCTTTGAACGTGAAGTTGATCTGCAGGATCGTTTGAGACATGGTCGGACTCCTTTCTTGTGCACGGGGTGTTTGGATGTGTTGGTCTGCTCGTTGCGTTCGCTGCGGCCTGCGATTCCGACAGCCGCCGTTTGAGCAACGTGCGCACAGTGTAGCAGGCGGGGGATTGCCGGTTATGACATTTCTTGCCAACCGTTTGGCTTTCCTTCGTGTTTGACTTGTGCCGCGATTGTCTTACAATGGGCTGTGCAGATGGTCGAGCACAACCGACCTGTGGAATGGCTTTGCACGTAGGTTAGAAGAGGAGCCGATCTCGATGTCAGGCCTGGGCGTTTCCCTCGCCAGTTTTGCCACCTTCGGTGAGTTGCTGAAGTTCCTGCGCCGCCGCGCCCAGCTTTCGCAGCTTGAGCTTTCCATCACGGTCGGCTACAGCGAAGCGCAGATCAGCCGGCTGGAGACCAATCAGCGCCGGCCGGATCGCGCCAGTGTGCTGGCCCTCTTCGTCCCGGCCCTCGACATCCAGAACGAACCGGCGGTGATCGAGCGGCTGCTGGCCTTGTGCACCGAGCCTGCGGGCGCGGCGAAAGACGAGCCGCCGCTCAGCTGGCTGCCCGCCGCGCTCACCTCCTTCGTCGGTCGCCAGGAGGAGATGGCCGAAATCTGCCAGATTCTGCGCCGCAACGAGACCCGCCTGCTGACTCTCACCGGCGCTGGCGGCTGCGGCAAGACCCGCCTGGCCCTGGCAGTGGCCGAAACCCTGGTGCCGGACTATCCTCACGGCGTCCGGCTGGCCGAGCTGGCGTCCCTTGCCGACCCGCAACTGGCGGTCAAGACCGTCGCTGCGGCCTTCGGCCTGGGCGAGAGCGGCGAGCGGCCCCTGCTGGCCGCGCTGACCGCTCACTTGCGCCCCCGGCAGGCGCTGCTCATCCTGGACAACTGCGAGCACCTGGTCGAGGCCGCCGCCGAACTGGCCGCGACCCTCTTGCGCGATTGCCCGCAACTGCATATCCTGGTCACCAGCCGCGAGACATTGAGGGTTCCCGGCGAGGTGGACTACCGGGTGCATCCCCTGGCCTTGCCCCCGCTGCGGCAAGGAGGGCGACCTCTCCGCGTCACGGTGGAGGGGTACGATGCCATCCGCCTGTTCGTGGAACGGGCGGAGACGGCCCGCCGCGGCTTCGCCCTGGTTGACCAGAACGCGCCGGCCATTGCCCACATCTGCCGGCGGCTGGATGGCATCCCCCTGGCCCTGGAACTGGCCGCGGCCTGGATCGCGCTCCTGGCGCCCGAACAGATCGCCGAACGGCTGGATGAGGATTTTGCGCTGTTGGCGGGCGCGCAGCGGGGCGTCGTGCCCCGTCACCAAACCCTCACCGCAGCCATCGAGTGGAGCTACAACCTCCTGACGGAAGCGGAGCGGGCGCTGCTGCGTCGCCTTTCCATCTTCAATGGCGGCTGGAACCTGGATGCGGCCGAAAGTGTGGCCGGGGGGCTGCCTCCACTGACGCCGCTCGAGACGCTGGCGCTGTTGCAGCGGTTGGTCAGCAAATCCCTGGTGATTGTGGAGCACCCGCCAGCAGGAGAGCCGCGCTATCGCCTGTTGGAGACGATCCGGGCATACACGCGCGCGAAATTGGCCGCCTCTGGCGAAGAGGCGCCGGTGCGCGACCGCTGCCTGGCCTATCTTGTCGCCCTGGCCGAGACCGCCGAACCTGAACTGCGATCGGCGCGCCAGATCGAATGGCTGGCCCGCCTCGATCTGGAACGGGACAACCTGCGAGCCGCATTGAGTTGGAGCCTGGCGCCGGAGAAGGCCGGCGCTGCGTTGCGGCTGGTGGCCGCGCTCGGCCATTTCTGGGAGATGCGGGCTGACCTGGTCGAAGGCAGCCGCTGGTGTGAGGCAGCGCTGGCCGCGGCCAACGGTCGCGCTGATCTGTGCGACAGCGCCGAGCGCGCCGCCGCCCTCTTTGTCGCCGGGATGCTGGCCGGTTATCTATGGGACACGGAGAAGTCGCTCCTTTGCCTGGAAGAGAGCCTGCGCATCTATCGACAGCATCGCGATATGGCTGGGGTCGGGGCTGTCCTCTGCTTTCTCGCGATTGCCCAAGACCGCCGTCAGCAGTCGCAGCAGGCCGTCTGCACCTTCCAGGAGGCGGTGCAGGCAGCGCAACAGGCCGAGGATGGCTGGTGGATCGCCGAAAACCTGCACTGACTGGCCCACGTGTTGGACGGTCAGGGTGACCGTCGCGCCGCAACCGACCACTACCAGCAGGCGGTGACGATCTTCCGCGAGACGGGCGACCAGTGGGCGCTCACCCACCCGCTTTGCGACCTGGCCTTGCGCACCTGGGACGCCGGCCATCTCCACCAAGCGATGGCGCTGCTGCGGGAATGCCTGGCCGTTTTCCGTCAACTGCGCTCTCACGGCGGCATAGATATGGTTCTAGGCTATCTGACGTTCATGGCCGTGACTGTCGGCGACCTGGACGGCGCGACCCGAACCGCCGAGGAGAAAGCGGAAATCGGGCTGGTGCAGGCCCTGCAGGCCAACCGGGCCTATGGGCTGCACTCCCTCGCCCACGTGAACCTTGCCCAGGGGCGCCTCGATCTGGCTCGCCAACAGCTGGAGTCAGCGCTGCCGATAGCGCTGGCTGGCGATAACCACGGGTTCAAGGCAGAGGTGTTGCTGCTGCTGGGCCGCTGCGCCGTGTACGCTGGCGCTGCCGACGAAGCGGCGGCGCGCCTCGCCGAGAGCCAGCGTTGGGACGCGTCTGCCGAGCCTGCTCCGTGGCGTGAAGCTGCGATCCTGTTCGGGCTGGGCCAGGTTGCCTGCCTGCGCAGCGACTTCGCCGGCGCGACCGCCCGCTACCAGGAAAGCCTGCATCTGGTGCGCGACATCCGGCCGGAGATCCCGCCCCGGCTGGAAGGGTTGGCGCAGGCGGCCCTGGGCCAGGGGCAGCCGGAACGGGCCGCCACGCTGCTGGCCGCCGCCGACCATCTGCGCATGGCAATCGGCGCGCCCGTCCTGCCGGTGGATCATCCAGGCATGGAGCGCCTGCGCCAGGCAACGGCCGCGGCCCTGTCCGGTGCAGCTTTCCATCGCGCATGGGCCAGCGGTCAGGCGCTGTCGGTGGATGAGAGCGTCGCCTACGCGCTGCAACCGACCGAGCGACATGACCTGTGATCGCCAGCGTTCGTCGGCATCGCTTTCGCTCTGTCAAACCTGCCCTGGAGGCAGAAGATGCGCTTCTCTGACCTGACCCTGGCGCCGCGTCCACAGACGGGCGAAAGCCGCACCGCCCTGCGGGTGTACGCGCTGACCGTCGGGCTGCTGCTGGCGGCGGTAACGGCGCGGGCGCTGCTCGACCGCCTGCACACGCCCCTGCTGCGCCCGACCCTGGCGCTGCTGCTGCTCTGGCTGATCCTCTTGCTGGCCGGCGCCGCCCTCCCACGCCGGCAGACGGGCGGGTTTGCGCTCTGTCTCGGCGCCCAGGCGCTGCTGGCCGTCGGCTTGATCAGCGGCGGCGGCGACTATTTCGC
>DAISHS010000236.1:0-6915 GCA_036822415.1 Chloroflexota bacterium
TGACGGGGACAGGTTGCTGATCTTGTCACGGGCAAACCAGGCCAGGCCGATGAGGAGAGCCACAATCCCGGTGACGCCGCCGGCGGCGCTGCTCAGCGCAATCGCCGCACCGACCCCAGCCCAGGCAGCCCAGCGCGGCTCGCCGGCCAGCGTGCGCGTCACAGCCACCAGGGCCAACAGCGCGCCCAGCAGAGCGAGGCTGTGCCCATCCACCGTGCGAGCAAAGACCACGGCGGTGGGCGACAGGGCCAGCAGCAGGGCGCTGCCCAGCGCGGCGCGTCGCCCCAGCTCAGGGCGCAGGCCGTAGGGCAGCAAGACCAGGGCGGCGCCGGCCAGCGCAGGCGCAAACCGCGCCAGGGCGTCGCTGCCGTGGGCGAGTAGGAAAAAGAGATGGTTCAGTGAGAGCAAAAGTGGGCTGACTCCGCTGACCATACCGACCGCCTGACCCTGCGCTAACTGCCAGGCCGCGAGGGCCTGGTGCGCTTCAGGCGGTGAGAGCGGGTGCAGGCTCAAATTGAAGAGCCTGATCAGCAGGGCTAAGAAGGCCACAGCGATGTAAGCCGCCCGCTCTACGGTCAGCCAGTCCACCCAGGTTGATTGGGAGCTGGAAATAAAAGGTGATTGCTTGATCATTTGAAATCCAATTTTTCAACATTCCTACGGATTGGCGCCGCCCGCGGCGGACGCGGCGCTGGCCGCGCCCGTCGGCGGCGGCTGCGCGATGACAGGGCCGCGGCGTCGGTAGATGCGCACGCCATCCTGGTCATAGACCAGGTCGAGCGCGCGGTCGAGTCGCGTCAGCGCGGCCGGCTGCAGGCGGTACTTGCTGCGCTCCAGTTGACCAACCACGATGTAATCCACCCCCCAGAGGTTCAACAGGCTTTCGAGTTCATTGCCCGTGGCCGTGCGGTAAATCGCCTCGATGGCTTCTGGTCGCCCCTTGACCATCTCGCCGTAGGCGCGGCCGCGCCATTGGGCCTCGTGCCCATCCCAACCGAGCAGCGTGGGGATGCCGGTGCTCATCGAGTAGCGACCGGCGCCGTCGCGATCGTACGAGCCGCCGCTGGCCTCTAAAACGACGCGCGCATCGCTGGCGTTCTGGTTGAGCCACTGGATCGCGGCATAGTCGCCAGCGTTATACTGACGCAAGAAGGCCAGGCCGTCCAGGGTGGGGGTATGCGCAAAGCGACCGGCTTTGCTGTAGCTGGCCGCGACCGGGTAGTAGAGGCCGGTCAGGGTCAAAAGGGCGATCAGCGCCAGGGCGATGCTGCGCAGCGGCGTCTGCGCCCGTTCCTGCCACAGGTAGGCCACGATGAACGCCGTCGCCAGGGCCAATAAGGTCCAGCCCTGGTAATAAAATTTGAAAACGGTGTTCATGCGCGTCCCGAAGTTGTCCTTGAGGTAGACGAACTCTGGCGCAAAGGTCAAGAGCAGGGCCAAACCGATCAAAAGCAGGGCAAAGGCGGCGGCGAGCGGCAGCGGCTGCGACGGCGGCGCTTCCTGGGCCGTCAAGCGGGCGTTCAGAAGGCCAGCCAGCCAGGCAATGAGCGCAGCGAGGAAAACGAATGTCCAGGGGCTGGCCAGGCGCACCCGCAAGGCGAGAGCAAGCAGGCTGTTGATGCTGGCGCCGCCGGTCTGCGCCTGCACCGCAGGATTAGCCAGCACCTCTTGCACAAAGGTCTGGAACGACGGCACGACGCGGGCCAGGAGCAGCATGAGCAAAATCAGGGCAATGGGCAGGCCGGCCGTCCACGGGAGCCAGGCCAGGCTGCGGCGCAAGACGACGGCAGGGCCGGTTTGCACGGTCAGCATCACGGCGTAAGCCAGGGCCGCGACCAGGAAAGGCGCAAAGATGACCACGAACTGGCTCAAGCGGGTGGGGAAGAACAGGTTGGGCAGCAGGCCGCCGGCTTGCGACTGAAAACTGAGGTAGAAGGGCAGGTAGAGCGCCACGCCGGCCACGGCCAGCAGCGCGCCCAGGGCCAGGCTGCGCCCAAGCGCGAAGCCGTCCACCAGGCGGCGCGAGTGCGCCAGGCCCGCGCCGACGGCGACGACGGTCAGCGCCAGGTAGATGGGAAAATCCCAGGTGTTCAGGAAGCTAAGCCCGCCCAGGGCCAGCGCGTAGAGCAGCAAGCCCAATCCACCCAGGGGGAAAAGCCCTCCCAGGGCGACCAGCAAACGTTCCAGCGAAAATCGGCCCGGAGGGTCGGCGTTGGCAAGCTCCAGGGCCGCGCGCGCGGCGACGTTCAGCATCAAATTGAGGGCCAGGCCGATCGCCATGATGACAAAGGGCAACGCCAGCACATGGGGATGCATGTCGCCCAGGATAAAGCTGAAATTCGGGAATTCGTCAATCACCTCAACCGTGTTGCCGGCCAGGTCGCGGTCATGAATGACCCGCGAGGCATGCCACCACCACCAATACTCGCCCACGAACCACTGACCGGTCGGCGCGCTATCGGTCATCTCCTTGATGTCAAGCGCCTGCACGGTGGCCGCGGGCAAGACCTGGTTGTGATAGGCAAACTCCAGGATGCCCTGCTGATTGCCCATGACCACCACGAAGATGGCGGCCAGCAGTCCGCCCAGCACGCTGACCCGCAGCGAGCGCACGCTGGCCGCGGGCAGCAGCGCCGTCAGGTTGTAACCCACGCTGAAGGCGCTGATGGCGATCAAGGCAAACCAGGTTGCCAGCCCCACGTTGAAACTGAAGGCCGGCGCCAGGCCGCTGAGCTGGGTCAGCACGGCCAACATGACATAGCCAAAGTAGTAGTAGCTGATGCTGTAGCCAGAGAGCCACCCATCCAACGGCGGGAAGCGCTCGCTGCGCAGCACGCTGTTGAGGAACATCAATTCCATCGGCTTTTCGGTGGCAGAGATGGCGGGATCGAATGACCGGTAGTAGGCGAGAAGCGCCAGGGCCACGGCAAAGAGGACTTCAGTGATGACAATCAGGCGTCTGTTCTCGCGCAGCCAGGCCAGAAGCTGCGCGCCGCTGCCGTTGCGCCAAAGCAGCCAGGTTGAAACAGCGGCGACGAACAAAAGCGCCAGGACAATGCCGCCCAGACTGTTGCGCAAAAAGCCAAAACTGGCGCCCAGCCACAGCAGGTAGGTGACAAGCAATAATCCCAACGGTTTCGCCAACGCGTAGCCACGGTCCGGCAGGCGGCTGCAGAGATGCCAGGTCAAAGGCAGGGCGGCCAGGGCGATCAGTTGAATAACGATCCAAAATGAGAGTACAGCAACCATAATATCCTTTGAGATTTCGGGAACCGGCAAGACCTCAGGAGCCTGAAAGCCCCCCTCAGCGCAAGGAAGCGGCCACGGCCAGCATCGCCTCAGGGTCGAGGGACTGGCTCAGGATTTCGATCATGACATCACCCTGCTGCCAAACCAGTTCACGCACCACCGCGCTTTTGCCGGCCTGGCGGAAAGTGAGCAGCAGCGCGGCGCGGTCATTGACCTGAACCTCCTGGGTCGAGGTGACATCCACAGAATCAAAGCGCAGGGTGCGAATGTGTCCCGCGTCGCCCAGGGCGACGCCAAACTGGCGCAGCGTCAGGTCGAAGGTCAACGCCTGCCTGCCCGCGGCTCGATAATCGGTTTCGATATACAACGGCTGCGGGAACCAATCGGGCATACCGTCATACGAAATGGCCGCAACGTGCTGCAAACGATAGCCAGCCGGAAGCCACGCCGGTTCCAGTAAGGGGTAGGGCACGCGGGCGCGGGCGGCCTCCAGGTCGGCCAGACTCTCCGCGCGTGCGCCGGCGTACTCTGGCCCGGTCGGCTGGCGGTCCGGCGAAACATTGACTTGCACCGGATGCGCGGCCCCATCGCCCAGGTTGAGGGTGGCCATGAGCGCGGCCACGGCGCGCTGGCCCGGCTTGGTGAAGATCAAGGCGGCCAACAGAACCAGGACCAGCGCCGTGGCGACTCTGAAGGACGGCAAACGCAGCCAGGCCAGGCGCGCGCCAGGGGCCGCCGCCGGCGCGGCCGTGAGCTTGCGCACGCGCTGAGTCAGCGCCAGTGAGGGCGGCGGCAGCGAGGCAGCCAGACCGCGCAGCTGGCGCGCAGAGGCCAGCAGCGACTCCAACTCGGCTTCAGCCACGTCAGGCAGATCACGGGGCAGCGGTACACCGCTTTCCCAGGCTGCTTCCAGGGCATTGGCCGCGTTCCACTCCGCATTGGTCATCGGTTCTTCTGCATTACGACGCGCAAACACCATGGTCCTCGTTGAATTCTCTCACCCTTTGCGGGATCCGTTGTTATCACGGTTCGGCCACGATTTCCAGGCGCAGCTTGCGCAGCGCGCGGAAAACGATAACGCCAACGTTGCTGGGAGTCAAGCCGATGGCTTCGGCAACCTGCACATTGCTCAGGCCAGCCACGAACTTCAGATCAAGAATTTCTTGCTCACGCGGCGGCAGGGTCTGCAGCGCCCGCAGCATGGCCTGGGCCTGCTGCTGTTGGGCAATGACCTCATCAGGCGCCAGATCGGACGTGGGCAGGGCGGCCAGGAAATCGAAATCAACCGCCCGCGCGCCGCGATTGGCCTGGCGTCGAAAATACTGCGCCATTTCATTGTGGGCGATACGAAACAACCAACCGGGAAACGCCGCCGCGTTGCGGAGTTGATGGCGCTTGGCATAGGCCTGTGCAAACGCGCCTGCGGTTAGCTCTTCAGCCAACGCTTCGTCCCCCACCCGCACCCGCAGGTAGTTGAGCACGCGCGGCAAAAATTCTTGATACAGCGCCGCAAACTGGTCACGTTCGAGCGAGCCGGATGATGCTGACAGTGCTCGTTGACTCCCCGGTCTAAGAGATGCCATTAGACCGCTAACATTACAAAAAGAGCCTGATCCGGCCGCTTGTGCGCCCAGGAATACGCCGCGTTCAAGGTACCTGGTAAATGGTCACTTCCTGGTTGCGATAGGGCACGTTGAGCAGGCCCTGCTGCGCCATCTGCTCGAACTTAGCGATACCCTCTGCCGGGTAGACCGTGCGCTCCAGGCGGCCGATGTAGATGTAACGCACCGCCATCTTCTGAATGAGCTGCTGCGTGTGGTTGATGTCGGCCGTGGTGAACAGATCACGCGCATCGGCCTCACGCTGCCCCACCTGGAAGCTGTAACGCTGCTCGCCCTGATGGGCGCCGAGCAGGCTGGGCAGGCCGGTGAAGCTGGAGACGCGCATGCCGCCTTCACGGTAGTAGTCAATGCGCCCCTCGGCCACCACGGGGTTGCCCTTGACATTGTCCAGCAGCCAGTGAATGGCGTCGTAATCGTAGCGCAGCGTGATCGGATTGTTCTGATCCGGCCAGGTGTAGACGCCGACGGTCATGAAGGCCATGCCATCCAGCGTGCCAATGGCCGGGCGTGCGCCGGGGAAGCGATCGTCCACGCGGCGCGGGGTACCGATCAACGGGAAAACCAGCGCGGCAAAAAGCAAGACGGCGAAGAGGCCGCTCCAGGTCCAGCGCCAGCCGCGGCTGAAACGCCGACTGAGCGCCTCCCAGACGATGGGCAAGGCCGCGGCAGTCCCCAGCCCCAACAACACCCACACCTGGGTGTAGAACTTGAACAAGGTGTTCATGCGGTAAAAATCGCCGACGGTACTGCCGTCGGGCGAACAACCGCACAGGAAGTCTTTCAGGAAAACAAATTCGACCCCGAAGGCCACGAGCAGGCCGGTGAAAACCAGCAGCGCGGTGAAGGTGCGTTCGGGCGTGACATCACGTCGGAACAAAAGCATACCGGCCACCAACAACGGCAGCAAGAGGAGCGCCGGTACCCAATAGCCGAGTAAAGCCAGGGCTACCGCCGCCAGGCCCACCAGCAGCACGAAGAAGCGTCCGGCCAGATAGGCCGGCGCGGCCTGCTTGACCAGCGCGGTGTGCAAAGTCGCAACGCGCGGCGCCAGGTCCCACTGATCGGCCAGCAGCCGCAGCCAGCGCACCACGGCCGGGGAACGCGTCTCTGGCCCGGTCTGATCGCGCCCGCGACGACGCAGCTCCACGATCAGGTAGGTGATGGCGAGGAAGACGAAGAAGCCCCAAATCTGCAGCCACTTCCCTAAGTCGGTCTTGCCCTTGACCAGCCCGATGCCGCTGCTGCCCACCGCTTCGTAGTGCTGGAAGAAAGGCAGGTAGAGGCCGTAAGCCAGGAGGCCAACGACCGCCGCAAAGAAGAGCACCAGCCAGACACGGATGCGGCCGCTTGCGCGGAAATCACGAATGAGGAAGGCCAGGACCGCGACGCCGAGGTAGGTCGGCAGGTCCCACGTGTTGATGGCGGCCAGGGCGCCGATCGTCAACGGAATGAAGATGAACGACAGCAGAGAGCCGGCCACATCACCGCTCAGTCCGGCGCCGTAACCGGCCACCAGGTTCAAGGCCAATGCCAGGAAGAGGATGGTGAAGGGCATGCCCATCATGTGCGGATGCAGATCGGCGAAGAGGAAGCTCCAGAAAGGAAATTCGTTGATCGTGCCCGGCAGCACGCGGCTTGGCCCCCACCAATCGAAGGCAGGCAGGCGCGTGCCGGTGCTGATGACATGGCTGGCGCCAGACAAGGCGCGGACAAAGGTTTGCAGGCCCGGAATCTGGCTTTGGAACTGGGTCTGCGACTGGTCGGCCAGGCGCCGCAACACCTGCCCCAGCGCGTCGAGGTTGCCGATGACGGTGACGAAAAGGCTGCCCAGCAGCCCGGCGCCGATACCGCGCCGCCAAAATGGCCCGTACGGGCTATGGGACTGCGCGGCCGGCGACGTCAGGTTGTAAACCAGGGAAAAGGCGCCGGCTGCGGTCGCCGCAAACAGCGTGGGCACGGCCAGATTGAAGGCAACCGAGGGCGCGATGCCTGTGAGCTTGATGAGCATGCCGACCAGGAAATAGCCGTAGTAGTAGTAGTTGAT
>DAISHS010000237.1:0-6910 GCA_036822415.1 Chloroflexota bacterium
GATCAGGCGGCAGCTGCGAGAGGGCGCGCACGCGGGCGCTGTCGAGAGAGCCGCCCGCGCCGGCGTAGGTGTACAGATGGCCGACAATGGTGTTCTGCTTGACGCCGTAGAGCGCCATCAGTTCGATCAGCGACGCGCCGGCCGCAAAGGCGTCGCCCACCTCCTGCCAGCGGCGCCGCGGCTCAGCGCCAGTCGGCGCGTCCGGCGGCCGACCGCGTGCGGCCAGACCCCGCGGCGCACAGTAGGCGACGATGGCTTCCAGGAACTGAGCGCCGTACGTGGCCAGTTTGCGCTGCCCCACGCCGTGAATGGTCAGCAGCGCGGCCGACGACTGCGGGTAGTAAGTGGCCATTTCGCTGAGCGTGCGATCCGAAAAAACGACGTAGGGCGGCAGGTCGGCGGCCTCCGCCAGGTCGCGGCGCAGCGCACGCAGACGTTCGAACAGCGCCGTGTCGTGCTGCGGCGCGGTCAGCAGGATCGGCCCGGCGCCCGGCTCTTGCAAATCCGCCGCAGGAATGTCGACGCGGCCGCCGTCGAGCACGGCGCGCCCGGCGTCGGTCAGACGCAGCCCGCCGTGCGTCATGTCCTGGTCCACCAGCCCCTGCCGAATGAAGGCCTCGGCCAGGCGGCGCCACTGCGCCTGGCTGAACTCCTTGCCGGCGCCGTGCGTGGGCAGGCGCTCATGCTGCCGATTCAGCACGCGCAGGTTGCGCGAGCCGCGCAGGATCTCGATCAGATGGCCGGCGCCGAAGATCTCGCCGGTGCGCCGCACACTGTCGAGGAAATTGACCGCCGCGCCGGTCACGTCGGTCAGCGCCTGGGCGTCGTGATCGCTCAGGCAGGTGTCGCAAAAACCGCAGGCTGCGATCTGTTCGCCGAAGTAGGCCAGCAGCAGCTGGCGCCGGCACGCCTGCGTCTCCGCGTAGCGCACCATGGCCTGCAGGCGGGCCTGGCGACCGGCCCGCTCCGACGGCGCGCCTTCTTCGATCAGGCGGTTGAGGAACACCAGGTCCTGGCGGTTGTACAGCAGTAAGCAGTCGGCCTGCAGCCCATCGCGCCCGGCGCGTCCGATCTCCTGATAGTAGCTCTCCAGGTCTTTGGGCAGGTTATAGTGCACCACGAAGCGCACGTTCGACTTGTTGATGCCCATGCCGAAGGCGATGGTGGCGACGATGAGCGGCGCCCGGTCGCGTGAGAACTGCTCCTGGTTGTGACGCCGGGTATCGTTGTCCATGCCGGCGTGATAGGGCAGCGCCGGCCAGCCGTGCGTCGTCAGGAATTCAGCCAGGCGCTCGACCTCCTTGCGTGTGCTGCAATAGACGATGCCCGCCTGTTCGCGGCGCCCCTGCAAGAAGGAAATGACCTGCCCAAAACCGCCGACGCGCGGCTGCACGGTCAACAGCAGGTTGGGCCGGTCGAAGCTGGCGACGAAGGCGTTGGCCTCCTGAAAGCCGAGACGCTCCTGAATGTCGCGGCGCACGCGCTCGGTGGCGGTGGCGGTGAGGGCCAGGCAGACGGCGTCGGCGAAGCGGCGGCGCACGGGCAGCAGCTGGCGGTATTCGGGGCGGAAGTCATGCCCCCATTCGGAAATGCAGTGCGCCTCGTCAATGGCCAGGCAGCGCACGCGCGCCTTGTCGAGCAGCAGCAACGTCTCTGGCCGCAGGAGGGTTTCCGGCGAGGTGTAGAGCAGCTTGAGCGCGCCCGATCTGACCTGCGTCGTCACGTTCAGGTAGTCGCTGTAGGAGAGCGCGCTGTTGAGAAAGGCCGCCGGCGCGCCCAGGTCACGCAGCTGCATCACCTGGTCCTGCATCAGCGAGATCAAAGGGGAAACGACCACCGTCAGGCCGTCGAGCAGGAGGGCGGGCAGCTGGTAGCAGAGCGATTTGCCGCTGCCGGTGGGCATGACGGCCAGCGCGTCGCGGCCCGTCAGCACGCTGGCGATGATCTCTGGCTGCAGCTGGCGAAAGCTGTCGTAGCCGAAGACCGCTTTCAACACCTCTTGCGCTGAGCCAGGCGATCCATCTGGCTGGCCAGGCGGCGGCGGGACGGGCGCCAGTCGGACTGCGCTGTCGGTCTGGCCCGGCGGCGGCGCTTGCGGCCCCAAGACGTAGGGCAGGGCGGGCGCCGGGAACTGCGCCGGCAGGGCGTCGAGCGAGGGCGGGGGCGGCGGGGGCAAGAACCAGCCGGAGAGTTGGGCGTAGCAGCGCAGCTCCATGTCGGCGTCCTGCGGCGGGCGCCACCAGTGCGCCAGTGAGACGCGCAGCAGCGCGCCGGCAGGAAGCGTCTCCAACGGCTCCTGGAAGCCGACGAAGACCAGGGTGCAGGCGCCGGTGGAGGTTTGATAGCGGTAGCGGATGCGCTTGCCATCCTCGGCGCGCGTCAACGGCTGATCGGGCCGCCAGAAGGTGGTGCTGAACGAGGGGACGCCGGTGCGCGCGGCGATGAAGAGGGCGCCGGTCGGGGTAGGTTGCAGCAGCCCGTCGTAGAGCTGCTGCCAGGAACCGTCGGCGATCGGCAGGTGGCGCTGAATGAGGGCCACGCAATCGGAGATGACGCCCAGGCGGCGCCTGGCGTGCACGACGAAATTTTCGACATGGGGCGGGACGATCTGCTCGGCGGGCGCGCCGCTGACGTCCCACACCTCGCCAACCTGGTAGTCCTGGTTGGCGTGGGTGTTGACGGCGGCGTCGGCGGCGAGCAGGCGCACGCTTTGCCCTTCGAACGTCAGGCCGCCGATGCAAGCGCGGCTGCCCTGGCGGGTCTTGGCAACGATAACGACTTTCATCGTGACGATTTAGCCTTCGGGCGACCGAGGTCGCTGCAACGAGGACGAAGCCTCCCTGCGGAGGCTAGAGCGAGTCGGCGAGCGACGATGTTCACGTCGGCCGCGGCGAATCTGTAGAAAGCCCGGCTGGCGCAGGCCGCAGGTGACGCAGCGGCAGGCCCAGGTCATGGGCCAGGCGGTCAGCCAGCAGGCTGCGGTGACAGGCGCTTGGCTCTCCTTCCACGCAGAAGAGGGCCAGAATGTGCGTGTCGGCGTCAAGGCTGGCGGCGAACGCGGCGCTGTCGAAGCCGTCCAGGCGCTGCTGCTGGTAGGCCTGGGCAAACGCCGGACTGAGGGCCAGGCGCTGGCGTTTGGCGGTGTGGGCGGCGGCGTCGGCAGTGTCCTGCAGCTGGCGCACGGCGCGGCTGGGCGCCAGGTCGAGCCGGTGGAGATAGCGGATCTGCAGCGACGCCAGGCGCGCCTGCAAGCGCGCGGCATTGGCAAAGGCATAGGTCGCCCCGCGCACCCCGCGGCGCAGACGCACGTCGCACAAGGTGTCCACGCCGGCCGCTTGCAGCGCGGCGAAGAAATCGTCTGCGCGCCAGCCATAAGCGCCAATCGTGACGATCTCAGTCAGCATCGGCGTCGTCCTCCTGGCGATAGCGCTTGCGTGAGGTGAAATCGGGGTCGCCAAACAGGCTGAGCTGGCCGTCGGTCAGCTCGAAGACGACATCCTCCTGCGAAACGAGGGCGCCATCGTCGCCGATGTGGGTCACGGGGACGCCGCGGCCAGTGAGCGCCTGGCCGATCAGCTTGCTGCGGTGGCACTGCTCCGGCTTGCCTTCGCTGCACATCAGGACAATGCGCAGCTGGCGGCGAAACGCCTCCTCGACCCGCGCCAGCCCGGTCTGAAAAGCAGGGCGCTGCGCGACGGCGCTGTAGATCACCTTGCCGTCGGCGTAACAGGCTGGATCGTCGGGTTGGCCGCCCAGCTCGCGGCCCAGGTAGAGGTAGCGGATGCCGTGGGCGGTCAGGCGCGCGGCGAGCGCATCTTTGGAAAACTCCGGCTTGAAGCGCGAATAGGGCGCCGAGCGCACATCCACCACAAACGCAATCTGCTGCGCCTCCAGCGCGGCCAGGAACTCGTCCATGCTGCGTGCGCCGTAGCCGATGGTGAAGATCGGGATTGTCATCGTCCTCCCTGTCCAATCAGGCGGTATGAGTGGTGCGCCATTCTACCATAACGCGGCGCGCCCTGCCATTTTGGCTGTTCCAGCCGTCGGTTGCAGGCGTTGACAGACGAACCGACCGGCTTCTGCCGGTAGGCCCGCGCAGCATCCTGTACAATTCGGCAATCGAATTGCCTATTTGTACAACCGCAATTTCAACAAGCGGCTGGTGAAATCGCCGAAGCTCTACTTCTACGACACGGGCCTGGCGTGTGCGCTGCTTGGCATTCGCGCCGCCAGTCAGGTCAGCCTGCACTACCTCAAGGGGGCGCTGTTCGAAAACCTGATCATCACGGAGTTCATCAAGCGCAGCGTGCATCGAGGGGAAGTGCGCCCGCCCTATTTCTGGCAGGACAATCATGGTAAAGAAATTGACTGCTTGCTGGTGGATGGGGAAAGCGTCACGCCGATTGAGATCAAGGCTGGCAAGACGCTATCCAGCAGCTACTTCGACAACCTCAAGTACTGGCGCCCGCTGGTGGGTCTGCCGGAAGAGCAAGGTTATGTAGTCTACGGCGGGGATCAGTCCCTGCAGACCAGCGCCGGCGCTTACATCAGCTGGCGGCACCTGGAGCGCATCCCCGATTAGGGCGTTGATGTACTGAATCATCCTGTCGCCGCCATGAGGTCGCCGCGCTTGCCCTAACGCAATTGCGTGTTGGCGCTGGTCGAAGTACAATGCGGCGCAGCGAACTGAGCCGGTCGGGCATTGGCTCGCCGGCTTGCAACCCGTCCGCTGCGGCCCGGCAACGGGCAGTGCAACGTTGCAGACGAAATGCTCCAAATCAGCCGACGGCTCGGCGCGCCTTATCCAGGAACCGCGGCGCGATCGTTGATCGGCAGAATATCGGCAGTTTATCGGCGAAATAACGGCAGCTACCAGTTGACGCTGCGCCCAAGCTGCTGATGCAGCGCGAGCATCCCAGGTGAGAGCAGAATGATGTGGCGCCTGTTCGACTGAAGCGCCCTCTATATCGTGGAGTGTTTTGATGACAAGCAAATACGACACCTACTGGCAAAACCATCTCGACGCCATCCTGGCCTTGTTCGACCAGGCCCGGGCTGCGGGGGCAAGCTCACCGCTGCAGTTGACTGATCTGGACGCTCTGGGTGCACGCGGTTCATGGTATGGGAAGCTCGAGTTCGTGGCAGGCCAGAGCGTCTACAACAGCGGCGCGCACCTAGCCGCGCTGGGCGTAATGCTGACGCCGCGCCTGCCCGAATGGGCCAGCGAGGGCGCCTGGACTGTCACCATGAGCGAAGAACTGCAGCTGACCGTCGAGAAAACAGAGCCACAGCAGACCAACTGGTTCGAGAACGCCTATCGAAATGCCAAGCAGACCGAGACGATCACGCGCGCCGGAGTTTATCTGGGCCGATTGAAGCAGGAGACCGCGTTTTCTGGCTGGTGCCAGACGCCATCGGGAAAACGTGTCTACGTGCTGTTCACCGCCCAGCGAGACCGCTGGCTGGCGCCGCGGCGTGCGCGCCTGGAAGATGCAGCGACCGCAGGCGGCGAAGTCGTCATTTCGCTCACCGATGAGATCTCCGGCCGATTCGACCTCTGGATCATCCCTGCGGCCGATCTGATGGCGGCCATCCAGCGAGCCGCGTTTGCGCCATCGTTGGACCGGGGCAATGCCTACAACTTCAACCTGCAAACCAACGAGGCCGCTGACGTCATCCGCCAGCTGAATTGGAACATCCGGTCGTATCGCCGGGAATCGGTCAAGACAGAGCTGACGCGTGCCAGATTCTGGCCGGAGGGTGGGCCATTTCCCACACGTACCCTGGCCAAGCCCTTCAGTGATTTGTTTGCAGACTGGGAGGAAGCCGAATGGGCCTTTGATCTACTGGCCGAAGCGGCGCAGCGCCTGGGGGTGACGGGGCCGGACGACCCGCTGGCGTCGTGGACCCTGCGGCGTACGGCGGGTCAGTATCACCTGCATTTCTGCTACGCTAAGTGGCTCGTGCTTGGCCTGGCCGGCGCCAACGGTGACTCGACCTTGAAACTGGCGCTTTTTCGAGATCGGCTGGAGCTGCCTACCACGCGCGTTGAAGGTTTCAACAAGGAGAAGGACGAGACGCCGGTTTCACTGCACTACCTGGCAGCGCGGGCCTGGCGCCAGCTTCGGGACAGCCAGCAAGAAGTATACGGTGAGACGTTGGACTACATCAAACAGCTTTTCGCTGGCTGGCAGGCTTCGCCCTATCACAAATACACCGACGCGCCCCTTGCCCTGGCGGTTTTCGACACCAACGCGCGCCGCCGGCTACTCGGCAATGGGATGGAGGCGCCCACGCAACGCTTCTGGAAGATCGCCCCCGGCGACGATGCCTGGCAGTGGAACGAGTGCCGAGACGATGGCTTCATTGCCATCGGATGGGACGAATTGGGCGATCTGAGCAACCTGGATCGCGCTAGCTTCGAAGCGCGGCGTGCTGGAATTCAACAGAAACATCCGGATTGGACCAACGAAGCGATGGAGCAGGCCTGGAAATTCGCACAGATTCAGGAAGGGGATCAGATCGTTGCTAATCGCGGCACAACAAAGGTGTTGGGCATCGGAACAGTCACAGGGCCGTACTACTTCATGCCAGGCGTGCGTCACGGGCATCGCCTACCGGTGCAGTGGGATGATACGGTCATGCGCGAAGTGAACGAAGGTGGCTGGCGACGGACGTTAGTGGAGCTTGCTGAAGCCAAGTTCTCTGCAGTGGCGTCGGCGACTCCAAGCGCT
This sequence comes from Chloroflexota bacterium, assembly GCA_036822415.1. Classification (GTDB taxonomy): domain Bacteria; phylum Chloroflexota; class Anaerolineae; order SSC4; family Amarolineaceae; genus Amarolinea. The sequence goes on from DAISHS010000237.1 coordinate 6,735, forward strand.
AGCGTTGATGATGAGCTCGTTGCCCATGCCGAGAGCGCGTTTTCGCCGCGCGCGTTCCAACTCCTGCAAGGCATTCACGAGCAGCCGACCAAGGCTTACTATCAGGCGCACAAGGGGGAATTCAAGACCGAAATCGAGGAGCCGTTCCAACATCCGATGGCACGCGTGGCTGAGCA
>DAISHS010000238.1:0-6879 GCA_036822415.1 Chloroflexota bacterium
AACAGCCGCTCGCCGATCGCGCGGTTCGAGAGTCCTTTGGCCAGGAGCTGAAGTACGTCTAACTCGCGCTGGCTCAATGGTTCAAGCAGGGTGGATTGGCGATTTTCGGCTGGCGCCGGCGGCGGGGCCACGGTCAACAGTTGATGGGAATGATGGATGATTCGCGAGGTTATACCTTGACGTTCTAATGCCCAGAGGACGAATGGTTGGCTGGCACATCGCTTCGCCCAAAATTACCGCGCTGCGCGCTGCTCATATGGCGGCTCTGGCCGCACCAACACGATACAATCCGGGCCAATATGATGCTTATCATAGCATTTCGTTGACAAGTTGCGTAGAATTGAGGCAATTGAGGTTGTTCCTTTTTTCTTTCGTTATGCTGTGACCCTGACAGTGGTGAAAGGATCCCGGAGGTCGCTGTAAGTGCTGGTTGTTCGCCTGGCATTCAAGCGGCTTTTTTGTTTTCCGTATTAGCTGCTGATGAGCCAGCTATTGTGCAACCAGGTTACCCATTCAGCGAGGCTCATCATGCAACGCAATTCTACTCAAGGTCAGATCATCGGTCATCGCAGGGTATTCCTGCCTCTTTCTCTCACCATCGTTGTTCTTGTTGTTGTAGGGGGCTTGGTGGGGCAGACTCAACCGATAAAGGCAAGTAGGCTCCTGGCAATCGACAAGGCCGATGTGCAAGCGTCTGCATCCTTTCGCAGAGTGGCTAGTGGCATTCCGGACAGTGAATACGAGGCTTTGAAGTATCTCTACAACAACACTCAAGGGAACCTTTGGTTTGACCATGCCGGCTGGATGGGAAAGGGGTCTCCCTGCAGTTGGTATGGCATTGTGTGCGACGCAGATCATATTGTTGAAATCTATCTCTCCAGCAATGGGTTGATTGGTAACATTCCCGAAATACTTGGTCAGATGGAAGCTTTGCGCTACCTTGATCTGTCTGAAAACAAACTAGAAAGTTTGCCTGAAGAGCTAGGCAACCTGATCGAGATAGCCCCATTTGTGTTTGCGTTGCCCAACCTTTCTGAGATCAATTGGAGTAAAGATACTGCAGTTTTGATCAGCGCTCAGGTTCAATCCACCCCTTCAGCGCAGATCACTCTCACTTGGCCGCTTGATTCCAATGCAACCGGTTATCGGGTTTACCGGAAATCGAAGAGCGATACGACATGGGGCACGCCGGTCGCAACCCCGGGGCCAGCCGCAATTGCTTATGTGGAAACCACGGGTTATGGTGCGGCGAAGGAATATCGCATCGAGAAAGACGTGGTCGTGCCTCATCCGACAGGAACGCCAGAAGTCTATACTGCCTACGGTTACATCTATGCCGGTGTCGAAGTACCGCCGACCTTACAGCGAGGCAAGGTGATCTTGATCGTGGATAGCAATCTCACAACCGACTTACGGTGGGAATTGGTACGCTTGAAAGCTGATTTGATAGGCGACGGCTGGGTCGTACTGCGCCATGACGTTATGGGAACAGACACTGTTTCAAGCATCAAATCTCTGATTCAGGCCGATTACCTTGCGGATCCCATGCAGGTTCGGGCCGTGCTGCTATTCGGACATGTCCCAGTGCCTTATGCCGGTAACCTGGTGCCAGATGGTCACGTACCAGATCATCGCGGCGCCTGGCCCGCCGACGTCTTCTATGGCGACATGGACGATGTTGCCACAGGGTGTCAGGCCAATGATATCTGGACAGATTGCATCGTCAACACCGACGACAATACCTTCCAGGGCACACCTGCACCGCCTGACCAAAGAAACCGCAACATTCCCGGAGATGGCCGTTTCGATCCGTCGCCGTCGGATTACGAACGGATTCCGTCGGAAGTGGAATTAGAAATCGGACGGGTTGATCTCTATTTCCTGAATGCATTTGCAGCCACGGAAACGGAATTGTTGCGCAATTACCTGAACAAGGATCACGCGTTTCGCCACAAAACCATGACAATTCTGCATGACCCAAATATACAGCGAGGATTTATTGCAAATACTTTCGATATTACCGTCAAAGACTACGATTTTGCAGCCAGCGGATGGCGCAATTTTGCACCGTTCTTTGGGCCTGCCAATATCACAGTTGCCGACCCGATTCTCTACCCGAATTACCGATGGGACCAGATTGTAGAAGATGTCTATCCGCCCAGTCATTTTGGCAATCAGGGTCACTTGTGGGCTTTTGGCAGCGGATTCGGAACGAACTCCTCGGCATATCATATTTTTAGCACAAGACGATTTGCCGATTACCCAAGAGTCAAGGCTGTTTTCACCATGCTCTATGGCAGCTACTTCGGCGATTGGGATCAGTTCAATGATTTCTTACGCGCCCCTCTTGCCTCTGACTATATCCTTACCAGCAGTTGGTCCGGGCGGCCACATTGGTTCTTCCATCACATGGCCCTCGGAGAGACGATTGGGTACAGCGCGCGGCTCACCCAAAACAATCAAGGCTTATACCGATCGGAGCCGGATCCGACCGCACCCGATCTTTACCTGCGGAACGTTCACATCGCATTGATGGGCGACCCCACTTTACGCATGCACGTGTCTGCACCGCCAGGTCATCTACTTGCAGAAGTTATTCCAATCAGCTCGACATTCCAGGTTCGATTAACCTGGAATGCCTCGCCCGATGCCAATCTGGGGTATGTCGTCGAACGAATTGACGATGTGGATCCCTTTGAATGTATATCGGCTGACTTCTTCCCTCTCCACAGCGGCTACGTGACAACAACAACCTTCCTGGACGAACATCCGTTCCTGGCTAACCCCTGGCCTGGCCCGAGCATGTATCGGGTGCGGGCGATTCAGTTGATTACCTCTGGTAGCGGTAGTTACCATAATACTAGCCAGGGTATCTTTGTCTCGGTTGGACAAACAGGCTTCCCACCGTGCTGATTCCTCTCTCCTTCATTCGTCTACTGAGCAGGTCAATCAGATATCAGTGAAAAGTCATGGAGGCTCATGATGATCAGGTCAGGTGCAAATAGAACGGATCAGGGGCGTTTCACCATCAGGATGGCGGCCGTGGCTATCTCGTTCCTGGCGGCGCTCCTGGTCACGGTGGGGCTGGCGCACGCGCACGTTGCGTCGTCTCAGACAGCACCGCACGATTTCTCTTGCACGGAGGTGACGCAGATTCCGCTCGCAGATTGTCAGGCGCTGGTAGCCTTTTACAACAGCACCAACGGAGCGCAGTGGGGAGGCTACTGGGGGGGCTGGCTACAGACAAACACTCCTTGCACCTGGGGTGGAGTAACCTGCGTCAGTGGGCGCGTTGGCTTACTCAGGCTTGGAGGGACGAGAGATATTCAAGGCATCCTGCCATCAGAATTAGGAGACCTGACTGGACTGTACGTACTCGAGCTGGACGGTACTGGACTCACTGGCAACATTCCAGCCACTCTGGGCAACTTGACGAATCTCAACCGTCTGAGCTTATACAATAGTCACCTGAGCGGACCGATTCCGCCGGAATTGGGCAAACTGTCGAACCTGCAGTTGCTTCAGCTGTCCGAGAATGAGCTGAGCGGCCCCATTCCGCCGACCCTGGGCAACCTGCCTCTCCTTGAGAACCTGGCCATAGAGTTGTGCGCCCTGAGCGGAGAGATTCCTCCCGAACTGGGCAATCTGCATAACCTGCGTTCGCTCTTGCTCTATCGCAACCAGTTGCAGGGCGCCATTCCGGCTGCCCTTGGTAACCTGACCAACCTGGAATACCTCTCCCTGAACAGCAATCACTTGAGCGGGCCAATCCCGCCCGAATTGGGCAAACTCACCAAAGTCCATGATCTGATCCTGTCCGGCAATCACCTGAGCGGCTCGATCCCGCCCGAACTGGGCAACATGAGTCGCTTGAGCGGTCTTGAACTGAGTGACAATCAGTTGTCGGGTGAGATTCCCGCTGAACTGATGCAGCCGCCGTACTTGTCCTGGGTCGGTGTGGACTACAATATGGTGACGCCCACCGATCCGACGGTGATTGCGTGGCTCAACATCGTGGATCCAGGGTGGGAATACACCCAGACAGTGCCGCCGAGCCATGTGCAGGCCACGCTGGTCGCCAGTCGAAGCGTGACCCTGACCTGGACGCCGATTCCACACCTCTGGTGGGAGGAAGGCTTTTATGAGGTCAGCTATGCGACAAGATCCGGCGGGCCTTATGTCGTGCACGGCACGACACCTGATAGGGCGACCGACCATTATGCGGCCGATGATCTGCCGCCCGCCAATCTCTATTGCTTTGTTGTGCGCACCTTCACCGCGCGGCCTATTTACTATTTTGCCAACGAATGGTGGAGCGCCTACAGTTCCGAAGTTTGTGTGGGTACGCCGACCGCGGTGCGTGTGCGCCGTTTTTCGGCCACGGCGACCTTTTGGGGTCGCCCGCTTTGCACCATCGCCCCCTGGTTTGCCGCCTGTCCGTGAACGAGGCCAATCACGTTTCCCACGTTGCTGCTGACGTTGAAATGTAAAGCTAACTTGAACCATGTCACAAAGTACAAAGTGCGGAGTGCAAAGTACAGAGTGCGAAACGGAGCGGGGTTTAGAGCAGTCCGAGATCGCGGGCGCGGGCGATGGCTTCGGTGCGGCTTTCGACCTGTAACTTGTCGAAGATGCGGCGGTTGTGCCCTTTGACGGTGTCCAGGGCGAGGAACAGTCGCTCGGCGATTGCGCGGTTCGAGAGTCCTTTGGCCAGGAGCTGGAGTATTTCTAGCTCGCGCTGGCTCAATGGTTCAAGCAGGGCGGCTTGGCGATTTTCGGCTGGCGCTGGCGGCGCGGCCGCTGGTTGCGGAAAAGCGGCCAGGAGCCGATCCACGTAATCGAGCAGTTTGCGATCCTGGCTGCGCGGCTGTCGGTCAAGCAACGATCGCACATCCGCAATCGCCAGGCGCATCGGCTCGCCTTCGTCCACAAACAGCCGGATGAAGCCGCCCGGCTCGGCCAGCGCCAGGACTGCGGCCAGCGCCTGCGCCGCCTGCGCCCTTTCGCCGTTCAGGTGCAACGCAACCGCCTGTAACACCATGGCCTGGAGCCGCTCATCGGCCCAGCCGCGGGCTTCCATCTGCTGGCGGAACGGTTGCAACACGGCCAGCGCCGCGGCTGGATCGCCCTGGGCGATGCGCACGCGCGCCTGGCTGAGCGGGAGGTCATATTGCCGGGCCAGTTGCGCGGCGGCGACGGCCTGGCCTTGTCGAAGCAGGGTCAAGACCTGGATGGCGGCAATCTCCGGCAGCCGCTGGGTGAAGTTCTTTTGGCGCGCAGACTGCTCGGTTTGCGCCAGCATGGCGGCCGCGCCATCCATGTCTCCGTGCGCCAGTTGCAGGCGAGCGAGGAATACTTCGCTGATAATGAAACGGTCAATCACGCGGTCAAACAGCCGCGCCAGTTGCAGGCTCTGTTGGGCGACCTGCTGGGCCGCGTCGAGGTCGTTCCATTCGTAGTGGATACGGGCCAGACCCAGATAGGCGTCGCTGGTATTCGGCCCAGGCTGTTCGCTCACCATCTGCAGCACGCGCCGATAGGTCTCGGCCGCCCGATAGAGCTGGTTCTCCAGTTCCTGCAGCCGCCCCAGGTGCGTGGTCGCCAGGATCAGCGAAAACATGCTGGCGTACCCCCGGCTGATCGCCAGGGCTTCCGTCAAGGCCTGGCCGGATGCGACGCGGTCGCCCTTGAGCTGATAGCCCGTCGCCAGCGCCCAATTCGCCGTGAATTGGAACCGCAGATTCGAGGGCAGTAGATACTCCAGGGCGCGGCGCGCCTGGGTGATCACCGCGTCCGGCTGGTAACGCGTGACCGCCAGCGTAGCCCTGGCGCAGGCGATTTGCCCGATCAGATCGCGGGTTTGCGCATCCGAAGCGGCATTTTCCAGGGCGACAGCCAAAGCCGCCTCGGCCGCTTGCAGTTTCTCTTCCACACCGGCTGTCTGGCCGACCGTCAACGCCATCGTGGCCGACCTCACCCACAACAAGGGCCTGGCATCCAGCACCGACTTGGGCAGAGATGCCAGCCACGCCAGGATCGCGTTCACTGCGCCGCGCGAATGTAGGGGGATCCCTTTGCCCTCCATCAGGCGTTCGGCGCGCTCCACATCATTGGCGGCTGCTGCATGCTGAAACGCTTCGATTTCCAGGCCCTGGTCTTCATACCACTGGCTGGCGCGGATGTGAAACTCGGCGATCTCGCCAGCTGTCAAGTTCTGTCCGAGGCGCTGACGAAGCAAGTCTCCGAAGAGATGGTGATAGCGGTACCAGCGCCGTTCATTGTCCAGGGGGACGATGAACAGGTTGGCATGTTCGAGGTATTCCAGGACTTCCTGCCCGGCAGCAGCGGAAGAAGCCAGGACGGCGTCACACAGCGGGCCGCACAGGCGGTCGAGAATGGATGTGTGCAGCAGGAAAGCCTGCACGCTGGCCGGCTGTTTGGCCAGGACTTCTTCGACCAGGTAATCCAGCACGAAACGATCGCTGCCGGTGAACGACTCGATGAAGCTGGCGGCGTCCGGGCGTCCCTGCATCGAGAGCGCGGCCAATTGCAGGCCGGCGATCCAGCCTTCGGTGCGGGCTTCCAACGCGGCGATGTCTTCGGCCGACAGATGCAGCCCCATGACCTGGTTGAGGAATTCGGCGGCCTCAGCCGGGGTGAAACGCAGATCGGCGGCGCGCAGCTCGGTCAACTGCCCGCGGGCGCGCAGCCGGGCCAGCGGCAGCGGCGGGTCCTCGCGGGTGGCAATCACCAGGTGCATCTGCGGCGGGAGGTGCTCGAGCAGGAAGGCGATCGCCCGGTCCACCGGTTGGGCGTCAAGCAGGTGGTAGTCGTCCAGGACGAGGATGAAGCCCTGGCGCACGGCCGCGAGTTCGTTCA
>DAISHS010000239.1:0-6867 GCA_036822415.1 Chloroflexota bacterium
GCTAATCGAGACCGCCTAACGGCCAGGTTCAGTTGCGGCTGCGCCTGGCGAGACGCCCGCGACCTGACCCCACCGCCGCAGGCGTCAGGTGGACGTGGTGTTAGGCCCCGCCCAGGTGACCAGCCCCGCCCCACGCGAAAACCGCCATAAAGTCGAACCATGCTGACCACCTGCGGCACAACCACAGACCTGTCGTGAGCATCCATCAAGGCATCAGCCCGCGGACATGCCGCGAGGCGATGTGTGCGTGCGCGCGGTCGTAGACGGGCGTGCCTTGGGTGGACGTTTGCCGAACGCGGGCGAGGCAGCTTGAATCTGCCCCAACGCCTCACGGTCAAAGACCCGTTCGCCACACACGGGACACTCGTAGAAGGTCAGCGCGGGCACGACATAGCTCTGGCCGCGATATGCGCCTGTCCAATCACGGCAAACCTGTTTGATTTGGTCGCTGCCACACGTTGGGCAGTGCGTAATGTTCAGTTTCATGGGCTTCACAAGGCTTTCTTGGATGAGATCAGAAAATAGTACCGCTCGATACCCGCTTCCTCAACCAACTTGCCTTTGCTGTAGATCATCAGGCCATCGAGATTGGTGCTTTGAATGATATGCAAGTACTCGGTGCGTTGCGGCCGCCAGGGACTTTGGGAACGGAGCGTCTTGTAGATGGCGACGGCATTCAGAATGGATTCGGCGATGTCCAACTCCGTCAGGCCATCGGCCTCCATTTCGAGGAGCGCCTTTTCGCTGAAGGCTTAGTTGCCAGCTAACACCGCACGTTTGATGCGGCGGAGAATGTCGCTACTCATAAAGGACACACCATACTTCTACATCTCACGGCTAACAGTGGCTAACAGTAGCTTGGCGCCGCGCCACTTGCTGGTGTCATTGTATCACAGTTTAGAGGAAAATGAAGCATCGCGTGTTGACTTTGACTTCAAGTCGCGCGTTTTCCTAATCGTTGGCCCGCGTTGTTGGATGGGATGCCTAACGCCGAGGTCAGCCGCCGGGCGCATTCCACGTACAAACCGCACAGCTCATCCCGGCTCGGCTGCAACAGGGAGTAGACGGGTCAAAACCCCGTCTCCCAACCCCCACTACTTGCGCTACCTATACCGCAAGCTGTTCAGAGGCAAAAAACAAAGCCTGCTTTACTGCTTGAGGCAATGCGACGGGGTAGAATCGCTCCGTGGAGTAAGCATAATCTTCGCCACTCTCGTCAATCACACGGATGTAGCCATGTACTGCTGCCTCTTCATCGGGAATAACGCGATAGAGCTTGCCGACTTCTAGCGAAGCTGGGTAGTCCTCATTGTCGAGACAAATAGCAAAATATAGCGTAGATAAAGATTGCTTGTCCATAGTCATCACTCAGTCCAGAAATGGCAACTTTAGCTTGAATTCCTTCTTCCCGATACCGTGGGCCTCGTACCAATGGATTTCAGCAGTACGTACCGAACCATCTCGCAAACGTACCAGAGCAACCCCTTTGAGTTTTCGCCAGCGGCCTTGGCCGTATTGCTTGCGCAATCGCGCCAAGTCACGAATGGACCCTTCAATCGCAATGGGTTCAATGTGGGTAATCTCCCCGATGATTTCAAAGTCCATGCACATCCATCCAGAGTTAGTTAGTTGATAGCTTTGAACGCCGGATGTTACTTACCGCATAACCCATGTTGAACTAAGCCGTCCAACGAAATATGGGTTATGCGGCGGCCAATAGGGCAACAGAGTCTGATCCGGGACGGTCGAGCCGCCGCATAACCCGTGTTGAACTAAGCCGTCCCACAGAGATACCGTATGGAATTTAAGCCTGCTGACGGTGTTTACGTTAGCCAGGTGAATAAGGTCAAGCTTCTGATACCAATTCTACCAGGGTTCCAGCGAAACAGCAAGCCCCCTTTTCGACGGTTTTGCAGACCAGTTTCAGCGACGATGACCCCTGCGGGCGATTGGATCTGCTGCCCAAGCACACCGGCCAGGCGCGCCAAACTAAACATCCGTCCGGACGCTCTGGCGCACAGGTTATCGCGGCGTCGTCATTCCGCTACGGTGAGTAACCCTGTGCCAGCATCACCGGTTGCTGCGCCGCCGGGCGGATGCTCTGCACAAGTTCCATGGGCTGGCCACAGCGCGGACAAACCACCCCATGTGGTTGTGCCTCTGGTATGCGCCTGACCGAGTGCCTGCAGCGACGCGTGAAAGACCTCGACTTCGCTTACTTGCAAATCACGATCCGCGGTGGTAAGGGCAAAAACAGAAAACTCCTGCACCTCGCCCTGCCAACTTGTGAGGTAACACGCCGCGTGTTATACTGACCCATTACATAAGATGGAGCCTCCTTGATGCAGCGAACCTTGTTTGGGAACCGATTCTTGATGAAGCTGTTGAGCCGTCCGGCTCGCTTTTTGACGCACCAGGCCGGTTGGCGCGTGGAAGGTCAGCCGCCCCAGCTGCCCAAATACGTGATCGTCGGCGCGCCGCATACGTCTAACTGGGATTTCCTGGTCATGCTTGGCGCCCTTTTCACGGTGCAGGTCGAAATGCACTGGCTGGGCAAGCACACGTTGTTTCGCCCACCCCTCGGCGGCCTGTTCCGCTGGCTGGGCGGAATCCCGGTTGACCGCAGACAGGCCAATGGCCTGGTCGGGCAGCTGGTGGATGCTTTCCACGCCCACGATCAATTGGTTTTGATTATCCCCCCGGAAGGTTCACGCAGGAAGCTGCAGACCTGGAAGAGCGGTTTCTACCACATTGCCAGGGGCGCGCAGGTGCCGCTGGCCCTCGTTTCGATGGATTATGCCCGCAAGGTGGTCAACTTTGGCCCGGTCATCACGCCCACCGGTGATATAGACGCTGACATGGCGCCTATCCGCGCCTTTTTTGCCCCGGCCGTGGGTAAATATCCCCATGAGGCAGCCCAAATCATCCTCAAGTAGGGGCCTGTTGACCCCAGACGCCCTGGCGCGGTCGAGAGGCCAAACCAGGCCAATCTCTGCAAAAGTATAACGGACCGCCGCCATGCCAGACTCAATCACGTCAGCGTTCATCAAGCCGCAGTACGGCGGCCGTTGCTTTGCCGATCTGCCCTCCACGCTGCTGCGCCTGCTGACCGGCGAGGGTCAGGCCGACCTCGCGCCAGACATTCTGACCGGCCTGGCCAGCCGCTACGACACCGTGATTTTCTTGTTCATAGACAGCTTCGGCTGGCGCTTTTTCGAGAGAGCCGCGCCTGATTATCCCGCCCTGCAGCGTTTCGTGCAACAGGGTCGCGTGGCCAAAATCACCGCGCAATTTCCCTCTACCACGGCCGCGCATGTGACCACGATTCACAGCGGCCTGCCGGTTGCTCTCAGCGGCGTTTACGAGTGGTTCTACTATGAACCGCTGCTGGATACGATGATTGCGCCGCTGCTCTTCTCCTTTGCCGGCGATGAGGCGCGTGACACGCTGCAGAAAACCGGCGTCTCGGCCGCGCAGCTTTTTCCCAGCCCAACTTTCTATCAAACCCTGGCCGCGCGCGGCGTGCGCTCGCTGGCCTTTCAATCTGTCTCGATTACGCCTTCGACCTACTCGAACCATATGCTGGCCGGCGCGGCCATGCAGCCGTTCAAAACGTTGACGCACGGGCTGGTCAACCTGACGCAGGCGCTGGCCGCACGCCAGGGCCCGACTTACATCTTCCTGTATTACGACGAGATTGATGCGATCAGTCATCGGCACGGGCCTCGCGCCGTGCAGACCGAGGCTGAAATTGATACCTTCCTGACCGTCCTCGAACGCCAATTCTTTCAGCGCCTGCGCGGGCGCCTGGGCCGCACACTGCTCATGCTGACAGCCGACCATGGCCAGGTTGACGTCAACCCCAACACGACGATCTATCTGAATCGGCGCCGCGACCTGGCCGGCAGCGAACGCTTTCTCAAGCATAACCGCCAACTGTGGCCTTTGATGCCGGCCGGATCCGCGCGTGATCTTTTCCTGGCGATTCAGGATGACCGCCTGGATGAGGCGCAGGCTTTTCTTGCGACCCGCCTGGCCGACCGCGCGCAGGTTCACAAAACGGCCGATCTGATCGCGGCCGGCTATTTTGGCCCCCTGCCTCCCTCGCCTACCTTCCTGGCCCGCGTCGGCAACCTGGTGATCCTACCGTATGCCGGCGAGTCGGTCTTTTGGTATGAGAAAGACCGCTTCGAGCAGAAATTTTGGGGTCATCACGGCGGTTTGACGCCCGAGGAGATGGAGATTCCACTGCTCATGCTTGAGCTGTGAGGGACGCGATCCGAGCCTGGACAGGGCAGCGGCCCGATGAGCGGAACGAGGCCGAAAAGCCAGGAAGAAGAGTCAGACAAAAAGGAGCGAATCAATGGAGACAGCGACAGGATTCGAGCGAATCACAACCGAGGTACGCGGCCATGTATTTGTCATCGGGCTTAACCGGCCTGACAAATTGAACGCGTTTGATGCGCAGATGCTGCGCGAGCTGGCGGCTGCGTATACAATGTACGAACAAACCCATGACCTGTGGTGCGGCGTGCTGTTTGCGCATGGCCGTGCTTTTACCTCCGGTCTCGACCTGGCAGCCATGATCCCTGTGCTGGCACGCGGTGAGAGCATTACTCCTGCCGGCAGCATCGATCCATGGGGCGTGCATGGGCCAGCCCTCAGCAAGCCGATGGTGTGCGCGGTGCATGGCCGCTGCCTGACCGCCGGCATCGAGCTCATGCTGGCCTGCGATATCCGCGTGGCGGCCCACGATACGATCTTCGCGCAAATTGAGATCAAGCGCGGCATTCTTCCCTTTGGCGGCGCTACGATCCGCATGCCGCAAGAGATTGGCTGGGGCAACGCGATGCGCTATCTCCTGACCGGAGACGAGTTTAGCGCCGAAGAGGCCTATCGCCTGGGACTCGTGCAGGAAGTGGTCGAGCCTGGTGCGGAGCTGGCGCGCGCCCTGGTTCTTGCAGAGACGGTCGCCCAACAGGCGCCGTTGGGGGTGCAGGGCACCCTGGCCCTGGCCCGCCAGGCGTTGCGCGAGGGGCCGGCGGCCGCAGCTGCCAGTCTCTTGCCGGCCCTGCAGGCGATCATCAAAACCGAAGATGCGCAAGAGGGGGTGCTTTCCTTCCTGCAGCGACGGCCTGGGCGCTTCAGCGGGCGCTAACGTTGTATGAGGGTTCACCGTTCATTTGCCGTTTGGCGAGGGTTTGGGTTACAATATAGCCCCCCAGTGCCTCTTCTCATTAATGCACCGTTTCGGTTCAATCAAGGAGGATTTGATGAAGCAATTGCGTGTTCTCACTGTCGTCGCGCTTGTTGTGCTATTGGCCGCGTTGCTCGGCTCCGCTGCCCTGGCGCATCCTGGCGCTCTACCCAAGACTGAAGGTCCTGCAGACACCTTTAGCCTCACTCTACTTCACACCAATGACACCCACGCTCGCGTCGATGGACAGGATGGGATTGGCGGCTCAGCTCGCCTGGCCACAGTCATCAACCAATACCGCGCGACGAACAACAATGTCATGCTGGTAGATGCCGGCGACCAATTCCAGGGTACGCTCTTCTATCGCCTGTACAAGGCTGACATCATTACGCAAACCATGAACCTGCTTGGTTATGATGCGATGACGATCGGCAATCACGAGTTCGATGATGGCCCGGCGCAGCTGGCGCGCTTGATTAGCGGCGTCAACTTCCCCGTCGTCAGCGCAAACATTGATGCCAGCGCGGAACCGGCCCTGGCCGGACTCATTGCTCCTTCGACCGTCGTGACGATCAACGGCGAGCAGATCGGCGTGGTCGGCGTCACAACGCAAGAAACCCCGATTCTCTCCAGCCCCGGCCCCAACGTCCATTTCAGCGATGAAGTGGCCGCGGTGCAGGCTGCGGTAGATCAATTCACCGCGCAGGGCATCAACAAGGTCGTTGCGCTCACGCACATCGGCTATGTCGAGGATATGGCGCTGGCGCAGGCCGTGCACGGCGTGGACATCATCGTGGGTGGACACAGCCACACCTTCGTCTACACCCCTGACACGGCCCCTGTCAATGGCGATATTCCGGCCGGGCCTTATCCCACCGTGGTCAACGGCACGGACGGCAATCCGACCCTGGTCGTGACCGCCTTCCAGTGGAGTCGCTACCTGGGCCATCTCGATGTCACCTTCGACAGCAACGGCGTGGCGAGCAGCTGGTCGGGCGATCCCATCTTCCTGGGCGCCAGTGTAGAAAAAGACCCGACGATGCAGGCTCTGGTGGACTCCTATCGCGCCGGTGTCGACGAGCTGCGCAACACCTTCATCGGTGAGACAACGGTCGCCCTGCCGATTCTGGTCGGCGGTCAGCAGATCTGCCGCGCCGGTGAATGTCTGATGGGTAACATGGTGGCAGACGCCATCCTGCGCCGGGTCAATATGATGGACCCGAATACGCACTATGACATTGCCATCGAGAACGGCGGCGGCCTGCGCGCGCCGATTGATGTCGGCCCGATCAGCATTGGCGAAGTGCTGGAAGTGCTGCCCTTTGGCAACACCATCGCCACCCTGGGCCTGCGCGGCAGCGACGTGGTTGCGGCGCTGGAAAATGGCGTTAGCCGTGTCGGCCTGGGCAGCAATGGACGTTTCCCGCAGGTCAGCGGTATTCGCTTCAAGTTCAATCTGAAGTTCCCGGTTGGCTCACGCGTCAGCGATGTCGAAGTCTTCAATGGCACCAGCTACGAGCCGATCGAACCTGACCGCGTGTATAACGTGGCCACCAATAACTTCATGCGCACCGGCGGCGATGGCTACACGGTCTTCCGCGATAACGGTATCAATCCCTACGACTTTGGTCCGCCGCTGGAAGATGCCGTGATGGACTACATCACCGTGA
>DAISHS010000240.1:0-6860 GCA_036822415.1 Chloroflexota bacterium
GCACGCGCCTGGCGCCCTGGATCTTTCCACCGCTGCATGGCCTTGCCAGCATCGCTCCTCCGCTTTTTTTCCTGACTCTGGCCGCCTGGTTCATTCAAAGCGCCGGCGTCTTCGTGCTGCGGCGTGATCTGACCCTGCAAGTGGCTGGCGGCGCCGCGCTGGCGACCGCCCTGGCCCTGGTGATCGAGGCTGTTCTGATTGTGCTTTTGGCGTTGGCCGCGGCCCTGGTCGTGGCGTTGACGCCAGGCGGCGCGGCGCGGCTCGATGCCCTGGCCACTCAGCTGAGCCAGCCGGACATTTTGCGCGATCCGGTCTTCCTGCAATCCCTCCTCAACTCGCCGTTGGTGCTGATCGGGGGCGGGTTGGTGGTGGCGGTGGTCGCGCCCGTGATCGAAGAGTTTGCCAAGAGCGTGGGCGTTTTGCTGCTCGGCGTCAGGCGTGGAGCGCTGCGGCCCGCAGAGGCTTTCTTGTGGGGAGTTGCGGCCGGCGCCGGTTTTGCCATCACCGAAACGATGTTCAACACCATCAGCGCGCTGCCAGCATCATGGAGCGGGTCTTTGCTGCTGCGTGCGGCCACGGCCATGCTGCACTGCCTGTGCGCCGGGCTGATGGGCTTAGCCTGGCAGGCCTGGTTTAGCGGCGAGCGCCGCTGGCGCCTGGCCGCTTACTACGCCCTGGCCGTTGCCATTCATGGTTTATGGAACGGCGTGACGGCGCTGACGTCTGTCTTACAGCTGCAGGGCGCGTTCAGCCAGAATTTATTGCTCCTCAGCGGCGGTGTTCTCCTGCTCTTTGCCCTGGGTGGTTTGTTCATCATCAACAGCGGGCTGTTCGTTTATTTCAGCCGCCGGGTCGGCCAGCCGCCCGTCACGGCGTTACCGCCGCTGCCAGCCTTTGACTGAAGCCGCCACGATGGCGGCAGCTGGCGTGTGGTGCAGGGAGGTGTTGTTTATGCTATCAGGTCATGATCGGCTTGCCAGGCCCAAAGCCTGGCTGCTGCGCTGCTTACTCATCGTGAGCTTGAGTTCACTCGTAACGGCCTGTACGCGTAATGACAGCGGCGTGCTGCGCTATTCCGGTCCGACCGAGCAAAGCATTGCCGCGGGAGAGGTGTTGCCGGGGACGAATGTGCGCTATGTGCGCGAGACGGCGGATGGGGCTGAGCTGATGATTGATGACCAGCGCGCCATCAAGAAGACTGGCGATTTTGTGGGCTGGAAAGGCCCGCTGGGGCGTGATTTGCAGGCTGATCTGGGCCTGCGCGTCGTTTTCTACACGGCCGACAAGGTGCAGCTGGCCGGCACGGCCAACCTGACTATCAGCAACCCCAGGCCGGTGCCTGGCGCTTTTCCCGAAAAGCCAGCGGTCGCTTACCGGATGCCGGTGACGTACAACATTGCGCGGGGCGATTCCATCCCCGGTACGACGCTGACCTATGAAGGTAAGACTGACCAGGGCGCGCGCATTGGCGGCCTGCCGCCGGGCGATTTTCCCTACCGCCAGGCGGCCGACTCGCTGGTATGGAGCGGCCGCGTGGCGGATGGGGCGCTGCTGCGCGTCGATTTGCGCGTGGTGCTTTTCACCGATCAGCGTATTCAGCTGGCAGGGATTGCGACTGTCGCCGCCGGCTGAGCCGCCGTGTGACGTTCGCGCGCGTGAATCGGAGCCTGCTGCCGGCTATTCGTTGGCCGCGGCGCGGCGGGCCTGTTTGCGCGCCGGCCCGGTCAGGTGATGCCAGACGTAGTAGACGATGCCGATCAAGATGAGCGCCACGATGGGGTATTTGGCTGGCCCCATGATGCCCAGAATCTGCTCCCACTGATCACCCAGCGCCCAACCGACCAAACCAAGCGCCGCGCACCAAATAAAGGAGCCGATGAAAGTCAAGGCGGTGAACTTGACGAAGTGAATCTTGAATACCCCGGCCGGGAAAGAGACGAACGTGCGCACGATGGGTAGGATGCGGGAGACGAAGGAGACATAATCTCCCCAGCGCTGGAACCAGTGATCGAAGCGATCCACATCTTCTTCTGTCACCAGAATGTAACGGCCGTAACGCACCACCAGCGGTCGCCCACCCCAGTAGCCCAGGGCATACGAGGCCATCGAACCGATGGTGCATCCCAGGGCGCCGAGAAAGCCGGTGATCAGCGCCGCCTCCCACCACGGGAAGATAGCCCGCGGCGTCAGCAGCCAGCCGGCCAGCGGCATCGTGATCTCGCTGGGGATGGGGATATTGGCGCTCTCCAGCGCCATAATGACGACAACGCCGGGCCATCCAATCGAATTGAACAGATTCTGAAACAACGGCACAAGGTGCTCGGCAATCCAGGCTTCCAACGTACTGCTACCTCCAAGATATTTCATCCCCAGTGAGCGAAGGCGGCGGGCGCCCGCTCCTGGTTTGCGCCCTCCGCACGATTTGGGGAGGGACGAGAGAGTATAACTGTAATCTCAAGTCGCGTCAAAATGACCATGCAAAAGCGCACAACTCGCCTGATCGGGGTCTTGCTGTTGATCGAATTTCTGGATGAACTGGTCTTTGGCGCGCGCGAGGCGGCCTGGCCGCTCATCAGCCGCGACCTCGGCTTGACCTACGCGCAGATCGGCGTCCTGCTGGGCATCCCCATCCTGATCAGCAATCTGATCGAACCGATTTTGGGCATCCTGGCCGATGTCTGGCGGCGGCGAGTGTTGATCCTGGGCGGCGGCCTCTGTTTTGCGCTGGCCTTGCTGTTGACCGGCTTCAGCGGCGGATTCGCGCCTCTGTTGCTTGCGTTCACGCTCTTTGGGCCTGCCTCTGGCGCCTTTGTCAGCCTGTCCCAGGCCACGCTGATGGACCTGGCGCCCAGCCGGCATGAGCACAACATGGCGCGCTGGACATTTGCCGGTTCGGCCGGGGTGTTGGCAGGCTCACTTGCCCTGGCCGCGGCCGTCCTGCTGGGCCTCAGTTGGCGCACGCTGTTCCTGGCGCTCAGCGTGCTGGCGCTGCTCCTGCTGCTGCTGGCGCGGCGCCTGCCGCTTGACAAGCCCAACGCAGCGATCGAGCCTCCCCTGACCGGTCTGCGCCGCGGGCTGCGGGCCGCGCTGGCCCGCCTGCGTCACCCCCACGTCTGGCGCTGGTTGATCCTGCTTGAGTTCTCCGACTTGATGCTCGACATCCTGCTCGGTTTTCTGGCGCTCTACTTTGTAGATGTGACCGGCGCCACCCCGGCCCAGGCCGGTTTGGCGGTCACGGTCTGGACTGGGGTGGGACTGCTGGGCGATTTCCTACTCATTCCCCTTTTGGAACGAGTGCCTGGCCTGCGCTACCTGCGCGTCAGCGCGTGGTTGGAGATGCTGCTCCTCAGCGCGCTTCTGCTGGCGCCTAATTTCGGCATGCGGCTGCTGTTGGTGGGCCTGCTGGGGTTCTTCAATTCCGGCTGGTACTCGATCTTGCAGGGTAAACTTTACTCCGCGCTGCCTGAAGAGAGCGGCACGGTGCTTGCGCTCAAGAATGTGTCCGGCTTGTTCGGCGCTTTGCTGCCGCTGGCCTTGGGATTGGCGGCGCAGCGCCTGGGCCTGGCGAACATGATGTGGCTGCTCTTGCTCGGCCCACTGGCTTTGCTGATCGGCCTTCCACCGCACACGGAGACACAGCATGAACCTTGATCTGGATGCCTATCTTGCGCGCATTGGTTTTGTGGGGCCGCGCCAGGCGACGGCCGAGACCCTGCGCGCCTTGCACCATGCGCATCTGCTGACCGTGCCGTTTGAAAACCTGGACATTCACCTGGGCCGACCAATCGTCATGGACGAAGCCCGTTTCGTGGACAAAATCGTGCGCCAGCGCCGCGGCGGTTTCTGCTACGAGCTGAACGGCGCGTTTGCCTGGCTGCTGACAGGGTTGGGATTCACCGTCACGTTGCTCTCCGCGCGTGTGATCGGCGACGACGGGACGCCTGGTCCTGAATTCGATCATCTCGCGCTGCGGGTTGATTTGGCGGAGCCGTGGCTGGCCGATGTCGGCTTTGGCGATTCGTTTCGGCAGCCGCTGCGCCTGGCGGCCGGCCTTGCACAGAATCAGGCCTTTGGCGCTTATCGCCTGCAAACGCAGGGCGAGGGTTGGCTGTTGGAGGAGCGGGCGGAGACAGGCGCATGGGCGCCATCCTATCATTTTACCTTGCAACCCCGGCGTCTGTCTGAGTTTGCCGCTATGTGCCATTTTCACCAGACCGCGCCAGAGTCACCCTTCACGCGCGCAACCATCTGCTCGCTGGCCACGGCCAGCGGCCGCATCACGCTGCATGATCGCCGCTTGATTATCAGCGCAGGGGCAGACGACCCCAGCCGCGCCGCCGGCAGCGTGCGCACAGAGCGCATCTTGCAGAGCGCTGACGAGGTGCAAGCGGTGCTGCATCAGCGCTTTGGCCTCTTCCCGGAAGCGTTCGATCGTTGATCTACTTACTCATCTGCTGGTTGGCCCAGGCTGCCGCGGCGGCATCGTCGGCGATTTCGGGGCCTAGCTGAACGTAGGCGATCTGCTCCTGCTGCAGCTGACCCGCCGCGTCAAAATCCAACACGTGCTGGCCGAGCACGCGGCCGGCATGACCCGGATGCGCTTCATCGGCGTGGACGATCAGGACGCCGGTGGTTGGCTGGCGGGCCGGATCCGGGGGCGCGCCGGGTCCGCCGCTGACGATGACATCAATGCCAGGAACGGTGGCCGCGATGGCCTGATCCACGGCCAGGCCGGCGTGCGAAAGCAGAATGATGATGTCAGCCTGGCCTGCGACCTCAGCCACGGCCGCACGTGCGGCCGCCTGCGGGTCATTGACCAGGATGTCGGTGGCGGTGACGATGTCGCTCAACCCGATGAGGGCCACGCGCTGCGCGCCTATGGTGCGCACGACGAAGGGCTGGGCCAACGGCGCGCCCGTCTTGGCAACCACCGCGTTGGCGGAGAGGAAGGGAAAATGGGCTTCGCTCATGCGTTGGCGCACTGTTTCCAGCCCCAGGGCCAGGTCTTGCGCGCCGAGAGCCAGGGCGTCATACCCCAGGTGATTCATGATCGCGACGCTGCTGCGGCCTTGCGTTGAGAGAGCTGGCAGCTGATCTCCCATCAGGCTATCGCCTGCGTCGAGCAGCAGCACGAATTCGTTCGCTGCGCGTGCTTCGTTGATCTTGGTGGCCCGCCGGGCCACACCGCCGACTGCCGGCATTCAGCCGCAGGGCCACAGGTAGCCCCAGGTGTCGTTGGTGTGCAGGATCACCAGGCGCAGGGGCTGCGCGGCGGGCGTGGCGGTTGGTTGCGGCAGCGGCGCTGGTTGCACGCCGCCGGCCAGCGGCGTTGCCGGGCTGACCGCCTGGCAGGCCGTCAGCAGCAGGGACGCCGCGAAGAACAGCAGCCCGGCGCGCAGCACGCGCAGCCGTTTTGCGCTGCGCACGCGTACAAGAGCCTGTTCAAAAGAACTTCCATTCATAGACACCTCCCCATAGACGCCTCAGTCTTGGGGCCGATCTGGCGCGGGCAGCCTCGCCAGGAAATCCTGCTCCATGCGTTTCGTGTAGGCGCTGATCAGGGCCTGCACCCGATCGGGGTCATCGGCCGCGACCAGCAGCCCGACATGATTTTTTTTGCGCAGACGCCAGACCACTTCAGGATCATTGTAAGAGGAGGTGTCGGGCCATTCATCGCGCGCCAGGCAGATGAGTAGACCGGCAAAGCCGGCGCGCGCGCTGGGCGGTGTGTAGTTTTCGCCGCCAGCGTAGGCCAGCTCGATTTTGGCCCATTCTGTCCACATGTTGACGCCCGACGCCGCCTGGATCACCTGGTCAATGTTGGCTCCCCCGACACGCGCGGCCATCTCCAAAAAGTAGAACTGGCCGTCAGCCTCTGCCTTGATGAATTCGGCATGGGTGACGCCGCGCACCATGTTCATGGCGGCGATGACGCGACGATTGTTCTCTTGAATCGGCGCAAAGTCGGGAGAGTCGGGTCGTAACGTTTGCGTAGAGAAGATGCCGCCTTCGTGCATCACCTTCATGGGCGCCTGACCGTAGCGGTGCGCGATGGAGAAAACCACCTCGCGCTCAGAAACGATGGAATCCACGTGGAAGACATCGCCGGGCACGAATTTCTCCAGCACATAGTACGATTGGCGGTCGCCCAGGATGTCGAGCGAAGGCCAGAATTCATCCTGCGAGTTGATCTTGCGGATGCCGATGGAGCCGGCTTCCGAGCGTGGCTTGAAAACCCAGGGCGGCGGCACGTTGTCCATGAACGTGCGTACGTCGTCGTAATTGAGGACATGGACAAAGTCAGGTACGGGGATTCCCCGTTCACGCGCCTGCATGCGCATCGCCAGTTTGTCGCGGAAGTAGCGCGCCGTGGTGTCGCCCATGCCGGGGATGCGCAGGTGCTCACGCAGCGAGGCGGCCCATTCTACATCGTAATCATCCATGGCCGTGATGACGTCGAAGCGGCGGCCGCGGGCCAGATAGCTGACGGCATGGGTGAGGTCGGGCTGTTTGGCCAGCTCCGGCATGTAAAAGACTTCGTCAATGCTGTCGCGCGGCCAGTCGGCGTTGGCTAGTTTTTCTTTGGTAATCAGCACGACTTGTGCGCCGAGTCGCTTGCAGGATCGCATGAATTCGGCGCCTTTGAAGTAGCTGGCCAGGCAGAGCACGGTTAGTGGACGTGGCTTTGTCATCGTGTTTTTCTCTTCTGCTGTGGGCAAGATTTGGCCTCGGTTTTCCATTCGCCCGAACATGCGGCCGCTATTGTACCACAAGCGTTCGTCACGCGTCTAATCATCTCATTCCGGCGGGTGCATTTCAAACTGGGGGCAGATCGGGCGACTGCAAGTCGCTGCAACGAT
>DAISHS010000241.1:0-4020 GCA_036822415.1 Chloroflexota bacterium
ACAAAGCCCCGGCCGCGTCGTCGCCCTCGCTGTCTGGCGGCGACAGGCTGATCAGGCGCGTCTCTTCGTTGACCGCCTGCCGGGTCAGGGCCAGGATCTCGGCCAGGTCGCCGGCGATGGGGCGGGCGACGCCGGTGCCCAGCAGCGCGTCCACCACGATCACCGCGTCAGCCAGCCAGGCGCGCAGCTGCGTGCGCTCGGCGTCATTTTCGGCATGCGCCAGGGGAATGTCGAGCGCGGTCAGCTGATGGAAGTTGGCGTCGCTCTTGGCGCCGGGGCGTTTCCAGGCATAGACGCGCACGTCCCATTCCCAGGCGTCCAGCCAGCGCGCGGCCACCAGGCCATCGCCGCCGTTGTTGCCGGGGCCGGCCAGCACCAGCACCGGGCCGTTGGCCAGGTGTCCCAGGTGCGTGTCAATGGCCGCAGCCACGGCCTTGCCCGCGGCTTCCATCATATCATTGTACGTCCACCCCGCGGCGTCGGTCGCCTTCTCCAGGGTGCGCATCTCCTCCGTCGTCACGATCTTCATATGATTTCTTTCTATTAACGCATGGTTGTGTGTGGAGCTCGCATCCTCAGATGCGAGCATGGTGTGGAGTTCGCATCCTCAGATGCGAACTCCGATGCTCCGATGCGAACTCCGCTGCTGCAACCGATTCTACCACACCCCCCGCGCTTGGGCAACCCTGCGCCAGCAACGGCAAGACGCATCTGCCTTGCGGGTCTCTTGCATAAAAAAGAGCTACCAGGTAAAATGGTCACAGACTCTGAGCCACGAAGAACAAAAGTAATCTGAGGCAATATTAGCACCAGGAAGCATTTCATGAGGTCCGACACAAAGAATTGGATAGCTTCTGCTGAATACGATTTGGCGACAGCTCAGCACATGTTGATGACAGAACGTTATCTTTATGTTGTTTTCTGTTGTCATCTCGCACTTGAGAAAATGCTTAAAGCCCATATGACTGCGGTGACAGAATCATTTGCACCCAGGACACATGACTTGATTTACTTGATCAAGAACGCCCGGCTGGTCTTGCCGCCGCCGCTATTGGATTTCATCAGCAAGATCAATAATGCTAGTATTCCGACGCGCTATCCCGAAGACTTGTCGCGCACTTTGAAGAACTATTCCGTATCTGTTGCTCGGGACTATTTGCGCCAGACAGAGGAGGCAATGATATGGTTGAAACAGCATCCGAACTTGCAGGAATAATTCAACGATATCGCCGTGAACTGGAAAAGATGAATATCCATTGCGAACGGATCTTGCTTTTTGGTTCGCAAGCCAATGGCACGGCGCATGATGGGAGCGACATAGACTTGATCGTTATCTCACCAGATCTGGCATCGTATGACCAGCGTACAAGATTGGAGCATCTTGGAATCGCTGCAGGACGCATCCTGGAGCCGATTCAGGCGCAGGGCGTCACTCCTGACGAAATTGCGTCGCACCACGTGTCTCCATTCATCGAGTATGTGATCAATCAGTTAGCTTATGATGTTACCAATACCCTGGCGTCTACCACTTCGTATGAGGATGTTGTTTTCGAGCCTATGAGCGTGGTTGCCAAGCACGGTTGATTAGGTCGCTTTTGTGTCAAACAGCCTCCATGACGACGCCTTGCTGCGCATCCGCAGACTCCTACCCTTTCTGCTGATCGTCCTGCTCATCCTGCCGGCGCTGCAGCCCCTGTGGCAGCCCGGCCTGCAGCAGACCGACGACGGCGCGCATCATCTCTTCCGCCTGTTCAACCTCGACCTGGCGCAGCGCAGCGGCTTCCCCGGCACGCGCTGGCTGGCCGACGAAGGCTTCGGCTACGGCTTCCCGGTGCTCAATTTCTATGCGCCCCTCGGCTACTACTTCGGCCTGGTCTTCCACGCCCTGGGCCTGGGCCTGGCCAGCTCCCTGGAATGGACGCTGGCCGCGGGCCTCCTGCTGGCCGCGCTGGCGATGGTCGCGCTGGCCGCTGAGCTGTTCAACCCCTGGGCCGGCGTCCTGGCCGCGCTCGTTTACACCTGGGCGCCCTACCATCTGGCCGACGCCTGGACGCGCGGCGCGTTGGGCGAACTGCTGGCCTTCATCTGGCTGCCGCTGCTCCTGCTGGCTTTGCGGCGGACGGCCGACGGCGACGCGAGAGATCGCCGCCTGGCCGTGGGCTGGGGCGGCCTCTGCCTGGCGGGGCTAATCCTGACGCACAATCTGACGCTGATCCTGGCCGCGCCGCTGCTGTTGGGCTGGGGGCTTTTGCTGCTGGCGTGCACGCCGCGCGGCGCCGCGGCCCGCGTCGCCGTCGCCGCGCGCATGGGCGCGCTGGTCGCCCTGGGGGTTTTGCTCAGCGCGGCCTTCTGGCTGCCGGCCCTGGGCGAGGTCAAGGATGTGCTGGCCGGCCAGGTGACGCTCGATTTCGACGCCTGGGCCGCGGCCGAACTGGCGCCGGTCTCGCAGTTGATCGAGGCGCGCGGGGATCACCTCTACACGCTGGCCCAGCAGCCGCCCGTGCTGCACGCCCTGCCCCTGGCGCAGGCCGCGGTCATGCTGGCCGGCCTGGCCGCGGGTGTCTGGCGCTGGCGCCGTCTGCCGCGCGGCCAACGTCTGCTGCTGGCGCTGAGCGCGGCGCTGGCCCTGCTGGCGCTCTTCATGCAGTCAACCTGGTCGCGGCCGCTCTGGCGCGGCCTGCCTGGCCTCCTGCTGCTGCAGTTTCCCTGGCGCTGGCAAACCCTGGGCGTGTTGAGCAGCGCCCTGCTGGCCGCCTTTCTGCTCCCCGACGGGTCAGCCGCCGCGCGCCGCGACCTGCGCCCGGTGCGCAGGCGCGTGCTGGTCATCCTGGCGACGCTGGCCCTGCTGCTGCCCGCGGCGCTGACGCACCTGCCCTGGGAGCCGGCCCTCGCGCCGACCACCGACACGCCCCTGACCGACGCCAACGTCAACCGCGCCACGCTGGCGCTCTACGATTTTGGCCGCGGCCTTTGGCTGCGCGAGCATGGCAACGCCTGGATGTTCGAGTACATGCCGGTGTGGGCCTTGCCGCACCGCAGCGATTTCTTCATCTCGGCCGGGCCGGCGCCCGCCAGCGACCCGTTGCCTGGCCTCGAGGTTCGCGCGGGGCGGCAGGCGCTGCTCAGCCGCCAGTTCCGGGTCAGCAGCCCTGCGCCGTGGACGCTGCAGCTGCATCAATTTTACTTCCCTGGCTGGCAGGCGCTGGTAGACGGCCAGCCCGCGGCCGTGCAGCCGGTCGGGCCGCTGGCGCTAGTCGGGGTGGCGCTGCCGGCCGGCAGCCATGACGTCGTCCTGCGCTTTGGTCTGACGCCCCTTCGCCGCGCCGGCTGGCTCCTCAGCGCGCTTGGCCTGGCCCTGGGCGGCGTCGGGTGGCTGCGCTTGCGGCCGCGCCGCGCTCGGGTCAGCCGCGGCCTGCTGGTTGCGCTGAGCCTGACGCTGCTGGCCGTGGGCCTGACGCTGGCCGGCCGTTGGACGCAGCCCGCGGCGGGGACGCCCACGCCGGTGCAGGCGCAGTTTGGCGAGGAGGCGGCGCTGATCGGTTTCGACGCGCCGCCGGCCCGGCTCAAGCCCGGCGCGGACGCCACCGTCACCCTGACCTGGCTGGCCCTGCGCCGTCCTCCCGCCGATTACAAGGTGTTCGTCCACCTGGTGGATAGCCAGGGCGTGACGTGGGCGCAGCACGACGGCGAGCCGGGCTTCTTCTTTTCACCCACCACGCGCTGGCAGCCCGGCGAGATCGTGGATGACTACCATCCGCTGACTTTTGTCGCCGCGCCGCCGCCGGGCCGCTACCAGCTGCGCGTCGGCCTGTACGACGGCGCCAGCGGCCAGCGCCTCAACGTCGTCGGGCCGGACGGCGCGGTCGTGGGGGACGAGGTTTTGCTGGCTGAAGTGGAGCTGGGGCCTTAACTGACAGGATGAACAGGATAAACAGGATTGATTTATTTTCTGGAGGCGCTGCTGCCGCCGTCGCCTTGCGCAAAGGCGCGCCACAGGGTAAAATGGATGCAGAGATGACG
>DAISHS010000241.1:4120-6851 GCA_036822415.1 Chloroflexota bacterium
CGCCGTCGCCTTGCGCAAAGGCGCGCCACAGGGTAAAATGGATGCAGAGATGACGCCTATCCGTTGACCCTGCGCAGGAAATCGTGCGCAGGGCGCCCTTTTTTTGGACAGATCGAAAGCTGCGATGACGACCAAGACCATGCCCCATCCCATTCCCTACCAGGGCAGCAAGCGCAATCTTGCGGCCGAGATCCTGCGCTATTTTCCGCCAACGTTCGCCACGCTCTACGAGCCTTTTGCCGGATCGGCGGCAATCACAATCGCCGCTGCGGCAAATGAGCGTGGGGATTATTACCACATCAACGATCTCAACAAGCCGCTGATGGACCTGTGGCGGGCGATGATTGAAACCCCTCAGGAGATCGCTGCGCAATATGAGGCCCTGTGGCATCGGCAACTCCCGGATGCCCGCGCGTTTTATGATGCAGTCAGGGATGACTTCAACCGGACGGGGAAACCAGATTTGTTTTTGTATCTGCTGGCGCGCTGTGTCAAAGGCTCTGTGCGCTATAATTCGCAGGGGGAGTTCAACCAAAGCCCCGATAACCGCCGTCAAGGGATGAGACCGGAGACGATGCGCCTCCAGATACTGGGAGTATCCTATTATCTCAAAGGGAAAACTACCGTTTCCTCGATGAACTATCGAGACATCCTTGACAAGGCCACGCCAGCCGATCTGGTTTACATGGATCCGCCCTATCAGGGGGTTTGCGGAAACCGCGACAGCCGCTATCTCCAAAACGTGCAGTTTTGCGAGTTTGTTCAGGCCCTGGAGCAATTGAATCAAAGAGGTATTCGCTACCTGGTTAGTTATGATGGACGCACTGGAGAAAAAACCCACGGCAAGCGGCTGCCCGATGATCTGAATCTGACGCTCATCGAGCTCTATGCAGGTCGTTCCTCTCAAGCGACTCTGCTGGGCAGAGATGACGTGACCATCGAATCGCTCTATCTTTCGCCCAGTTTGAGGGAGGAACTCGCTCACGTTCCCGTGGTCTACCGTTACACCCGAGGTGAACAGCTGTGCCTGCTGGAAAGGCGCCCCCAGTGACCATCAATGACCTTCCTGACGATTTCGTGGCAAAGTGCAAGGCCATTACCGCAAAACGGCCACGCACCGTGATCGAACACATTCTGACTCACGGCTATATTACAACCGAGGAATTGAAGCAGCAGTACGGCTACAACCACCCGCCCAGGGCTGCACGCGATGTGCGAGAACAGGGTATTCCTTTAGAAACATTCCGAGTTACTGGGAGCGACGGGCGTAAGATAGGCGCCTACAGATTCGGCAACCCCGCTAAGGCCAAATACTCCAGGCTTTCTGGCAGAACCGCCTTCGCAAAAACGCTCAAAACAGAACTTACCAGACGATACGGAAATCGTTGCGCCATCTATCATGAGGAGTTCGATACGCGAGAACTCCAAATAGATCACCGGATACCCTTCGAAGTGGCTGGCGATCCTGCTGAGAATATGAACGACCCGAACATGTACATGCTATTGTGCGGGTCTGCAAATCGCGCCAAATCCTGGTCGTGCGAGCACTGCGTCAATTGGCAAGAGTTGAAAAACCCAGAGATTTGCCATCGGTGCTACTGGGCTTTTCCAGAAGATTATGACCACGTGGCGATGCGTCAGGCGCGTCGAGTAGATATTATGTGGGTAGGTGACGAAGTTTCTGTCTATGATCGCCTGAGAAAGCGAACCCTGGAGCTTCAGCAGGACATCCCAGAATTCATCAAAGAGATCATCGAGAAACACGTCTAGGTGCAACAGAGAATGAAAAGCCCGTCGCGGCAGCCGACGTGACCAGGGACAAGACGCCGGCGGCTGAAGCCGCCACTACGGGGACAGGCGGCTGAAGCCGCCACGACGGAGGATTGCTCATGCTCGATCCCATCAGGGCCAACCCCGCCCGCCCGTGGCCCGCGCCGGCGCGGCCGTGGGTGCAGCGCCAGACCTGGCATGATCTGCTCTTTGCGCACTGGCCCCTGCCGCCCGCGCAACTGGCCGACCGTATTCCGCCCGGCCTGACCCTTGACACCTTCGACGGCCAGGCCTGGCTTGCGGTGGTGCCTTTCCGTATGAGCGGCATCCGTTTCCGCCATCAACCCGCGTGGCCCTACCTGTCGGCCTTCCCTGAACTCAATGTGCGCACTTACGTCACTGACGGGCGTAAGGCGGGCGTCTGGTTCCTCAGCCTGGACGCGGCGCGCCTGGCCGCGGTTTGGTTTGCGCGCCTGCGCTTCAACCTGCCCTACTTCCACGCCGCCATGCGCTGTCAGCCGCAGGGCGACGCCATTGACTACCAAAGCGAGCGTCGGCGCGGCCGCGCGCCGGCCGCCAGCCTGCGCGCCACGTATGGGCCAACCTCGCCGGTCTTCCGCGCCGCGCCCGGCAGCCTGGTGCACTGGCTCACCGAGCGCTACTGCCTCTACGCGGCCGATCGCCGCGGCCGCCTGTTTCGGGGCGAGATCGCGCATGCGCCCTGGCCGCTGCAAGAGGCGCAGGCAACTTTCAGCCGCAACACGATGGCCGCGGCGCAGCAGCTGGTTTTGCCAGCCACAGCGCCTGTGTTACACTTTGCTCGCCGGCTCGATGTCGTGGTCTGGAACGTCGAGCCACTTTGACCCGCGTGAGGCGCGTTGCACTATGCTCATCGGATGGATCGTTCTGGCTGCCTGGCTTGGCCTGGGGCTTTGGCTGCGCCGTTGGCGTCCCGCCTGGG
>DAISHS010000242.1:0-6848 GCA_036822415.1 Chloroflexota bacterium
GCTCAACTCGCGGTGGGCGTCAGCACGATGACCGGGATGGGGCGCCCGCCGGTGCGCGTCTTGTAGACCTGGTAGCCAGGGTAGAGCCTGACGGCCGCATCCCAGTAGATGTCGCGTTCGTCGCCCTGGGCCTCATGGGCCGTGTAGGCGCCGGCCTGACCGCGCAGCACGACAGTGACCTGCGGGTGCGCGCGCAGGTTGTGATACCAGGCCGGGTAGTGCGTCTGACCGAAGTTGGAAGCAATGATGATCAGGCGCGGGCTGTCCTCGATCGCCAGCAGCGGCGCCGTGCGCGCCAAACCGCTCTTGGCGCCGATGGTCGTCAGCGTGATGATAGGCAAACCGGACAACAGGCTTGTGATCGAACGCCGACCGCCGGTCCAACGCAACAAAGCCCGATCGGCGTATTGCAGGCTGTGAACATAGAGCCACGATCCTGGGCGCGACCAGGCGATGGGTAAAAACCATTTGCGCCAGCCGCTGTAGGCGCGGATATTTGTCATTTGTGGTTTCTCAACCGGTTGAGGGTGCACAAAGCCCTCCTTCTCATTCGATCAAAGCCACGACTTCGATTTCGACCAGCCCTGCGGCTGGCAGCGCGCCCGCCTGCACCGTGGAGCGCGCCGGCGGGTTGGCGGTGAAGTAGCGCGCGTAGACGCCGTTGAAAGCCTTGAAGTCGTTGATGTCGGCCAGGAAGCAGGTCGTCTTGATGACGTTTTCCAGGCGGCTGCCGGCCGCCTCCAAAATCGCAGCTAGATTCTGCAGCGCCTGCTCGGTCTGCGCCTCCAGCCCTTCCACCAACTTGCCAGTCGCCGGGTCGAGTCCCAACTGACCGGCGGTGTAAATCAGGTTTCCCACTTTGACGCCCTGCGAATAAGGGCCTAGCGCCGCCGGCGCGTGCGGGGTTTTGATCATTTCTTTAGGCATAGCCATTGACTCCGTGTCGAAAAGTTTACTCCGCCAGGGCTTTTTCCAACAACTGGCGCACCACCGTCTGGTTGGCTTTGCCGCGCGTGGCCTTCATCACCTGGCCGATCAAGAAGTTGAGTAGATTGAGATTGCCCGCCCGGTACTTCGCCGCCTCCACCGGGTTGGCGGCGATGGCGTCGCGCACGATGGCGGTCAGCGCATCCTCATCGCTGACCTGCGCCAGACCCTCCGCTTCCACAATGACAGCGGCGGGGCGGCCGGTCTCCACCATGGAGATGAGCACGCGCTGGCCGATGTTGCGGTTGATGATCTTGCGATCAAGCAGCGTCAGCAGCGCGGCCAGGTCAGCGGGCGTCACCTTGAGTGCGCCGATGTCGAGGTTGGCGTTGTACATGGCGCTGAAAAGCGGCCCCGTGATCCAGTTGCAGACCTCACGCCCAGAGCCGCCATAGGCCGTCACCGCCGCTTCGAAGTAATCGGCCACGGCCTGATCGGCCGCCAGGGTGGACGCTTCGTTGGGGTTGAGTCCAAATTGGGCCGCGAAGCGCGCTTGCTTGGCGTCGGGCAGCTCGGGCAGCGTCGCGCGCAGCTGTTCCACCAGATCACGGGTGATACGCAGCGGCGGCAGGTCCGGCTCCGGGAAATAGCGGTAATCATGCGCCGATTCCTTGCTGCGCTGCACGAAGGTGTGTCCTTCCGCTTCATTCCAGCCCAGCGTGACCTGCTGAATCGTGCCGCCGTGCTCGATGGTTTCGATGTGGCGCTTGACCTCGTACTCCACGGCGCCGCGCACCGCGCGGAATGAATTCAGGTTTTTGATCTCCACCTTGACGCCGTATTCATTCTGGGCCGCCTGCTGCAGGGTGCGCACGGAGACATTGGCCTCGCAGCGCATCGCGCCCTTCTCCATGTCGCCGCTGCTGGCGCCGATATAGCGCAGAATGGTGCGCAGCTTGGTCAGATAGTCGTACGCTTCGTCGGCGCTGTTGAGATCGGCTTCGGTGACGATCTCCAACAACGGCACGCCCGAACGGTTGTAGTCCAGCAAGCTGTACGACGCGCCATTGCGGCTGACATGGATAGATTTGCCGGTATCCTCCTCCAGGTGCGCGCGGCGCAAGCGAATGACCTTTGGCCCGCCGTCAGCGCCCGTGATGGTGAGGCTGCCGCCGATGCACAACGGCAGTTCGTATTGGCTGATTTGATAGCCCTTGGGCAGATCGGGATAGCTGTAGTTTTTGCGGGCAAAAACCGCCGTTTCGGCAATCTGCGCGCCCAGGGCCAGACCGGTGCGAATGGTCTGCTCGACGGCCCGTTGATTGATGACCGGCAGCACACCCGGCATTCCCAGGCAGACCGGGCAAACGTGTGAGTTGGGCGGCTCGCCAAAAATGGTCGCATCACAGGCGCAAAACATCTTGGAGGCCGTTTGCAATTGGGCATGAACTTCCATGCCGATGACAACTTGATAGTGGGTCATACTCAACTCGTTGACAAAGTAAGGTGCTACGGAGATCGGCTCCGTCGCGTGCAGCCTTGGATCGTCAGCATTATACCACTGCCAGCGACAGAGGGAAAAAGCTCTCGCGGCAGAAGGGCGCCTTTCCGGCTGCGGCGGAACCGTGCACGCCGGCCGGCTGGCGCAGCAGCTTGCCCCGGCGTCGCGTGCCGCCCACGGAGATTTGACAGCTTGACACCGCGTGCATGTTAGGTTAAAGTTAGCCGCACGATCCAGTATACCAAAGAGGCCAATACGGATGATTCAACCGCAAACCGTCGTTGTTCTGCAAGGAGACCAGACCGGGCAGGAGCTGCTTGAGCAGGCGCTGCGCGTGCTCGAGCCAGCCGTGACCGGCGTTCCGCTGACGTTCGAAACGTTCGATCTAAGCCTGGATAACCGGCGGCGCACACGCAACCAGGTGGTGTATGAAGCGGCCGCGGCCATGCGCCGCGCCGGGCTGGCGATCAAGGCCGCCACCATCACCCCCGAAACGCCCGGCGACGTGGGCAGCCCCAACGCGATTCTGCGCCAGGAAATCAACGGCACCGTCATCATTCGCACCGGCCGGCGCATTCCCGGCGTGGCCCCGGTCAGCGGCCTGTACGCGCCCATCTCCGTCGTGCGCATGGCGGTGGATGACGCCTACGGCGCCAAAGAATGGCGCGAAACCAGCGCGGACGGCGACGAAGTGGCTTTCCGCACCGAAAAGATCAGTCGCCGCGTCTGCCGGGCCGTGACTGAAATGGCGTTTCAGCTGGCGCGCAAGAACCGCGCCACGGTCTTCGGCGGCCCCAAATTCACCGTCAGCCCGGTCTACGAAGGCATGTTCAAGGAAGAAATGGACGCGGCGGCCCGGCGCTATCCTGACGTGCGCTATGACCCGCAGTTGATTGATGCGACCTACGCCTTGCTCTTGACCACGAGCGGCGATCCCCTGGTCATTCCGACATTGAATCGCGATGGCGATTGCATGTCCGACCTGGTGCTGCAAATGTTTGGCTCGATTGCCGGCTCCGAATCTCTTCTGCTGGCGGTGGACGCCCAGTACGAACCGCAAGTGGTCATGGCCGAAGCGCCGCACGGCACGGCGCCTTCGCTCTTTGGCAAGAATGTGGCGAATCCGATGGCGATGATTTTGGCTGCGGCCGCCCTGCTGCGCTATATCCGCAGCGCCGCGGCGACGACGGCCGCGCGCGCGATCAGTGAAGCCACGCTGGAAGCAGTTTACGATGGTACGCGCACGGCTGACCTGCGCGGCACAGCCAGTACATCCGATTTTACCAACGAAGTCATGCGGCGCGTACAAACCAAGCTGGCTGTCTGGTCAACGCTTGAATAAGCAGACTTTTTGCAACGGACGGAACGCTGCGTATGAACGATGAAAACCTGAATCCTGAGAGTGTGGCGGCGACAAACCCCGCACTAACCCGCTGGGATCGCAACGTCAAGCGTAATGTAGCCATTGGCATGCTCTTGGCTCTCCTGCTCTTACTCTATCTGAGCCGGTCTATTCTGCCCACGCTGGTGGTGGCGGCAATCCTTGCCTACCTGATCCAGCCGCTCATCACCAGACTGACCCGCCTGCG
Organism: Chloroflexota bacterium; assembly: GCA_036822415.1. Taxonomy (GTDB): domain Bacteria; phylum Chloroflexota; class Anaerolineae; order SSC4; family Amarolineaceae; genus Amarolinea. The sequence goes on from DAISHS010000242.1 coordinate 4,018, forward strand.
GCTGCCGCGCGGCCTGGTGACCGGCCTGGTCTACCTGTTCGTCATTCTGCTGCTGATCCTCATCCCCATCATCCTGATCCCCGTGCTCATCAACCAGATCAGCACCATCCAGATTCCGTGGAGCGAACTCTACACGGGGCTGCTGGGGTGGATTGAGCACATTCCGCAGACTTACCCATCGCTGCGTTTTTTGGGGTTCTCGGTTGACCTGAAGCCCTGGTACGATCAGATCAGCACCAGCGTCTCGCAGTTTCAGATTGACCAGGTGTTCAGCCTGAACACCGTGGTCGGCTACATCAGTCAGGCGCTGCGTTCTGCCTCCACAGTGGTGGGCGTCGCGACCGGCGTCGCATCCAACGTGGTCGCCGGCATCTTCACCTCCCTGTTGGCCTTCCTGTTGACGTTGCTCTATTCGTTTTACATGGCCAAAGACGCCCCTCTCTTGCGCTCGTGGATCGAAGGGCTGTTCCCATCCTCTTACCAACCAGAGATGGGCGAGCTGCTGCGGCGCGTGGCGAGCATTTGGGAATCGTTCTTTCGCGGCCAGCTGATCCTTTGCTTGACCATCGGCGTCGTGACGAGCCTGGCCCTGGCCATCATCGGCATGCCGGGCGCGGTGCTGCTCGGGCTGGTGGCCGGCATCCTGGAGTTCATTCCGAATCTCGGGCCTATCATTGCCATGATTCCGGCCCTGCTGGTCGCCCTTTTCCAGGGATCGAGCACGCTCGAACTTTCGAATCTGTCGTTTGCGCTGTTGACCATTGGCGTTTACACCCTGATTCAGCAGCTCGAGAACAACATCCTGGTCCCGCGCATCATCGGCCAAAGCGTCAACCTGCACCCGCTCTTGATCCTGATCGGCGTGATCGTTGGCGCCAGCCAGGTCGGCATCCTGGGCGCCTTCCTGGCCGCGCCGGTGCTGGCGACCCTGCGCGTTGTCGCCAGTTACATGTACGCCAAGCTGCTCGATCGGCCGCCCTTCCCTGAGTCTGACAAGCTCAAGGCGGCGCGCCCTTCATCCTGGCGGCAGCGAGCGGCCGAGGCCTGGCGTCGTTTACAGCAGCGCCTGGCGCCGCGGCCGTCTGCCTTGCCTGCGGCGGGCGAGGGGACGGCCGATCTAAAAATAAACCGCGAGAACACACAGCACACCGAGATGTGAGCTGAAAATGCTTCATCCCACCCCGTGGGTGCAGGAAGCGCCCGTGTCATCTCTTGCCGCCCCTGTTGCACGGAGCGGGCCGATGAAAAGAGAGCATGGGAGGCAGGAGGACTGATGCCCATTCGTTTTCCCTTCAACGGGACCTTTCGCATGAGCCAGGGGTTTGGCGGCAACGCAGCCTTCTACGGTCAGTTCTCGTACGATGGCGTTCCCCTCAAAGGCCACAATGGCCTTGATTTTGCCATCCCCAACGGCACCGAGATTGTGGCCGTGGATGATGGCACGGTCATGGAAATCGGCTTCGAAGCCAATGGCTTTGGTCACTACGTCAAACTACAGCATCGTTGGGGCGAGAGCCTCTACGCGCACCTGGAAAGCAAGAAGGTCAAAGAGACAGACGCCGTCAAAGCGGGCGATGTCGTCGGCCTTTCCGACAACACCGGCGCTTCCACCGGTCCGCATCTGCATTTTGGCATTCGGCTCAACGGCTATTCGCGCAAGGATGGCTGGGGCGGCTTCAGCAATCCGGAGCCTTACCTGTCGGGCAAGGAGCAGCTGCCTGGCGAGCAGGCGTCGTCGGACTGCCTGGCGGTGGTAGTGGCCGGCGATCCCCAGCCGCTGGGATGGTATCGCAGCGCGTGGGCGGATGAGAAGCAGCAGCGTGAACAATGGATGCGGCGTGCGACCTCGCTGCAGCAGCAGTTCGACGTGGAGCGGGCGGACCTGCGCGAACAGGCCGATCTCTGGCGCGACCAGGTGGCGCTCCTGGTCAAGGAGTACACCGGCAGTCAACCGACGACCGATCCCATCGTGGTCCTGCGCGCGCTGATCAAGGATCTCAAAGCCAAAATTGACCCGACCGATCCCAAGAATTGGGAAAGGCCGTAGCCGCGATTAAAAATTGATTGACCCGCTATTTTTGGGATAAGCGACAGGCTGTGGATATCTCTGTGGAAAAACCGGCATGATGCTGTTGATTTTGTGGATAAGTGTCTCTTTTTCCCAACCTTATCCCAAACCCGCGCGGCCCTAAATAGCGAGCAGACCGGCGGCGCGCGCCACTACATCTAGTGGAACGCCGATTGTACGCTGGTTGTGCGCTGCGCCAGCGCTCGTCTTTTTGGCAGCCGTTGTCCCACAGGCATCCACAACTTATCCAGAACCAGCGTAGGCGCCCCGCCACAAGATGTAGTAGAGAACGGCGCGTACACCCCCAAGCCCTTGTGGTGGCAGCGGCCGTGCTCGCCGCTTATCCACAAATCCACAGCCCCTACTACTACGACTATCTTATCATTCATCCATAACACGATAATGCTTATCATTCAGCCATAACACGATAATGCTTATCATTCAGCCATAAGACGATGATGCTTATTATTCATCCATAAGACGATTTACTCTCGAAAGGCAGGGACCGATGCCGCATCTCTTCGACACCATTGAACAGCCGCTTCTGCCGGCGCTCCAGGACACGATCGCGCTTGCCACCCATGCCGATTTCTGCGTGGGCTACTTCAACCTGCGCGCTTGGCGCGATCTGGCGCCCCTGCTGAAAACCTGGCCGTGCGGGCCGGAGGCGGAGCCGCTATGACGGAACCCCGTGACGATCTGGGCGAACAGATCCACCTGCTCGGCGACCTGTTGGGCGAGACGATCATCGAGCAAGAGGGCC
>DAISHS010000243.1:0-6838 GCA_036822415.1 Chloroflexota bacterium
CCGGCGCAGACTGCAACCAGCGCGCCATCAGCCACCTTTACACCAACCGATACGCCGGAAGCGCCTACAGCGACGCCGCTACCGACTGCCACCGCGACGCCGTCCGCGCCGTATGTGGTCGCCGCCAAGGCTGTGAACCTGCGCTCAGGGCCTGGCACGAACTATCCCGTGGTGGGATCGGCCAAGCCAGGAGGCCAGTACGAGATCACAGGCCGCAATGCGGATGGCACGTGGTTGGAGATTTGCTGCGTCAACGGCAAGTCCGCCTGGGCCGCCAAATCTGTTGTGACGGTCGGGGGCGATCTGGGCCGTGTGGAGATTGCCAAAAACATCCCAACGCCGCCGCCGAGTCCGACGCCGAAACCGGCGCCGGTGGTACAGAGGCCCGGAATGCACACTCGCCTGCGGCTCGGCACCTGGGAAATCCAGGCCGAACGGGTGCAAAACGAGAAGACCGTCTACTATTACGATAGCTCCAAGGTGGCGATGGGGCGGTACGCCATCGTATTCGTCCTGGCAAAGAACCTGGCGTCTGGCACGCAAAGCATTGCCGACACGCTGGAGCCTGCGCTGAAGGACAACAAGGGACGCATTTACGATTACTCCGATCCCTTGACGACTGAGCGCATGGCGATGATCTATGCAAGCTGGGAGTTCTCGGTAGGCAAAACTGTATTCAATGACATCAACCCAGGCGAAGAAACACCGCTCTTGATGCTGTGGGATGTCAAGGAGGATGTGCAATCGCTGGTGTTGATTCTGACGGATGGCCGCACCAGGGTTGAGTGGGATCTGGGGGACTTCGCCAACATTCCGCCGTACAAGCCGTAGTGGTTTCGGTGTCATACTTGACTTGCTCATGAGGGCAGAACATGGACAAGAAGCGCAGAACCAAGTACCAGATTGCGGTCTACGGAGTTGTCGGTGCATTGGGAGTTGTTCTTGTGCTCATAAGCCTGGTTTTTCGATGGCCTGATGTCTGGCAGTCCATTTGGATCAACCTCGGCACGGGACTGGTCGGCGTCGTCGTGCTCTTTTTCCTGGTGGATCGGTTCTTTTTGTCCGATGAATGGAGCATGGCAGATAGAATTGATCAGCTGATCCAGCGAATTGAGCTATCCGATCGCCCTTCAGCCGAGGCGTTTTTTGTGAAACCTCCCGATCTCAGCCAGTACTTTAGGAACGCCATCGAGGTAGATCTCTGTGGAGTGACGCTGACCAGCACCCTCAACAGGTATTTCGGCGTCATTCGCGAACGCCTGCTCGCTGGTGCAATTGTACGCGTACTGCTGGCGAATCCAGACTCGCTCGCCTTGGAAATGTCTGCTCAACGTAGTGAAGCACCGGATGATGTGGATTACTATGCCAAACGACTCGCATCGGCTTTCAAGTACATCGGTTATCTGTTCAAAGCCAGCCCTGACGACTGGCAAGACGGACATGAAGCACAGCCACGGGGCCAGCTCACCGTGCGCTTGCAGTCTTATGCCCCATCCTTTGGCTTGCAGAGATTCAAGGCAAGTGGCGGCGATGAAGTGATTGTCGTTGAACTCTATCCGCACCACAGGGGCTTCACTTCACCGCCCACATTCGTACTCAAGCCAGAGCGTGATAAAAGCTGGTTTACCTATTTTGGCAGGCAATTTGAGCAGATGTGGGGGTCTGGGACGCCGTGGGATGCCCAGGCTGAAAGCGAGGAAATCACGCATTTTCTTCAACGTCCCATCGGCCATGCTCGCGCAAGCAGTTTTTTGTTCACCCAACGCTATCTGCCAAATCACCTGCTTGAAGGTGCAAGCACTATCTACCTGTCAGGCTTCACATTGGCAAGGGCGACACGCGAGTACCTGCGCATCCTGGAACGTTGTCTTGCAAGAGGCGGTGATGTTCGGGTCATGATCCTTGCCGCGACCGATGCGCTCCTCGATGAATGTGTGAAGCGCAGTGAGGGCCAATCCACGCCAATGCATTGGCGAAAGCGGCTGGAAAGCACTGAATCCCTGGTCAATCTGATTGCCAAGACCTCGGATGCCACAGGCCGCTTGGCACTGGGGCATTTGCCTTATCTTCCGTCGTATGGATTGGTCATGGTTGATCCGGATACCGATCACGGCGTGATAGTCGTCGAACTGTATCACCACCGGTCTTCGGACGACAACCCAACCTTTGAGCTACGACCCGCAAGAGACCGCGAATGGTATGATTTCTTTCGCCGGCAGTTCGATCTGATGTGGGAAAGTTGTAGGCTGGAAGATCTGCCGCGCCCGGAAGATGTGGATGAGATCAAACCAGGAGCGTCTGTCCTGGCCCGCTAAAACGCAATACGTTGCCTGACTTTCATCGAAAGTGAGATTGATTAACCTACGGAGGAATCCCGATGCCACTGCAACCTGGAACCATTCTCGAAAACCGTTATCGCGTCGAATCCCTGCTTGGCCAGGGCGGCATGGGCGCGGTTTACCGCGCGTTCGACGAACGCCTGCGCACGTCAGTTGCGCTCAAAGAAAACAGCCTGACCACGCCTGATGCCCGCGAACAATTCCAACGCGAAGCCCAGGTTCTGGCGCGCCTCCATCACACGAATCTACCCAAAGTAATCGACCACTTCATCACCGCCGATGGCTCACAGTATCTGGTGATGAGCTTCATCGAGGGTGTGAATCTGGCCGAGCTGATGGCCACCGGCGGCAAACAATCACTAGCTGCGGTGGTGAACTGGTTGGGCCAGGTTTGTGATGCCTTGACCTATCTGCATAGCCAGAATCCACCGATCATTCACCGCGATATCAAGCCCCAGAACATCAAGATCACCCCCGATGGGCGCGTCTTCCTGGTCGACTTCGGCTTGAGCAAAGTGGGCTCGACATACCAGAGCACGGCAAGTGGCGCCCTGGGTGTTACCCCCGGCTACTCACCCCTTGAGCAGTATGGCAGCGCGCATACCGACCAGCGTTCCGATGTTTACGCCCTGGCAGCCACGCTCTATACCATGCTCACCGGAGAAACGCCACCGGAGAGCGTCAAGCGTGCGGTGGGCACCGCGACATTGACTCCGCCCCGTGCCAGGAACCCGGCTCTCAGCCCAGCGCTGGAGCGCGCGTTGGTGCACGGGTTGGAGACGCAGCCGACCAACCGTCCCGCAAGCGTGGCTGCCCTGCGGCAGGAAGTTGAAGTGGCTCTGGCATCGTCCAGACCAGTTGCCTCGCAACCCCGGCATCAGCAGATGTCGCCAACGCGTGCCCCTCTTTCTGCCGCATCTACGCACTTTCCTATTCCCGCAGGCGAGCGACGATTTGGCATACAGTGGCTGCTCCCCATGGTGCTTATTGGATTCATGGTATTGGCTTTTCTAATCTGGCAGTTAAACCGTAGCCTCTCTGTTGACTCTCCAACAGACGGGTCAGCAGGGATAGGGCCTGTCAGTCAAACGGCGCAAATTGCAACTGGCGTAGTGTTTGATGGCGCCACCGCCACAGGCCCAAAAGAGACCGGCACGAAGACACCCCTGCCTTCATCGGTTGACGAGCCGCCACTGACTGCTACCCCAACACCTTCAACCACACCCTCGCCGACGCCAATCGCCACTGCTGTGCTGACCGCCACACCCAAGCCGACGAAAACCCCGACTCCAACTCCTACCGACACCCCTGGGCCGTCGGACTGCAGCCTGGCAGCATCGGGTGATTTTCACACGCTCTGGTTGCAGCAATGGAGGTCCCTGGGATGCCCGCAGAATAAGGCCAACTCAAGCTGGGGCGCCACCGAGTCCTTCGAACGGGGCCGCATGATCTGGTTGCAGTACAATGATATGATTTATGTGCTGGACAATGGCGGCAAGTGGGCTGCATATAAGGATGTTTATGAGGAGGGTGCACCCGAACCGGGGGGCTACCAGCCACCAGATGGTCTGCGGGCGCCCATCCGCGGTTTCGGTATTATCTGGCGTGAGAAGCTCGGCGGCGCCGATGCTCGTATCGGTTGGGCAACTGAGCAGGAAAAAGGACTTAACATCCTGTCTCAGACCTTCGAGAAGGGGATGATATTTCAGGTCGAGGGCCAAATCTACATTTTGGGCGACAATGGTAGTCGCTGGCAGGCACCGTAGGAAGAGGCTGGGATGGATCAAATTTGTATGCATAGGAATACTGGAAATACAACAATATCTTGCTCGACCGCGCGCCAAACTCAAGCCAACGCCAACCAGTGCCAGCTTGTCATCCCTGCTGGCGACATCAGATGCATGTACATTCATTTGACGCCCGTATCAAACTCAGGTGACTGTACCCGGCTGTTGAAGGACAGGATTCAACCTAACGAAGCGCTCGATCTGCTTGATGAGACCCGCGTAGAAACTGTCATTTCGCGTCGATTTCGCGTCGATTTCGCGTCGATTTCGCGGCCAATGACTGAACCTTGAGCCGTATTGACATGGCGAGGCTGACGACGTTCAGCGCGCCGGCGCCGTTATCAGCGGCGTGAGCGGAGGTGGTGAGGGTGTTGGGAAAGCTGGCGCAAGGAGCGTGAGCGCGCCACGGTTCCTCGAAGGTCGCCAGTGATGCAGTGCGTGAGGTGATGGAGGAATGATGAGCGGCAAGAAAATGGATACGATTTCAGATCAGGCATGGGAGGCGGCGCTGGCGGCGCACCTGGACTGGGGGCGTTCCTGGCACGGCGACCTGCCGGCAGACGTGTTCTTCGGCGCCTGGGCCAGCCTGGCGCGCGAGGCCAAACCGCTGGTCGTACGGGTGCAACTCGGTAAGCCGCGGCCTTCGGTGACAGTGCCAGCCGACAGCCCACTCGCAGTCAGCGGCAACCGGATTCTACTCGAAGATGGGCGCGAGTTGCTTCTGGAGTTCGTGTCGTAACCGAACAGCTCTGGGACGAAGGGCGGCGCCGGATAGAGCCGCCATCTCGCTAGACCAACCATGCCAACAGACACGACCAACCCACCCCCAACCTGCGCCGCGTGCGGTTGCGCGTCGCCCCTGGCCCGGCTGTTCCGCAAAACTGGCGCGCGTGGGGACATCATCGCCTGGGGCAGATCGAACAGGCGCAAGCGCTGCTGCAAGAAGCAGCCCGATTAGATGACGCACAGCCGAGCGTCGCCCTTATCCGGCAAAAAATGCAAACCACCCCCTGACCACCGTCCTCCACGATCGCCGTCAGCGGCCGCGCGGTCGGCGCGGCGGAGTGAGATTGGTTCGGCATGCACGCAATCACCCCCAGAGCGTTCCTGAAACTGGCAGGTGAGATATGAGCACATTGAGTCTACGGCTCCCTGAATTTCTGCATCAATCTGCCCGCGAGATCGCGGATAGGGAGAACATTTCGCTCAACCAACTGATTACGTTGGCGCTGGCGGAGAAACTAGCCGCCCTGGGCGCTGAGGACTATCTGGAGGCCCGCGCACGACGCGCAAGCCAGGCGCAGTTCCTTGCCGCCATGTCCAAAGTAGCGCAGGTCGAGCCGCCCGAATACGACCGTCTGTAGGCAGGCGGCGCCCCCTTGCGCCGATCAACCCCAGGCCAGCCGGGCGAGGGGAGCAGGGCCAGCCCTGCGACCCCCAACTAGCCCCTCAGTCCTTGGACTCCCGAACTGCCAGGTGGCCTTGTTTTACAATGCCAAATGGCCCTGATTTTGATTGTCAAACTGAAAACGACGTGACCCGATTGGCCTTGTTTTTCATTGCCAAATGGCCCAGCTTTCATTTGCCAAAAACATAGGCCTCGGGATTCTGTCTCAGACATGGTCTACTTCCTCCTGAGTTCACCGTCATCCTCCGCTACCAGATGCCCGGCAGCAGGCGGTAACGCACCCGGCGCGCATAGTCGGCGTAGCCGGCCAGCTCCGCCTGCAAGGTGCGGTCTTCGAGCACGGTGCGGAGGATGAGCAGGGCGGTGCTCACGCCGCTGGCGATCAGCGCCGGCCAGGAGGCCAGCAGCACCGATACGGCGATCTCGTACAGGATCGAGCCGGTGTAGGCCGGATGCCGCACCCAGCGATACGGGCCGCTGCTCACGACCGCGTGGCCGCGCTCGGTCTGGATGCGCGTGATCCGCGAGAAGTAGGCGTTGGCGGCCGCGGCCCAGATGAACAGGACATCGTTGCCCAGGACGCACAGGGCCAGGGCGGCAAGCTGCGCCCCGACCGGAAAGCCGCCCGTCCAGCCGTGGCGCTGATCCAGCCCGGCGAGGATGTAGCGCACCAGGGTGACCAGGCCTATGAGGCCGACGATGGCTGTGTCCCAACGTTTCTCGCCCTGCCGAGGCCCCAGGCGCTCGGCCAGCAGCTCGGGGCGGCGGCGGAGCACGATGTATGCCGTCGCCCCGATCCAGAACGCCATCACACCCAGTGCGGCCCAGGCCGGCCACCAGTCCAGCCGGCCAGCAGACCAGAAGAGCGCCACGCCCATGCCGGCGAGGCTCAGGATTTCACGGAGGGCATAAAGGAACCGAGCGTAGGATTGCATTTCACCCCTCTCTTGCGCCAAACGGGCGCGGCAGCCAGGCCGGCACGCGCCGGCAGTGGACCTCCCAGGCCGCCGGGCCGATGTTCGCCGGCCAGGCGCACGGCCTCGGCGCCGCCGGACGCCTCGGCCACCACCGTGACCTCGCCATCCTCTTCCAGGAACTCACGGATGCCTTTGCGCACGATGGCGTGGTCATCGGCGAGCAACACGCGCAATGGTGCTGCTATTCTCATCGCAGGTCGTCCTCTGGTTTGCAGCAGAATCAACGGTAGACTCGCCCGCGACCGTCCCTTGCCCGGCGCGCAGGACGGCGGTCAGATCAGCACGGCGCCCGTGGCAGGCAACAGATCGAGATTGGTCAGGCACTGC
>DAISHS010000244.1:0-1994 GCA_036822415.1 Chloroflexota bacterium
TGTCGCTGCCGCAGATGCCGCACAAGGCCGTGCGCACGATGGCCCAATCGTGCGCGGGCAACGTCGGTTCGGGCACTTCGAGGAGAGCGGTGGGTGCAGCGCCGCCGGCGTAGGCGCGCGGCGTCAGCGCGCCCAGCACCGTCGCCAGCGCGAAGCGCGGCAGGCTGTAACGAAAGACAATGGCTTGCATAAAGACCTCCCAATCGGGCCGAGGGTGTTATGAGCGGCGAGCCACCAGCACAATGCCCGCGGCGATGAGCAACGCGCCGGTGATCTGGGTTGGAGTGGCTACTTCGCCAAAGTAGACGCGGGCAAAGACCAGCTGCACGAGCAGAACCGCCAGGCCCACCGTCACCGGATAAGCCACATTCAGCGTCAGATAGCGCGTCAAGAAGGTGAACGCAATCACACTGACAAAACCCCAGAAGTTGCCCAGGATCTGCTGCCAAAGAAACACGCGCGGCTCCAGCGCAGCGCCGGCCTGCTTGAACGCCACCACCGAGAGACCCGTGCTCACGATGTTGATGAGGCCCAGGGCGATTATCCACCAGGATTTTGTCATGGGCAGCTCCTCAGGCCGGGACGGGGCGCGCAAACGTTGGCAGATAGGGCGCCTGCGCGGCCAAGAGCTCGTCGAGCAGCGCCGCGGCGGCCGCGTAACTGTTGACCACCGGGTCAAGCAGGAGCGCCTGCAAAGCAGCCTGGCGATCACCATGCACGGCCGCTTCCACCGTCAGGCTGGCGATGGCGCTGCGCTGTTGCAGGAGGGCGGCGCAGCCGGCCGGCAGGTCTCCCACGGCCAGCGGCTGCACCCCGGCGCGGCTGACCACTCCCGGCGTCTCGACGATCATCCAGTCCGGCAAATTGCGCACCGCGCCGCGGTTGACCACATTGACGGCAATTTCGAGCTGCTGGCGGTTGTGCAGCACGCTGCAGATGACCGGCACGATGCGCTCATCCGAGCGGTGTTCGAGCAGCGCGTGCAGCGCCTCGTCGTCCTCCAGGGCTTCGTCCAGGGCGGCGGCGGTCGTCTCCTTCAAGCCCTGCTGGCTGCGGAAGAGGGCCGGCTCGGCGGTCGTGGTCGTGTCCGCGGCCAGGGGGTCGGTCTCCCAGGCCCAACCGATCTCCTCGCCGAGATGATCGTCCCCGTTGGCCGGAAAAAGACCAAAGGCGTCGTATAAGCGACGGGAGAGCGGCTCGAACGCGGCCGGACGCTGCGCCAACCGCTGGCGGAAGGCCGGATAGAGATCAGCGCCGCTGCGGCGATGATGCAGCGCCGTGATCCAGGTGAAATGATTGATGCCCACGGCTTGCAGGTCAATCTCCGCTTCGTCCAGGGCCAACGTCTGCGCCACGTTGGCCAGGCCGGCGCCAATCTGATGACACAGCCCCACCACGCGCAGGCGCGTGTAGCGGCTGAGCGCCAGGCAGACGCGCGAGAGCGGGTTGGTGAAGTTGATGACCAGGGCAGCGGGGCACAGCGCCTCGATGTCATGCGCAATTTCCAACACCAGGGGAATCGTGCGCAGCGCGTGCAGCAGGCCGCCCGGGCCGCCGTTTTCGCCCAGGATGTGGCGCACGCCATGCCGCCGCGGGATTTCCCAATCCAGGCGCCAGAGCGGCAGGCGGTTGACCTCGACCGCGATCACGACGAAGTCCGCGCCAGGCAGGAGCGTGCGGCGGTCGCTGCTGGACTGGATGGTGAAGGGCATGCCGCTGGCCGCGTTCAGACGCGCAGCCAGGCGCGCGACCCGGGCCAACGCTGGGGCATCCACATCCACCAGGCCAATGGTGGCCCCGGCCAGGAGATCACGATGGGCAAACAGGTCACACAGGGTATCAAGCCCTACGCCGGCGCTGCCGGCTCCGATGAGAACGATGCGAATATCGAGCATAGGCACCCCGCAGGCCAAGCAATACTGCGGAAAGGCCTAGAGCCAGCCGTAGCTCGGCTGGCTCTAGGCTTAGAGTCAGGGGAAGTTGGGCAAGGAATT
>DAISHS010000244.1:2094-6814 GCA_036822415.1 Chloroflexota bacterium
TAATCTTGCAGCCAGTGCGCCAGATGCTCAGCATTGAGCCGTTTCATCTCTGTTGCGCCATCGTGTTTTTCGCAAACGAGGATGGCCTCAGGGTGGTCAGTGAGTGCGTCAACCAGCATGTCAGAATGAGTGGTTACGATGAGCTGGGTCCGGCTGGATGCTTCCACCAGCAGATCAGCGAGTTTGGGCAAGATGTCGGGGTGCAGACCAAGTTCCGGCTCCTCGATTCCGACCAGCGGCGGCGGCTCAGGATCGCACAGAATGGCGAGCAGGCACAGATAGCGCAACGTGCCATCGGAAAGACGCGTGGCAGGGATGCTGAAATTGCCCTCGGTGAAGAAGACCTGTACCGATCCGCCCTGGATGCTGAAGTGAAGATCGTCTAGTCCAGCATACAAGTCGCCCAGTGCGGCGAGCAACCCGGTTTTGATGCGAGGATCGCCTGCCAGGCGGTTGAGAAACATGCCGAGATTCGAAAAATCTTCTTCCAGCCGATCATTGCGCACATCGGTTTTTTGGGGCATACGAAAGATGGTATGGCGGCCAAACGCCCATTCACGATAAAGACGAATGCGCTCGTACATCGAAGCCAGATACGAGATTTCGGGATACGTATCGGGATCGCGTCGCTGCGGCAGGATGGATTGGTTGAGCTCCACATTCTCGCGTGTAAGACGACGTTGCCCGTTCTTGATGTTGAGCACCGGTTGCCCGTTTTGATAATGATAATAGAAGTAGGCTTGGCGCTGACCGGGATAAGGCTCAACGTTCTCGATCTGTTCGTCTTTCAAGCGAAATGTTTGTTGTTCCGCGCGAAAAGCCAGGCGATGGCGCAGGTTCTGCTCTCCGTAAGGGTTCTCAAGGACCGCTTCGAGACTGGCCACACCCAGTGGATCGCCTTTCCACACCCAATCACTCACACCGCCTTCCAGGCCAGCGCGCACGTCGCGTGCGCTGGCACGGAGCAGGGCAATCGCCTCGATGAAGTTGGACTTGCCCGAACCGTTGGGGCCAATGAGGACGTTGAGGGCGTTTAGGTTGATCGGCGCCGTCTCTGGCCCAAATGAAAGCAAGTTGAGTGGGGTTAGTTGGTTCAGAAATAGCCGAGGTATCATCCGTTCTCCCACGATGAACGATCTGACTGAGCCATCAAGTTATACGCTGGTCTTGACATTCTAACACTGGGTTCAAGAAGCAACAAATCACTCTCCTGAACGATGCACTTTCGCCCCTTGACCGTCTGCGCGTTGTTTGCTAGAATGAGTCATGCAGGCCCAGGCGCGTCCGTGCGTGCGACGCCTGCCAAGTTGGGGTCAAGGAGTGAGTCGGTTGACAGAGAGTCAAGTAGACCTGGCGGTCTGGGAGCCAGTTAGCGATAGCCAATGGGCGCCGCCGCGCCCCATGCCGCTGACCTGGTCAGTGTTGGCGCCGGTGCTGGAGGCTGCACAGCGGCAAACGGCCCAGGCGCTAAAAGATGTGGTAAAAACAGACGTGTCGGCAAGCGCGCAGTGGCAGTTGGTCGCAGGGCAGGCTTACCGGCGGCGGGAGACGGCGCTGGTGGCCGATGCGGAGAGCGCCGGCCGTGGGGGACTGCTGGCCCAGGTTGGTCTGGTCAACCGCGGCTCCAAGACGTTGCTGGCGGCGGCGGCTGCGGCCCCGGACCGCTGCCAGCGCGTGCAGCGCTGGTACGCGCGGGTGCGGGAGACGCGCTGGGGACAGGCTGAACTGTTACAGGTGATGGAGGAAATCGAGCCGTATGGCATCGTGGCGCTGAGCACCTGGGGGCAGATGCAGATCGCCTGGCAAGAGAGCAGTAACGACGTGATCCAGGCGCAGAAAGAAGCCTGGCCGGAGGCCTCGCCCGCGGAGGTGACGACCCTGGTGACGCCGGTTTCCGGCTATGAACTGGCGCTCAGCCGCGTGGCACGCGGCATGGATGGCCGCGAAGACTTCATCAACCGCTATGGGCATCGCAGCGCCAGCGAGTCAGAGCTGTCCAGCCCGCGCTGGCGCGAAGATCCAGCCAAACTCAACGCCCAACTGGCCCTGATCAGCGTCACGCCCGATTCTGACCCCCTGGCGCGCCTGACCCTGGTTGAGCAAAAACTCCTCGAGCGCCTGCGCTTTTTGCGCCGACGCAGCGTCGAAGCCTTGCTGCAATCTCGCCGGCGCTTCGGCGAGCTGCTCGATCAGGCCGATGATGCCCGCGCCTTCTGGCTGGCCGCAGCGCGCATGTGGACATTGGCCGCGGCGCAGGAAGCGCTGGCCGATCAGCGCCTGCGCGAGACGAGCGACATTTTCTTTTTGGAGCTGGAAGAGGTCAAGCAGTTGATGACCGGCGAATGGAATGTGACTCACCGCCAGCAATTGGTTGAGCTGGTGGCCGCGCGCCGCGCGCTCGCCGCGCCGGGTTGATCCCTGGCGACCGGGCGCGTGAGCTAAATTTTCATCGGCGCCCCGACCGACGTCAAGGGAGAGCAACATGCAAAATCGAGGCACACTGTACGCAGGTTCGATGTTGATCCTGCTCGGCATCATTTTCTTGCTGTTTACCACGGCTGATTGGTTCCTGAGCCGCCTGGACATCAGTTTCAACACCTGGAGCTTCTGGCCGCTGATCATCTTGTTTGTGTCGGTGGCGTGCTGGGCGCCCATTTTCATCTGGTGGCGCGAGCGCCAGCGGGTCATCGGCCTGGCTGTGCCGGCCTCCATCTTCCTGGTGCTGGGCCTGCTCTTTCTCTATCAAAGCCTGAGCGGCAATTGGGGCAGTTGGGCCTACGCCTGGGCCTTGATCCCATTTTCCGTGGGCCTGGGGTTATTTGCCATGTACGCGTTGGGCCGCCCGGAGGCGCGCAACAACGGCCTCCTCTGGAGCAGCGTGGTGGTAGGAGCCATTGGACTTTTCTTCTTCGTACTCTTCGGCAGCTTCTTTGGCGGCATGCTGGTGCGACTCCTGGCGCCTTTGCTGCTCATCATGGTGGGGGTGGCCGTTTTGGGCGGCAGCTTCTTACAGCGTTAGGCGCTCACCCGTTGCGTAGCAGCTTTTCTTACCATGAATTCGCGTATTCGTGATGGCGTGTGTGGCTGCAAGCGCCTGGTTGGCCCCGGTTCGACGGGGCCAGGGCGGTGAAAAATAACCCCCGTGAATCGGTGCAGGAGGTGACAAGGATGTCTCCACAGCGAACGATCCGCGCCCCGCGCGGCGCCCAGTTGACCTGTCAGAACTGGCTGCTCGAAGCTCCCTACCGCATGTTGCAAAACAACCTCGATCCCGAAGTGGCCTGGGATCCGGACAATCTCATCGTCTATGGCGGCCGCGGCAAGGCTGCGCGCAACTGGGCCTGTTTCGACGCCATTCTGCAGACCCTGGCTACCATGAACGGCGAGGAAACGCTGCTCGTGCAGAGCGGCAAGCCGGTGGCTGTCTTTCCCTCGCACCCGGATGCGCCGCGCGTGCTGATTGCCAATTCCAACATCGTCCCCGCGTGGGCCACACAGGCCAATTTCGACCGCTGGGAGGCCGAGGGGCTGATCATGTACGGCCAGATGACGGCCGGCTCCTGGATCTACATCGGCACGCAAGGCATCCTGCAAGGCACTTACGAGACGCTGGGCGCGCTGGCCCGGCAGCACTACGGCGGCAGCCTCAAGGGCAAGTTTGTGCTGACGGCTGGCCTGGGCGAAATGGGCGGCGCGCAGCCGCTGGCCGTGACGATGAACGAAGGGGTCGCGCTGGTCGTCGAAATTGACCCGGCCCGCGCGGCGCGGCGCCTGGCCACGCGTTACCTGGATGAGGTTGTGGATGACCTGGAAGAGGCCATGACCCGCGTCGAAGAGGCTGTGCGCGCCGGCGCGCCGCGTTCGATTGGGTTGATCGGTAATGCCGCCGCGGTGCTGCCCGAGCTGGCGGCGCGCGGCGTAACGCCCGATGTCGTCACCGATCAGACCTGCGCGCATGATCCTCTGATGTACCTGCCGGTCGGTCTGAGCCTGGAAGCCGCCGCGGCCCTGCGCCAGCGTGACCCGGCCGAGTATCAGCGCCGCGCGCTGGCCTCGATGGCGGCGCACGTGCAGGCCATGTTGGCGATGCAGAAGGCCGGCGCGATCGTCTTTGACTACGGCAACAACCTGCGCCAGCGCGCCTACGACCAGGGCGTCAGCGATGCCTTTGCCTACCCCGGCTTCGTACCGGCCTATGTGCGGCCGCTCTTCTGCGAAGGGCAAGGGCCGTTCCGCTGGGTAGCGCTCAGCGGCGATCCGCAGGACATCTACCGCACCGACCAGGCCATGCTGGAGCTTTTCCCTGAAAATGAGCACCTGGCGCGCTGGCTGCGCCTGGCGCGTGAACGGATTGCCTTCCAGGGCCTGCCGGCGCGTATCTGCTGGCTGGGCTACGGTGAGCGGGCGCGCGCGGGGCTGGCTTTCAACGACCTGGTGGCGCGCGGCGAAGTCAAAGCGCCGATCGTCATCGGCCGCGATCATCTCGACTGCGGCTCCGTGGCTTCTCCCAACCGCGAAACCGAGGCGATGCTCGATGGCTCCGACGCGATCTCCGACTGGGCCATTCTCAATGCCCTGATCAACACGGCCGGCGGCGCCACCTGGGTCAGTTTTCATCACGGCGGCGGCGTCGGCATCGGCTACAGTCAACATGCCGGCCAGGTCATCGTGGCCGACGGCACGCCCGAGGCCGCCCGGCGCCTGCAGCGGGTGCTGACCA
>DAISHS010000245.1:0-6810 GCA_036822415.1 Chloroflexota bacterium
GAGCGCAGCGCTGAGGGCGTATCCGCGCCAGGCCGGCGCCGCCACGGTTCGTCCCTTCGCTGCACTGCGCGGCCTGGCAGGCGGCTCACTGATGACGTAGACATCAATGTCGCCGCTCATGCGCACCAGCTCTTCGACCAGCGAGACGCGCGCGAGATCGCGCCAGCGTGCACGCACCTGCGCCCCAATCACGATCTTCGTCACGTTGTGCTTGGCCGCGAAATCGAGGATGCCAGCGGCGAGCGCCTCCCCCGTGATCGTCGCAGTCTCCGCGCCGAGCGATTCGGCGAGCTGCAGGTGCGCGGTCACTGCTTCGCGGTTTGCCGCGCGCAGATCAGGGTGCGCTGCGGATTCGAAGTGCAGCGCGTACCAGGGCGCGTTTAACTCATCCACCAGCCGGCGCGCCGACCGAATCAATCGCTCGGAGCTGGGACTGGCGCTCACGCACACCAGGATGCGTTCGCTGGCGTGCCACGGCCCCCGAATGGCGCGCGTCTGCATGTACGCGCGCATCTGGTCATCGACGCGCGCCGCCGCGCGGCGCAGCGCCATCTCGCGCAGCGCCGTCAGGTTGCCCTTGCGGAAGAACAGCTCGATCGCCCGGGCCGCCTGGTCCGGGATGTAGACCTTGCCTTCACGCAGGCGTGCGAGAAGCTCGTCCGGCGGGAGATCCACCATCTCGATCTCAGCCGCCTTATCGAGCACCTGATCGGGCACCGTCTCCTGCTGTCGTGCGCCGGTGATCTGCGCCACGACGTCGTTCAAGCTCTCCAGGTGCTGCACATTCAGCGTCGTGTAAACGTCAATTCCGGCCGCCAGCAGCTCTTCCACGTCCTGGTGGCGCTTGGGATGGCGCATGCCGGGCGCGTTGGTGTGCGCCAACTCATCAATGAGCGCGAGCTGGGGCCGGCGGGCGAGCAGGGCATCGCCGTCAAGCTCCGGCAGCGTGACGTTGCGATAGGCGATCGGGCGTGGGGGCAGCGCTTCCAGATCGTGGAGCAGCGCCTCGGTTTCTGCGCGGCCGTGGGTCTCGATGTAGCCAACCACCACATCCACACCCTCGGCCTGGCGCTGGTGCGCCGCTTCGAGCATGGCATAGGTCTTGCCCACACCGGCAGCGTAGCCGAGGAAGATCTTCAGCCGGCCGCGGCCGGTGTGCGCCTCCTCGGCCTGCACCCGCTTCAGCAAGGCATCGGGATCGGGTCGTTGCATCATAGCCCCATTATACTGCATCGAGCGCCCGGTTCAGCGCGAGAACATTGACCCGTGGCTCACCGAAGAGGCCCAGCCACCGGCCTTGCGCGTGCGCCAGGATCAACTGACGCACCGCCTCTGCGGCGATGCCGCGCGCGCGGGCCACCCGCGGCGCCTGATAGAGCGCCGCGGCCAGGCTGATGTCGGGGTCCAGCCCGCTGGCTGAAGCCGTCACCAGGTCGGCCGGGATGGGCGCTGCGTTGCCCGGGTCTGCCGCCTGCAGGGCCGCAATCCGTGCGGCCGCTGCCTGCCGCAGGTCGGCCGACAGTGGGCCTAGATTCGAGCCGCTGGAGCCGGTGAGCGTCTTGCCATCATACGGAACGTACGGCCCGCCGGCCGTGGCCGATGGCCGGCCCCAGAAATAGCGCGGATCGCTGAAGCTCTGACCGATCAGCGCGGAGCCTACGGCGCCGCCACCGGTCCCCACGACGAGGCTGCCGTTGGCTTGCCCCGGCAGTGCGACCTGGGCAATGCCTGTCACCAGCAGCGGATAGGCCAGGCCGGTCAGGAGCGCCAGGCCGGCGAAGATCACCAACGCCGGGCGCAGTTGTTCGATCAATGTCTTCATGCCAACCTCAGGGCCACCAGGGCCAGGTCAATGAGTTTGATGCCGATGAACGGCGCCACCAATCCGCCCAGGCCGTAGATCAGCAGGTTGTTGCGCAGCAACTGCGCGGCCGGCAGCGCGCGGTAGGGCACCCCGCGCAGGGCCAGCGGCACCAGCAGCACGATGATCAGCGCGTTGAAGATCACCGCCGAAAGGATCGCGCTCTGCGGCGTCGCCAGCCGCATGAAGTTGAGCACGCCCAGCTCCGGGTAGATCGCGGCGAACGCGGCCGGGATGATCGCAAAGTACTTGCTGACGTCGTTGGCGATGCTGAACGTGGTCAGCGCGCCGCGTGTCATCAGCAACTGCTTGCCGATTTCCACGATCTCGATCAGCTTGGTCGGGTTCGAGTCCAGGTCAACCATGTTCGCGGCCTCGCGCGCCGGCTGCGTGCCGGTGTTCATCGCCACGGCCACGTCCGCCTGCGCCAGCGCGGGCGCATCGTTGGTGCCATCCCCGGTCATCGCCACCAGCCGGCCGCCCGCCTGATACTCGCGAATCAGCGAGAGTTTCGTCTCGGGCGTCGCTTGCGCCAGGAAATCGTCCACGCCGGCCTCCGCAGCGATCGCGGCGGCGGTCAACGGGTTGTCGCCCGTGATCATCACGGTCTTGATCCCCATCCGGCGCAGTTGCCCAAAACGGTCTTTGATGCCGCCTTTGACGATATCCTTCAGATGAACCACGCCCAGCGCGCAACCGTCCTGGCTGACCACCAGGGGTGTGCCCCCGGAGCGCGCGATGGTTTCCACTGCGCCGCGCAGGTCTGGCGGCGCGGTGTTGCCGGCCGCCTCGACCAGGCTGATGATCGCGTCCGGTGCGCCCTTGCGGATGCTGGCGGCGATCCGGCCGTTGGCCGGGATGTCAACGCCGCTCATGCGCGTCTGCGCGGTAAACGGGATGAATGTCATCTCATGCCCATGATCCTCGCCCGCGCCCAGGGTGCGCTCCCGCAGGCCGTATTTGTCTTTGGCCAGCACGACGATGCTCCGCCCCTCGGGTGTATCGTCCGCCAACGAGGCCAGTTGCGCTGCCTCGACCAGGCCATGCAACGGTGTTCCCCCGACCGGTATGAACTCCACCGCCTGGCGGTTGCCGAGGGTGATCGTGCCCGTCTTGTCCAACAGGAGCACGTCAACGTCGCCCGCAGCCTCGACCGCCCGTCCCGACGTGGCGACCACGTTGCGCCGGATCATGCGGTCCATACCCGCGATGCCGATGGCCGACAGCAGCCCGCCGATGGTCGTCGGGATCAGGCACACCAGCAGCGCCACCAGCACGGTGATGGACAGGGGCGCGCCCTGGCCCGCGGCCCGCACGCTGTAGATCGAAAACGGCAGCAGCGTGGCGCAGACCACGAGAAACACGATCGTAAAACCCGAAAGCAAGATGCTCAGGGCGATCTCGTTCGGCGTCCTTTGCCGCTTCGCGCCTTCGACCATGGCGATCATCCGCTCCAGGAATCCGTGGCCAGGCTCTGCGGTCACGCGCACCACCAGCCAGTCGGACAGGAGCCGCGTGCCCCCGGTGACTGCGCTGCGGTCGCCACCCGCCTCGCGCACAACCGGCGCGCTTTCACCCGTCACCGCGCTCTCGTCCACCGATGCAATGCCCTCGACGATCTCCCCGTCCGCCGGCAGGACGTCGCCGGCCTGCACCAGATACAGGTCGCCCTGGCGCAGGGCGCCGGAAGCCGTCACCTCCACCCGCCGCTCAGGCCCGCGGCCCGGTGCGACGATCTTCTTGGCCTGCGTGTCCCGTCGCGTTCGACGCAGCGCCTCTGCCTGAGCTTTGCCGCGGCCCTCCGCCAACGCCTCCGAGAAGTTGGCGAACAGCACCGTCAGCCAGAGCCAGCCTGCAATCGCCAGGGTGAAGGCAGTCTGCCTGGCGGCTTGGACGGCCAGCAAGGACACCACGAGCGCGCCCACCTCGGTCACGAACATGACCGGGTTGCGCACCTGACGCCGCGGATCCAGTTTGACGAAGGCCGCCGCCACTGCGCGGCGATACAGCTTTCTCTGCAGCACCAGAGCATCATTTCGCAGTTCAACCGCCATCAGAACAACCTCCCCCGCATGAGCTCCTGGACGAGCGGCCCCAGCGCCAGGCTGGGCAGGAAGCTCAGCGCGCCGACCAGCAGCACGACGGCTATCAGCCAGCCAACGAACAGCGGCGAATGGGTGGGCAACGTCCCCGCGCTGGCGGCGGCGCGCTTCTTGGCGCCCAGGCTGCCCGCGATAGCCAGCGTCGGCACGATCAGCCAGAAGCGCGAGATCAGCATGGCGATCCCTAACGCCATGTTGTAGAAGGGTGAGTTCGCCGAAAGCCCAGCGAAGGCGCTGCCGTTGTTGTTCCCTGCCGATGAAAACGCATACAGCACTTCGCTGAAGCCTTGCGGCCCCTTGTTCAACAAGCCCGCCAGCCCGGCCGGCGTCACAACCGCGACCGCGGTCCCCAGGAGCACGGTAACCACGGGGATCAGGACGATCAAGGCCGCCATCTTCATCTCGAAGACTTCGATCTTCTTGCCAAGATATTCCGGCGTGCGGCCGACCATCAGGCCGGCCACGAAGACCGCGATGATGACGAAGGCCAGCATCCCATAGAGACCCGAGCCCACACCGCCGTAGATGACCTCGCCGAGCTGCATCAGCACCATGGGGCCGAGGCCGCCCAGCGGCGTGAAAGAGGCGTGCATCGCGTTGACGGACCCGTTGGAGGCCGCAGTCGTCGCCGCAGCCCACAGCGCAGATCCGGCTGCGCCGAAGCGCAGCTCCTTCCCCTCCAGGTTGCCCGCGCCCTGGTCGATCGGCAGCCCGGCCAATGCCGGATTCGGCCGGCTCTCGGCCCAGATCGTCAGCCCGGCGCAAACCACGAAGACGACGGTCATTGCTACCAGCAGCGCCCACCCCTGCCGCGTGTCGCCCATGAGGCGGCCGCAGGTGTAGGTCAGCGCGGCCGGAATGAGAAGGATCGCCAGCCCTTCGAGCAGATTGCTCAGCGGCGTCGGGTTCTCGAACGGATGGGCCGAGTTGACGTTGAAGAAGCCGCCGCCGTTCGTGCCAAGCTGTTTGATCGCTTCCTGCGACGCGACCGGCCCCAGCGGCAGCACCTGGCCCGGCCCGCCGGGTTGCAGCGTTGCCGCCGCGCGGTAGTCGCCAAGCGATTGGATGACGCCCTGCGAGAGGAGCGCCAGCGCCAGCACGAACGCCAGCGGCAGCAGGATGTACAACGTCGAGCGCGTCAGGTCCACCCAGAAGTTGCCCACCGTCCCGCTGTTCTGGCGGCTCAGCCCGCGCACGAACGCGACCAACACCGCCATGCCGGCCGCAGCCGAGGCGAAGTTCTGGACCGTAAGCCCGAGCATCTGCGCGAGATAGCTCAGGGTGGTTTCGCCGCCGTAGCTCTGCCAGTTCGTGTTGGTAACGAAACTGGCCGCGGTGTTGAAAGCCAGGGCCGGCGAGAGCGGCCCGAGCCGCTGCAGGTTCAGCGGCAGCACATGCTGCACGCGCAGCAGCAGGTACAGGAAGACGAAGCCGATGGCGCTGAAGGCGATCACCGCCGCGGCATAAGCCTGCCAGGTCATCTCGCGCTCCGGCCGTATGCCCGCGGCCCGGTACAGGCCGCGCTCCAGCGGGCCGGCCACGGGCGAGAGCAAGGTGCGCTCTCCGCGATACACCCGCGCCATGTACGCACCGAGCGGCCGCACGAGCAGGAGGAGCAGCGCCATAAAGATTACGAGTTGCAGCCAGTTCGCCATCATCCGAACCACTCCGGTTTCAACAGGGTCGCCCCCAGGTAAACGAGCAAAAGCAGCGCGACCGCGCCCACAAGTAGATAAGTAACATCCATGTTCACCCTCGCAGCAAGTGGTCGCACAGCCTGAGCAGCGCCAGGCAGGCGCCAAAGAACCCAAGGCCGACCACCAGATAGACAAGATCTGCCATTTTAGCCATCCCCTTCATCCCGCATGTTCAGAGGGGGCCGCATCGGTTGCGGCCCCCTGCAAGATCAGTATAGGCCAAAAGAGGTCAAAGAGGGGACAAGGAAGCGCTGCTAGAGGTCACGAAAAGGTCAATGGGGTCATTTCAACGATGGAAGATCATCCGGCGTATTGCGCGTCGCTGACCTGCTCCATCCAGTCCGCGGCCTTGCCGTCGAGATCTTCCTGGATGGCGATCTTAATACCGGTCGCCGACCACCGTGATGTGGGCCATCGCAGCTTCGATCTCCTGCAGGTCGGCCGGCGTCAGCTCGATGTGGATCGCGCCCAGGTTCTCATCCAGCCGTTCGAGGCGGCGCGAGCCGGGGATCGGCGCGATCCAGGGTTTCTGCGCCAGCAGCCAGGCCAGCGCGATCTGCGCCGGGGTGGCGCCCTGCGCCGCGGCGATCCTCTCCAGGAGATCAATCACGACGCGGTTGGCCTTGATCGCCTCCGGCGTGAAGCGGGGATTGCGGCTGCGGATGTCGGTGCTGTCGAAGGTCGTGTTCTCATCAACCTTGCCGGTCAGGTAGCCCCGGCCCAGCGGGCTGTAAGGTACCAGGCCGATGCCGAGCTGCTCGCACGTCGCCAGCACGCCGTTCTCCTCGATGGCGCGCCACCAGAGCGAATACTCGCTCTGCAGGGCCGTGACGGGCTGCACCGCGTGAGCGCGGCGGATCTGCTCGGCGTTGGACTCGGACAGCCCGAAATGCTTCACCTTGCCGGCCTGGATCAGATCCTTGACCGTTCCGGCCACATCCTCGACAGGCACGTTCGGGTCGGGCCGGTGCTGATAGAACAGGTCAATGGCCTCCACGCGCAGGCGCTTGAGCGAGGCCTCGGCGACGCGCTTGATTTGCTCGGGGCGGCTGTCCATACCCATGCTGGGATGCGGCCCTTTTTCGCCGTGCTTCCAGCCAAATTTAGTGGCGATAATCACCTTGCCCCTGAACGGCTGCAGGGCTTCGCC